>CAXTFI010000157.1:0-12341 GCA_964243255.1 uncultured Hymenobacter sp.
TGTTGCTGATAGCCAGCTCGGTAGCTACCGTGCTGGGCGTGAGGGCCGACACGCGGATGTTGTGCTTGCGCACCTCCTGCATGAGGGCTTCGCTCAGGCCCATTACCGCAAACTTGGAGGCGCTGTAAGCGCTGCTGCCCGCCGCCGCGCGCAGCCCCGAAGTCGAGGAGATGTTGATGATATCGCCCGTTTGGCGCGCTATCATGGCCGGCAGCGCGGCGCGCGTCACGTAGTACACGCCCAGCAGGTTCACGCGGATAATGTGCTCCCAATCAGCCACCGGCATGTCCAGAAACTTGGCAAACGTGCCGATGCCCGCGTTATTTATCAGGATATCGAGCGGGCCCAGCTCGCCGGTGATGTGGGCCACGGCGGCGTTCACGGCAGCTTCGTCGGCCACGTCGGCGGTGGCTACGCTGGTGCGCACGCCCAGCTGCCGCAGCTCGGCGGCTACCGCGGCGAGCTGGTCGGCCGAGCGGGCCAGCAGGCCCACGTGCACGCCTTCGTGGGCCAGGGCAATAGCCACGGCCTTGCCGATGCCCTTGCCCGCGCCCGTTACGAGGGCAACTTTTCCGGTTAATTTTTCCATGAACTAATTGCTAATTGGTGCTGGTGAATGCTTGTGCTGGCATAAAAGAATGATGCAGCAAGCGCCCCTGAACAGCCCACCAGAACGAGTTGTTCGCGTATCGTGCAGGGGCGCTTGCCCGGTCGTTTCCTGCCTGTCAAGCCAACTAATTAGTAATCAAAATTTTAGCATTCACTGCCCATTTTCCCCATGAAAGCCATCGTCATTACCCGCCCCGGCGGTCCCGAAGTATTGCAGCTGCAAGAGCGCCCCCGGCCCGTGCCCGCCGCCCACGAAGTGCTGGTGAAGGTGCGCGCCGCCGGCCTCAACCGCTCCGACCTGGCCCTGCGCGAAGGCAAGTACGGCGGCGCGCCCGTGGCCGGCGTGGTGCCCGGCCTCGAAGTAGCTGGCGAGGTAGTAGAAGTGGGCCCCGCCGCCCCGCGCTGGCGCGTGGGCGACGCCGTGTGCGCGCTCGTGAGCGAGGGGGCCTACGCCGAGTACGTGGCCGTAGATGCCCGGCACTGCCTGCCAGTGCCCGCCGGCTGGTCCCTGGAAGAGGCCGCCAGCCTGCCCGAAACCACCTTCACGGTGTGGGCCAACGTGTTTCAGACCGCCGCCCTGCAGCCCGGCGAAACGGTGCTGGTGCACGGCGGCAGCAGCGGTATCGGCCTCACCCTCATTCAAGTAGCCAGGGCACTAGGTAGCCGCGTGCTGGCTACCGCTGGCTCGGCCGACAAGTGCCGCGACTGCGAAAAGCTTGGGGCCGCCCGCTGCGTCAACTACAAGGCAGAAGACTTCGAACAGGCATTCAAAGAGGAAAAAATCAACGTCCTCCTCGACATGGTGGGCGGCGAGTACACCGCCAAAAACCTGCGCCTGCTGGCCCCCGACGGCCGCCTGCAATACATCAATGCCATGCAGGGGCCTGCGGTCGAGGTCAACCTGCTCGATATCATGACCAAGCGCCTGCGCGTCAGTGGCAGTATGCTGCGGCCCCGCTCCGCCGATTTTAAGGCCGCGCTGGCGGCCGAGGTCGAAGCCCGCGTGTGGCCGCTGGCCGTTAATGGCCAGCTTAAGCCCGTGATTTACAAGGCCTTCCCGCTGGCTGAGGCCGCCCAGGCCCAGGAGCTAATGGCGAGCAGCGCGCACATCGGGAAGATTTTGCTGGTGAATGAGGGGTAATTGTCTCAAACCGAACATCCTGCTCATCTGGCGTCCGCTTGCCGCAGCATCTCGCTCGCGCCGATTGGGGTACTAACTCCAACGGCGTGGTAGAGCTGCTGCGGCAAGCGGACGCCAGATGAGCAGGACGGCCTGTTTGAATCAACTAAATTACTTAACTAAGCGATTTTACTTCAGCACCTGCGCGGCGTGCTCCTTGGTATCGGGCCGCTTGATGACCTTCTCAATCAAGCCGTTGGCGTCGATTAGAAACGTGGTGCGTACCGTGCCCCAGTAAGTTTTGCCGTAGTTTTTCTTCTCCTGCCACACGCCGTAGGCCGTCACGATGGCCTTGTTGGCATCGGCTACGAGCGGAAAATGGAGGTCGTATTTCGCCGCGAACTTGCCGTGCGAGGCCGTGTCGTCGGTGCTCACGCCCACTACTTTGACGCCCTGGGCGGCCAGCACGGCTTCGTTGTCGCGCAGGTTGCAGGCCTGGGCGGTGCAGCCGGGCGTGTCGTCTTTGGGGTAGAAGTACAGCGCCACACGCTGGCCGCGCAAGCTGCTCAGCATAAAGGGGTTGCCGTGCTGGTCGGGCGCGGTGAAGTCGGGGGCTGGGGTGCCGGGTTCGGGAAGCATAGTAGGAAAATTAAAAATGATGAATAAAAGCGTTTGTCATTGCGAGGAGGAACGACGAAGCAATCGCCCCAGAATAACTCATTCGAGTGTCGTTTCAGGGTGATTGCTTCGTCGTTCCTCCTCGCAATGACAGGCGGAAAAAGCCAGATAACCTACAAGCTCAGCGCAATAACCCGCTCATTACCAACCTGGTCGCTGAGGCGCAGCTCGGCTGGGCCGTGCAGCGCCGGCCCCAGCGTGTCGCCGGCCACGGTGAAAAGCGTGGCATTCTTGTATTCGTAGCGCAGCAGCCGGAAGCGCCCGCCAACGAGCAGCTTATACGAGGCCAGGCCCGACAGGTCATCGCCCACCCGGAAGGTGAGCTGCCCGCCCGCGCGCCCCAGCAGCCGCCCTTCAGGCGCCTTGGTGTCGGTGTAGAGCCGGAACTGGCCAAACTGCTTGAGGTTGGCCGAGAGCTGGGTGCTGTCGGTGTTCCAGGTGCCGCCCACGTAGGCCCGGCCACCGTTGGCCGACACGCTGTAGATGGCGGTGCGGCGGCGGTTGGCGGGCAGGGTGGCGGGCTTCAGGGTGAGGCGTAGGGGCAGGTAAAGCGGCACCAGCGCCGTGCCGATAGTCCAGCTTTCGGGGGCGGCCGGTCCGGCATCAGGCCGGTGCAGGGTGCTGAGGTAGAGGGACGAGAACAGCGTTTGGGACCCAAAAACCAGGTTGGCGTAGGGCGTGGCGTAGCTCATTTCCTGCCCGGCCGGCAGCATGGCCTGGCGGTCGAATGCCTGGTGCACGCTGCCCAGCAGCAGCGAGTCGGGCAGGCCGGCGCGCAGGTCGTAGAGGTAGGTGGTGGCCGCGCCCACCGAGTAGCTGGGGCGCAGGGCCAGCTGCCGGCCGCCGCGCCGCAGCAGCAGCAGCGCCGGCAGCCCGGCCGTGTCGGTCGGCGCGTGCAGCACCGTGGCGCGCAGCAGGTTGCGGGTGATGTCGTAGCTGAGCTTGGGCTTGGCACCGGCGGGGGCCGCCGCGCCGGGCAGCCGGGCGTAGTCCAGGGGCTTCTCGCCCTTCAGCACCAGGTGGGCGGTGGCCTTGTTGTTGTAGGCGTCGGCCAGCTCAAAATCAATGACATACACCTTGCCGGCTTCCACGTCGAGCTTGCCCTGGCTCAGGCCAGGCGGGGTGTAGAAGGGCAGGTCGTTGCCCTCATCTACCCACAGCTTTTGCAGGGTGCGGCCGGTGGTGCGGGCGTAGGCGAAGTCCACGAAGTTGTTGACCTGCCGGGTGCCGTTCGGAAACGGCACCGCGTCGATAACGTGCTGGTAGTGCGGCTGCCCGTTTACGCGCACCGTCACGCGCTGAATGCCGTTCTTGTTCCAGGCCCCGTCAAACCTATCGAAGCCCTGCAGCAGCAGCCCCACCGGCCCAAAGCAGGCCACGGTGTCGGGCCAGGCGGTGGCCGCGCCGGGAGCGGGCTGCAGCCTGGGCACCAGCAGCGCCCGCTCGAAGCGCCCGCGCACCCGCGCCCCAATGGTCAGCGGCTCCACGGCCAGGGCCTGCAGCGTGGGCCCGGTGTGGTCCTGCACTTCGGGGAAGCCGCCCCACTGCAGGGGGTTCAGCTGGCGGTCCTGGGCGTCGCGCACTTCCCAGTGCACGTGCGGGCCGGCCGAGCCGCCGGTGTTGCCCGACAGGGCCACCTCCTCGCCGCGCCGCACCGGAAACTGCCCCTTGTCGAAAAACAGCTCCAGCTCGTAGGTCTGCTTCTCGTACTGGCGATGCAGCAGCTCGACCCCCACGGCGCCCTCAAACTTGTTGAGGTGGCCGTACACGGTGGTCAGGCCATTGGGGTGGGTGATATACAACACGTTGCCGTAGCCAAACGACGATTGCTTGAGGCGTGAGACGTAGCCATCGGCCGCCGCGTACACGGGCCGGTTTACCACGCTGGCCGTCTTAATGTCGAGGCCCCCGTGAAAGTGATTGGGCCGCAGCTCGCCCATGCTGGCCGCCAAAAACCCCGGCTGACCAGGGGCAATCGGAAACAAAAAGTAGCCGGGCGGCACTGCCACCTGGCCCGCCGGGGCGGCCGGCTTGATGGGCCCGCTGGCCCGGCGCACCGTGGTATCCTCGGGCCCTTCGTCCTGGCTTTGGCCAATGGTAGCCAGCAATAGCAAGCCACCGAGCACTGGCAGCGAAAGCCGGCGCACTAGATTGATAATCAACAAAATAAAGTGTGCGGTAAGCTTTAGCTTGCCGTCGGTAGCACGCGCGGCAGGCTGTTTTTATAATAGATATAGAGTACGGTACCAAGATACGGCAAGCTAAAGCTTACCGCACCCATTAGCGCACGGGCACCTCCAGGATTTTTTCGCCCTCCAGGTAGCCCACCAGCTCGTCGCCGGGCTGCACCGGGCCCACGCCGGCGGGCGTGCCGGTGAAAATGAGGTCGCCCTGCTTGAGGGTGATGTACTGCGACACGAAGGCGATAATTTTGGCAAACGGGTGCAGCATGAGGCCCGAGTTGCCCTGCTGGCGCACTTCGCCGTTCACTTCAAGCTGAAAGTTGATGTTGGCAAAATCGGGGAAATCGGCTGCCGGCTTGAAGGTGGGCGACACCGGGGCCGAGCCGTCGAAGGCTTTGGCCAGCTCCCAGGGCAGGCCTTTTTTCTTGAGCTCGCTTTGCAGGTCGCGGGCCGTGAAGTCGATGCCCAGCCCGATGGCGTCGAAGTAGGTGTGGGCAAATTGCTCCTCAATATGGCGGCCGTTTTTGCTGATGCGCAGCACCAGCTCCAGCTCGTGGTGCACGTCGCTGGAAAAGGCGGGCACAAAAAATGGCTGGCCGCGCTGCACCAGCGCCGTTTCGGGCTTGAGGAAGATGACCGGGGCGGCGGGCGTTTCGTTGTGCAGCTCGGCAATGTGGTCGGCGTAGTTACGGCCGATGCAGATAATTTTCATGGACGGGGATAGCTAAAACGGGGGGCGGCGCGGGGCAGTAGAGCCGGCAAATGGCCCGCTGCGTGGCCCCTGCCCGCACAAAGTAAACATTCCCCCCGCCCGGTTGCGTATAGCTGCTGCCGCCCGGCGCTAAAAATGGCTTGTTTTTGGCTACTCACTGGCGGGCTTACCCCACTCTTTCTCTAAACCTTACTGCTACTTTCCCATGTTTAAAAAAATCGTACTGGCCAGCAGCTTGCTCGTTGCCGCCGGCTGCACTACGGTACCCATCACGGGCCGCCGCCAGCTCAGTTTAGTGTCTGATAGCCAAATGAATACGTTAGCCATCAGCCAGTACAAGCAAACGCTGGGCGAGGCTAAGCTCTCAACTAATTCGGCCGAGGTGACCGAGGTGCGGCGCGTGGGCCAGCGCATTTCGCAGGCCGTGGAGCTGTATTTTAAGCAGCAGGGCCAATCGGCGCAGCTCGAAGGCTACCAGTGGGAATTTAACCTCATCGACGACCCTAAAACAGTGAATGCCTGGTGCATGCCCGGCGGCAAGGTGGCCGTGTACTCGGGCATCCTGCCCCTCACGCGCGACGAAACCGGCCTGGCCGTGGTAATGGCCCACGAAATTTCGCACGCCGTGGCCAAGCACGGGGCCGAGCGCATGAGCGACCAGCTGGTGGCCCAGTACGGCGGCACGGCGCTTTCCACGGCCCTCTCGCAAAACCCGACCGCCACCACCAACCTGTTTCAGCAGGCCGTGGGCATTGGCACGCAGGTGGGCCTGCTCAAATTCAGCCGCCGCCAGGAAAGCGAGGCCGACCACCTGGGCCTGATTTTTATGGCCATGGCCGGCTACAACCCCAGCGGCGCAATTCCGTTTTGGGAGCGCATGGCCGCCCAGAGCCAAACCAGCACGCCCGAATTTCTCTCCGACCACCCCGCCGACGCCACCCGCATTGCCGACCTAAAAGCGCAACTGCCCGAGGCACTTAAATACTATAAGGCGAGGTAGTTGGGAATGGTAGGTGGTGAATTGGTTGCCCGCACTCCTTCTCAAAAATTGACTGCTCATTAGCCGTTAAGTAGTTACCAGCCAATTAACCCTATTTTGGCAGGATATTCTCTACTGCTGGCCCCGGCTTCCAATTCAAGTGTTTTCACCGCACAAGACCCAGAAGGACCGCAGAAGAACGGCCTCTGCGACTCTTCTGCGAAGCCCTCTGCGTCTTCTGCGGTGAAAACACCTTAGCCTGCCAAAGCAGAGTTAACCCGTACTTCATAACTCACAATTCAAAAAGATGCGCACGCTACCCCGCTTATTTGGCTTGCTACTGCTGGGCGTGCTTGGCGGCCTGCTGCTGCTTAGCTCGTGCGAAACCACGCGGACTAAAGAAGCCAGCAACCCCATTACCCAGGCCCAGCGCGTGCGCAACGCGCCCGGCCCGGCGCTGTCGGGTTCGGCGGCCAGCCACCAGGTAATGCGGCTCGATAGCAAGGGCGCGGTGAAGTACAAGATGGCCCAGTCGGTGATGGCGGCGGCGCTCATCCGGCAGTTTCACGACGGCACGGTCATCGACCGCATTCAGGTGCGCAAAGCCCCTGGTAGCGAAGCGGTTACCCCCGTGTATTACCTTATTGGGATTGGCCACAACAACGGCAGCTACCGGGCCATGGCGCTGCCCCTGCGCGGCACCGACGACAGCACCTACTACCTCACGCCCAGCGCCAGCCGCTACGTTATTTCGGGCGTGGGCTGCCCCAGCTGCTTCTTCGATTTTGAGGATGGCCACATCGTGGGCACCACCTGCGACGACAACGCGGGCGGCAGCAGCTGCACCATGAAAGTGCTGCCCGCCAACGAAGTATTTGCCAACATCGGGCCCGCCGCGCCCACCATTCCCGCCCCCAAATGAGCCGCGCCGCCAAGTGGGCCCTGCGCCTGACCCTCACCGCCCTGGCCCTGCTGCTGGCCAACGACAGCGGCCGCCCCAAACCCTCCAAGAAGCCCGCTGAGTAGCGGGTTTTTTTTGATTCTCGCCGCAGGCAAATCCCCCTAAAATCGCCAGCGCACAAACGCCTCCAGGGCCTCATACTCGGGCAGGCCGAGCTGGTTGTAGAGCTGGGCGGTGGTGCGGTTGCGGGCCTCGGCGCGCTGCCAGAACTCGCGCTGGTCGGCCCCCGGAAACAGGGGGCGGTCCTTCTGGCTCTGGTGCTTGAAAATGGCGCGGCGCTTGCGCGTGAGCTCCAGCGGCGAAAGGGGCACGGCCATCTCAATCTGGTCCACGTCCCACTCCTGCCACGCGCCCCGGTAGAGCCACACCCAGCAATCTGGCAGCCACCTGCAGTCCTGGGCCTGCAGCCGGCGCACGGCCTCCATAATGGCCGCCAGGCACACCCGGTGCGTGCCGTGCGGGTCGCTCAGGTCGCCGGCCGCGTAAATCTGCTGCGGCTGAATCTCATTCAACAGCTTGATGGTAAGCGCAATGTCTTCTTCGCCCAGCGGCTTCTTGCGCACCCGGCCGGTTTCGTAAAAGGGCAAATCCAGGAAGTGCCCGCGCGTGTCGGGGTCGAGGCCGGCGTAGCGCAGGGCGGCCCGCGCCTCGCCCCGCCGAATGAGGCCCTTAAGCTGCTGCACCTCCCCAGAATCGACCTGGCCGGGCGCTTTCTGCTGCAAAAAACCGGCCACGCGGTGGTAAAACTGCTCGCCTGCCGGGTCGTTTTGCTGAAACAGCACGTCGTAGTCGGCCGCAAAATCGGCGAAGCGAATGGCCTCATCGTCAAACACGGCAATGTTGCCCGAGGTCTGGTAGGCCACGTGCACTTCGTGGCCCTGCTCCACGAGCCGCAGCAGGGTGCCGCCCATCGAAATCACGTCGTCGTCGGGGTGCGGCGAAAAGATGAGCACCCGCTTGCGAGCCGGCGCGGCGCGCTCGGGCCGGTGGGTGTCGTCGGCGCCCGGCTTGCCCCCCGGCCAGCCCGTAATGGTGTGCTGCAGCTCGTTAAAGACTTTGATATTAATGTTATACGCCGGGCCCGACTCGGCCAGCAGGTCCGAGAGGCCGTGGGCATTGTACTGCTCATCGGTGAGCTTGAGCAGGGAGGTTTCGAGCTGGCGGGCCAGCCAGGTCACGGCCCGGCGCACGGCAGCGGGCTGCTGCCAGTCGGTGGCCAGGCCGGCGAGCCAGGGCGTTTTCACGCGGGTAAGCTCGGCGCTGGCGGCCTCGTCCAGCACCACGCGCACGCGGGGGTGCTGCTGCAGGTAAGTGGCGGGCACCGAGTCAGTTGGCTCGCCTTCGGCCAGGCGCTTAATCACGGCGGCCTTGCCCTCGCCCCAGGCCAGCAGCACTATTTCGTGGGCCTCCAAAATGGTGCCCACACCCAGGGTAATGGCCCGGCGCGGCACGTTTTCTTCGCCATAAAAGTCGCTGGCCGCGTCGGTGCGCGTGAGGTGGTCCAGGGTAATGAGCCGGGTGCGCGAGGCCGGCCCCGAGCCCGGCTCGTTGAACCCAATGTGCCCGGTGCGCCCAATGCCCAAAATCTGCAAGTCGATGCCGCCCGCCGCCCGAATCCGGGCCTCATACCGCAGGCAGTAGTCGGCCACGTCGGCCGGGGCCACCGTGCCATCGGGGATGTGCACGTTTTCGGGCCTGATATCCACGTGGTCAAACAGATACTCGTGCATGAACCGCACGTAGCTCTGGAGCGAGTCGGGCGGCATGGGGTAGTACTCGTCCAGGTTGAAGCTCACCACGTTGGCGAAGCTCAGGCCTTCGTCGCGGTGCAGGCGCACCAGCTCTTCGTAGAGGCGGGTAGGGGTGGAGCCGGTGGCCAGGCCCAGCACGGCGGGCCGCCCCGCGGCCGCCCGCGCCCGAATGAGCACCGCGATTTCCTGGGCCACCGCCGCGCTGGCCTGGTTTGAATCGGGGTAGCTGGCGGTGGCAATGCGCTCGGCACGGGGGGCAGATATGGGCATGGCGAAGGAGGAAAACAGCGTGGAGTAGCTGGCCCTAAACTAGTGCCGGCCAGCTTCGGTAGGTGCCGCCAATAGTAGCGCTTCCAGGCTAAAGCTACGCCCTGGCTTTCGCCGGGGCACGCAGCCCCAGCGCCCAGGCGTAGCAGCTGTGCAGCACCAGGGTCAGCCCGAAGTGGATGGTCCAGATATCCCGGTTAAGCTGCAAGGAGTAGTGCTTCAGCATGTAGTTGCTGAAAAGGGCAATGTGCACGTAGCCCAAAAAAAAGAGCGCCAGCCCCGTCGACACCCAAAACATCGGCTCGCGCTCGAGGTGCGGCACGTGCAGCTCTTGCAGCAGCTCGCGGAAATAAGCCCCCACCATGCCCAGTATAAGCAGGCTCTGGATAACCTGCTGCGCGGGTTTAAACCACGTCAGGTCGGGGGCCAGCAGGTTGTCGGCCAGCACGTAGGTGGCAAAAGCGCCCACCAGCCACGGCATTATTTTGTCAAAGGCCCCCGACTGCACCGTGCGGCCATACACCAGGGCCAGCAGCCCCAGCTCGCCCACCGTGTAGAAGGGCATGATAAACAGGTTGTTGCGATGCAGTAGCCCCAGGCTGGTCGCCACTATTTCCAGGGGCAGCTCAAACCAGGTGAGCCAGGCCAGGGCGCGCAGGTTGGGGGGCAGGTGGCGGTAGCGCCCTGCCGCTACCCCCGCCGCCCCCACAATGGTGAGCATACTCAGGCCAGTTTTGACGAGCTGGGTAAGCGTGTGGGGCGGGTAAGGCATTGGGGGGAATTAGGAATTGAGAATTCTCGATTAGCTTTTCAACTCGTTCATTTCCATTTTATTCGGGCTGAAACTACCCTAAAGCGGTTTCTAGTATAGTATTTTCATACAGCATCGTTGGGGCGGGCTGCCGGCCAAAAAGCCGGCAGCCCGCCCCAACGATGCTGCGCACCGAAGTGAAAACTGCTATACTTCCCAGGCAGTTACGCAGTCACCTCGGCCGCCAGCGCCGCCAAATCCAGCCCGTCAAACGTGCCGGAGGTCATCAGCAGCAGATTGGTATCGGCCCACTGCTGCGCGTGCAGAAACTCGGCCAGCGCCCGGCTGTCGGTGAAGACTTTTAAATCGGGCCGGGCGAAGGCGGCGGCCACGGCCTCGGGGGGCAGCGGCGGTAAGCGCTTGTGCGCCAGCACGTGGGGGTTGAAGTACACCACTGCCACGTCGGGCGCGTCGAAGCAGTGCGCGTACTGCGGCAAAAAGGCCGGGTTGAGCGAGCTGAAGGTGTGTAGCTCGAGGCAGGCCACCAGCCGGCGCTGCGGAAACTGCTTTTTGAAGGCCGTGGCCGTGGCGCGCAGCTTGCTGGGCGCGTGGGCAAAGTCCTTGTATACCACTGAGGTAGCGCCTTCCTGCACCAGCTCCAGCCGCCGCGCCGCGCCCTTGAAGGTGGCCACGGCCTTGTAAAAGTCCTTGCCCTTGATACCCAGCTGCTTGCACACTTCCTTGGCCGCCGAAATATTGCGCAGGTTGTGCTCGCCAAACACCTGAATGGGCACCTCGTCGTCCTTCTTGGTAAGCAAAAACGTGCGCCCGTCGCGGATAACGTGCTCGTGCGGGCCGTAGCCCACGTAGGTTACGTCGGGGCTGGTGGGCACGGCCACGAGCTGGGTTTGCTCGTCGTCGCGGTCGTAGATGAGCACGCCGGCCTTGGGCGTTTGGCGGGCAAAAATCTCGAACTGCTCGCGGTAAATTTCCTCGGTCGGAAACACGTTGATGTGGTCCCAGCTGATGCCCGAAATCACGCCGATGTGGTGCTGATAGAGGTGAAACTTGGGCCGCCGGTCGATGGGCGACGACAGGTACTCATCGCCCTCAATAATGATAACCGGCGCATCGTCCGTGAGTTGCACCATCAGGTCGAAGCCCGCCAGCTGGGCGCCCACCGCGTAGTCGAACTGCCGCCCGTGAAAGCGCAGCACGTGCAGGATGAGCGCCGTAATGCTCGTCTTGCCGTGCGAGCCGCCAATCACCACGCGCTGCTTGTCCTTGCTGGCCTCGTAGATATACTCGGGAAACGAATACACCTTCAGGCCCAGCGCCTGGGCGCGCAGCAGCTCGGGGTTGTCGGGCCGGGCGTGCATACCCACAATCACGGCCGAGAGGCCCACGTGCACCTTCTCGGCAAACCAGCCTTCGGCCGCGGGCAAGATGCCGGCGGCGGCCAGCCGGGTGCGGGCCGGCTCAAAAATCTCGTCGTCGGAGCCCGTAACCTGGGTTCCGCGCTGGTGCAGCGCCAGCGCCAGGTTGTGCATGATGCTGCCCCCGACGGCGATGAGGTGAATATTTTCCAAGTTCCTAATTATTAATTATTTATTACCGCAAATTGGCCAGCCTGCACCCGTGGCTACTCGCCCCCAGCGCCCGAAAACCCGCGGCTAAGCGGCGCGCTGCCAGCCGTTTGCAGGGCCCGAAAGTACGGCCGCGCCCCCGGTCGGCCCGGCTCCGCGCCTCGTGGGCGCGGGCCGCCGCGGGCTTTCTTTTCGGGCACTTTTAAGTTAGCTTTGTTAGTTCAGGCCTTCCCCGGCCCGGCCGCTTTCTTTTGGAAGGCGGTGCCTGCGCTGTTACCCGTCTTTTGCCCCTGCCTACCCGCCAATGAACGACCGTATGGACGACCGCCTCAAGCAATCCGCGGCCCGCGCCGTTGCCGCCTTTCAGGGCGGGCGCGGCGCGCGAACGCCCGTACCGATGTCGCCTACCGGTAAGCTGCCGCCCCAGCGCCTCGAAATGGAGGCCGCCGTGCTCGGGGCCCTCATGCTGGAAAAAGACGCGCTGACCACGGTGGTCGATATTCTCAAGGCGCACAGCTTTTATAAAGATGGCCACCAGCGCATCTACAAGGCTATCAGCAACTTGTTTGATAAGTCGGAGCCCATCGACCAGCTCACCGTGGTGCAGGAGCTGCGCGAGATGGGCGAGCTCGAAGCCGCCGGCGGGGTGGGCTACGTGGCCGGCCTCACCATGCACATCAACTCGGCGGCCAATATCGAGGCCCACGCCCGCGTGATACTGGAGGCGGCCATCAAGCGCGAGCT
>CAXTFI010000158.1:0-12315 GCA_964243255.1 uncultured Hymenobacter sp.
GCCGTGAACACCAAATACGGCATCGTCAACACCGACCACATCCTCTTCATCGCCGCCGGAGCCTTCCACGTCAGCAAGCCCAGCGACCTTATTCCCGAACTGCAAGGCCGCTTCCCCATCCGTGTGGAGCTGCAAAGCCTGACCAAGGACGACTTCTACCGCATTCTCAAAGACCCTAAAAACGCGCTCACCAAGCAGTACCAGGCCCTGCTTGCGGCCGAAGAAGTGCAGCTCGACTTCGAGGATGAGGCCCTGCTCAAGCTGGCCGAAATCGCGTTTGAAGTCAATAGCGAAGTCGAAAACATCGGTGCCCGCCGCCTGCACACTGTAATGAGCCGCCTGCTCAACGAGCTCCTCTTCGACGTGCCCGATAAGATTGCGGCCGGCGCGCAGCTTACCATCACGCCCCAGCTAGTGGAAGAGCGCCTGCGCGACATGGTGAAAAACCGCGACATGAGCCAGTATATTTTGTGAGGCTTAAGATTATTTATCGTTTTGATAATTAGTATAGTTACGCATAAAAAAAGAGCCCTTGCTAATCAGCAAGGGCTCTTTTTTATAGTACACTTTCGCAAGCTTTAGAGCAGGCGAACGTCCACTTCCGTAGGAATGAGCGTCGTGCCATCTTCCAGCGTGAGCAGGAAGAAAAAGCGCAGTTGGTTGGGCGTCTGCGGGTCGCGGTTGGGAGTCAGCGTACCTTTTATGCCGGCATTCAACCCACTAAAAACATAGGCGGCCGCCTTCGTAGCACTGCCAGGCAGCTTGGCGAAGGCCGCGTTGAGTCGCGTATTGTAATCACGCATTGCGTTCAGGTCGGAGCTAAAAGTGATGGTATTGCTACCATTACCAGCAATAGCACCCGTCGCATAATTGGGATAATTCCCATCCTGAAGGTACTCAACTCCACCGTTACCAGTAGCCACTTTCGTAATCTCTTTGATTTTGCCTTTGTCAGCGGGAATGCTGAAAGCAATAGAAAACGTGCCCGTAGAAGTCAGGCTTCCCCTTGCTACTTTGGCCGTATCCACTTTGGTCGTAACAATCGGGAAACGCTCGAAATACACCTGGTTGGTAACGGTGACCGGAATTGCGGCAAGGCTATCCTGGAGGGGTGCGAGCTGGTTGCCATAATCTTTTTTACAAGAGGCGAAGCTCGCGGCCAGCAGCACAAGGGCAAAGAACTTATAAGCTGTATTTTTCATGATATGAAGCAAATAAAATTTGGCGCAACTGAGGCTTAATTAGATGCCCACCAAACCTTGTCAGTGATTAGGGCTGCCGGAACGTTGGCACCGTTGGCAGAAACTTCGGAGGGCGGGTACAGCAAGCGTTGCGGAATATTGGGGGTTACCGTCACGTTCAGGGCTGGCCGTAAGCTCGGGTAGCCTGTTCTACGGTAGTCGTTAAAGGCCTCGTACCCGTTGCCTACCCACGCCATCCACTTCTGGCGAATGATTTGGTTAATCTTGTGGGCATCATTACCGCGCAGCGTCACAATAGCCGGGTTGGCAGCAAAGTAGGCATCTATTTCGGCAGCAACCAGCCCGGTTTCCAGCATCGATGCTCGGATACCTTCCTGATAAAGCGCATTGGCATCACCAGGCGTTTTCAGCGATATAGCGGACTCAGCCAAAATGAAAGCCCGCTGGAAGTTGGTAAGCAAACGCACCGGAGCCTGGCCGGAAGCCCCCAATACATACGTACTGTAAACTGAGCGTCTGGTTGTTGCGGGGTTCGTGGTTCTTGAAGGCAAGGTGATGTTGTTGCCGTTTTCATAACCCGTAAACAAGCCAAAAGGCGTGTTATGGGTAGAAGTCGGGTTACCCGGCGTTGTTGTAAAGTACTTGGGTAGGCGCGGGTCGTTGTAGGCCGCCAGCGAATCCAGAAAGCGCGTGCTAGCCATCTGGTCATCGGGCCGGTTGGTGACGTTGTAGGAATAAAACGGATTCGTGTTACCTACCGACGTCCCAAATGGCACGGCAAAGTCATCCGCATTTGCATTGATGGCCGCGCTACCGTTAGCTCCTTTAAGCAATACCTCATTAATCACTTTCGTGGCTAAAGCGGGGTCTTTGCGGCTTACCGTGTTGGCAAATTTCAATAGCAGCATGTTGCCTACCTTCTTCCACTTGGCTATGTTACCTGCGTAAACGACATCGTCGGCGGCAGAGGGCGTAAGCAGGCTCACCTTATCCAGGTCCGCCATGCCTTCCCGCACCAAGTCAAACAGGCTTTGCACGCCAGTAGCACCTTCGTAGATATCCTGCTGCTTGTCGAAAGCAGGGTGGATGTTGGCCAGGCCCTGCAACGCTTGCGAGTAAGGAACATCGCCCCACAGGTCCGTAGTCAGGGCGAAGTTATACGCCTTAATGAGCTTGGCAATACCTGCGTAGGCCGGGCTGGCGGCTTGCGTGCTGGCAATCAGCGTTTGCGCCCCGTTCAGGTTATTGGTGTACAGGTCACCTTGCCACTCGTTGTCATAGTTGCCATTGATTACGTAGCGGTCCTCCGTAGCGGGCTGGTTGCCTATACCAGCGTAATGCTGGATAAATAAGTCAGCATCGCGGCCCAGGGTATTGCCCACTACAAAGCCAGTGCCGATGGTAATCGTGGGCAGCTGTACGGTAGGAGGAACAACACTTGGACTATTGGGGCTGGCGTTGACGTCCAAGAATTTATTAGGGGAGCAACTGGTGGCGGCTAGGGCAGCCACAGTGAGCATGGCGTACTGGAAATTAACTAGATTCTTCATTGTAATTTTTATATTCCGTTAGCCATTAGAGAGTAAACCGCACGTAAGCACCATAGCTGCGAACACTAGGTGGCCCTTGCAGGTCGAGGCCACGAATGTTACCGGCACCCTGGGTATTTACCTCAGGGAAGAAGTTGGCATTGGGCGCGTAATACAGCAGGTTGCGGCCGGATAACGAAAAGGATACATTACCAAAAGGAGTGTGCTCTAGCAAGCCCTTGGGCAGTGCGTAGCTCAGCGATACTTCGCGCAGGGTATAGTGCGTACCATCAAAAATGCTGAGGTCGCTTTGCAGGCCCTGGTTCCAGAAGCTCTGCGCATCAACCTGGATATTGTTTTGGCGGTAGGTACCGTCTGCATTCTGGATTACACCCGGAATAACGCGGGGCTGCTCCCGGTTTTGACCGGTTTCTTTCAACATGCCCGCCGTGCGGTAGGCAGCCTGGGTGAAGGAGAGAATATCACCACCCACAACTGCGTCAACCAGGAAAGAGAACGCAACACCTTTGTAAGCCAGAGTGTTCGTCACCCCACCCTGCCAGTTTACGTTCGGGTTGGCCGTTACCTGCGCGCTTAGCTCAGGCACCCACAAGCCGGTTTTGCCATTAATCAGGTACTGGCCATCAGGAGCGGTAGCCTTTTTCTGCCCCAGGATAACGCCGTAAGGCTGCCCTACTACAAACGATGGAATCGAGCCAATGAAGGCGCTGCCATCAATCGACGAGCTGGTTACCCCTGGGTAGATGGAAACAACCATGTTGCGTATCCGGGTGTAGTTGGCCGTAATATCCCAGGTGAAGCCCGAAGCGCTTCGCACGGGCGAAACGGTAGCCAGTATTTCAATCCCCTTGTTGGTCAGCTCGCCAGCATTGGTATAAAAGCTGGTATAACCGCTCGTAGCGGGCAGCGTAACGGGCAGAATCTGGTTGGTGCTGCTGCTATTAAAGTACGTAGCATCGAGGGTAACCCGGTTGTTAAAGAAACCCAGGTTCAGGCCCACTTCAGCCGAGCGCGTAAACTCCGGCTTCAACTGGTTGCCGCCGCCAAGCCGCGTATTAGGCGTGAAGCCTACTATGCCGTTAAAAGGATACGTAATGCCCGCCACGTTATTACCCTGTGCTGCCTGCACGTAGTAGTTTTCAATTACATACACGGGCGCATCACGGCCAACGCGGGCTACGTTCGCTCGCAATTTGCCGTAAGAGAAGAAGTCCGAGTCAATATTGAAAGCATCCGTGAACACGAAACCAGCCGAAATGGATGGATACAAGTACGTATTATTATCTCTTGGCAAGGTTGATGATTGGTCAACACGGGCCGTGCCCTCCAGGAACAAGTAGTTGTTGTAAGCCAGGGAAAGCTGGCCATAGTAGCCCAGCAGGCGGCGGGTATAGTTCGTTTCACCGCTGCCAGTGAAAGTAGACGCAATGTTGGCGTTGTAGAACCCCGGAAACGCTAGCGAAGCGGCTGATACATACTGCTCATTGCGCCGACGCTGGTTGGTTTGCTGGCCCACTAGTAGCGTGGCATTCAGCTTATCAGTGAAGATGTTCTCCTTTTTGGCAGTTATGAGCAGGTCACCAGTGAATTCTGCGTACTGAACATTATCCTGAAAAATCAGGCCGCTAGGATTGCGCGCGGAAGTAAGGGAAGCAATCTGCTTGCGGCGGTCGGTATACGTGTCCAACCCACCCCGATACGTCACATTCAACCACGGCAGGAAGTCGTAGCTAAGGCTGGCCACGTTGATAAAACGGGTCACGTTGCTAGCCGTATTGTTGTTCAGCACGTTCCAGTTTGGGTTATCGCGGCCGGCAAAAAACAGGTTTGCGCCCGTAGCGGTCTGGTAAGGCGTGCCCTGCAGGTCGAAGCTCCGGGGCACGTTGGCGAGCGTGCCGAAGGCGCTGCCTCCATTACCCGTCTGAGGAGCTAGCTGGTCAGATTGCGAGAAGTTCACCGAGCCCGCAATTCGCACTTTGTTCTGCAGCGTAGTGCCGCCCCCCAGCTGAACGTTGATGCGGTTCAGGTTAGAAGCCTCCGTAATCCCGGTCTGATGGGTGTTGTTGACGTTGAGCGAAAAATTGGAGGTGCCATTATTACCAGCCAGTTGCACGCCATTCGTCAGCAGAGTCCCGGTCTTGAAGAAATTGCGGATGTTATCTGGGTAGGCCTGGTAAGGCTGCGTGCTGACACCATCGGCAAGCAACAGTCCGTTGGCGCGGGTAGGCGTAGTGCCAAAGCGAGGGCCCCAGGAGGCAGAATTACCGTTGGAGAAAATATTTCCTGCTCCATTCGAAGTCGTATTCACGCCCAAGCTGCCTTGGCCGTAATCGTTCTGAAATTCGGGTAAGCCTAGTACAGTTTGGGCATTAAAGCCCGAGTTAACCGCGATTTCCAGCTTCTTATTCATGTTTGCCCCCGATTTGGTGGTAATCAGAATAGCCCCTGAAGAAGCGCGTGAGCCGTAGAGCGCGGCCGCCGCCGGGCCCTTCAAGATGCTGATACTGGCCACGTTCTCGGGGTCAATGTCAGCTGCCCGGTTAGCAGTTTGAGCACCATACAACGTGCCTGCTGCGCCCCCGTTGGTGCGGTCAGTGTCATTGCTAATTGGAATACCATCTACCACGAATAGCGGCTGGTTGCTGCCCGTCAGAGACGTAATACCCCGAATGTTGATGTTGGTGGACGAGCCAGCCAGGCCGCTAGCCCCCGTGATGCTCACCCCAGAAATCTTGCCCTGCAGCGCGTTTACCACGTTGGGCTCCGATTTGGCGGCCACTTCGCCACCCTTAATCTCTTGGGTTGCGTAGCCTAGCGTGCGCTTATCCTTTTCAATCCCCAGTGCTGTTACTACCACTTCACTGAGCTCCCGGCTGTCTCGCGCTAGCGCTATGGCAAACTGCGCTGTGCTCCCGATAACCCGCTCCTGCGTTACCATGCCTACGGAGGAGAAAACTAGTGTTCCGCCTGCTTGTGGGGCTGTTAAAGAGAACGAGCCGTCAGCGTTTGTAGAAACCCCGTTGGTAGTGCCTTTAATCAACACCGTTACGCCGGGCAAACCTTCACCCGTTTTTTGGTCCGTCACCCGCCCGGCTATTGGCCGCGTTTGGGCCATCACTGCTTGAAACAGCGTGAATATGAGCATAAAGCTCAACAGTAAACTTCTTTTCATGTAATGATTTTAAATAAAGTGGTGACTAAAAGGTTAAGGAAGTGTGAAGCCGCTAAAGTAGTAGCCAGACAGGGAATTATCGTCACTACCCGCTCACGATTTCGTCAAAAATCTATTTAAACCTCAACTGTCTCTAGGTAAAAGCCACTTTTTACGTAGTGCACGTAGCGCAGCACCTATGAGTTCAATGGCACGCACGTAGCGCAGAGCGCGGACTTAACAACGTCAACCGGTCGGCCGGCTTGCGCCGGCGGAACGGGGCAGGACCACCCTGAAAATTTGGTGGGGCGGCGCGATACGCCGCAACTTGGGTTTGCTAGCCAGCCCCACCGCCATGCACCATGTCAGCGGCCTTGGCTTCGGCTTGCAGTGAATTTCCTAGCGTGATATAGGCCACTGGTGGGGCTGGCTACCCCGGCTACCCACTGAGCAGTATCCTACGCTAGCTGTTACAAATTCTGCCCGAATTATGCTAATTAGCTTTTGCTAACTTACCTTAGCTAAGTATACGCGCTCCTGTCTCTTTTAAGTGGGGTAGTATTCTTGCTTCTCTCATATCTTTTGCCCTATTTCACCTTAACTCTCGCCGCCGCTTTTTTTCAGATTTAGTAATAATGTAATAACTTGCCTGCGGATTTACCTCATTCCGTTGCGTGAGCTAATCTTTTTTTCACCTTTTCCAACCTTCATAATATGAAGCATTTTTCTTTACTACTGGTCTTTCTGCTCAGTTGCCTCTGGCATCAGGCTGCAGCACAAGACAGAACTATTTCTGGTCGTGTGACGGACCGCTCCTCCGGGCAAGGCCTGCCTGGTGTAACTGTACTAGCGAAGGGGACTACAGTTGGCACGTCTACGAATGCTGATGGTGCTTTCTCGTTGGGTGGGGTTCCAGCCTCTGCCACTACACTCAGCTTTAGCTTTATTGGCTATACTACTATTAATCAGGCTATTGGCAACGGCACCAACATCAATGTAGCCCTTGCTCCCGACTCCAAGCAATTGGGGGAGGTTGTAGTAACCGGTGCCTTGGGTGTGCAGCGCCAAGAGCGCGAAATCGGCTATGCTACGGCTACGCTTGATACCAAAGAAGTGACGCAGGCCCGCGTAAACAACGTGACCAACGGCTTGGCTGGTAAGGTTTCGGGCTTGCAAATCCAGACGGCTAATGCGGGCATCAACCCCAGCGTGCGGGTAACGTTGCGTGGTACGCGTTCGCTCACTGGCGACAACCAAGCCCTCATCGTAGTAGATGGTATCATCTCGACCAACGATGCCTTAGTTGCCCTCAACCCCGACGATATCGCGAGCATCTCCGTGCTGAAGGGCGCTAACGCCGCTGCCTTGTACGGCTCGCAGGCTTCGAACGGTGCCTTAATTATCACCACCAAAAAAGGCGGCAACACGCCGCAAGTGGTATTCTCGCAAACCTCGCAGTTCGAGTCGATTTCGTTTCTGCCTAAGCTGCAGTCTGAGTTTGGCCCAGGGGCCAACTCGTGGAACGGTCAGCGTGGCGGTCAGAATTCACGGGCAGATTTCACACCCGACAACTCCGTTGATAGCAACGAAGACTTCGCTTACAACAGCTTTGAGAACCAGCAGTTTGGCCCCCGCTTCGACGGCTCGCTCCGCCCATTTGGCGAGAAGCTAGCCAATGGCGACCTGCAAATGATTACCTACTCGGGACGCCCTGAAGAGAAGCAGAAGTTCTGGAACACTGGCTACCAGGCTCAGAATGGTGTTTCTTTCTCGGGTGGCGACGACAAAACCAAGTTCTTCGCTTCTTACCAGAATGTGCACAACAGCGGCGTAGTTCCTAAGGACAAATATGACCGTAACACGTTCCGTTTCAACGCTTCGCGTGAGTTGGGTCGCTTGACCGCTGGCTTCAACATTTCGTACGCTCAGCAGAAAGTAGACGCTACTTCCAACGCAACCCGCGACAACTCGGTGTACTGGAACTGGTTGAACACCTCGGTACTAGCCCCGCTCACCCAATACAAAGATTGGCAGAACAACGAGTATGCTAACCCGAATGGCTATTACAATGCCTACTACTTCAACCCGTACTTCATCATCGACAACAACCGCACGACCGACCGTCGGAATACGTTGCTGGGCAATATTGACTTGTCGTATAAGGTAGCTGATTGGCTGCGGGTGCAGTACCGCTTGGGTACTACCACCATCAGCCAAAACAGCTTGGCTACTCAGAACAAGTTTGTTTACAATACCTTCATTACGGGTGGCAACACCAACAAAGCTGGCACCGGCACCCCTGGCTTTGTACAAGACCTGACCAGCAATTTCACCCGCATCAACTCGGACTTGTTCGTGAGCATGGACAAGACGTTTGGTGACTTCAACGTGAAGGCGATTGTTGGTAACAACGTGCAGCAAGTAGATACGCGCTACAACTACGTAGCCTCGACTGCGCTGGCTGCGCCCAACCTTTTTAACCTCTCCAACCGTATCGGCCAGCTTGGCGGCTTCGATGGTACTGCTCAGTCGCGTATTTATGCGTTCTATGCAGACCTAACGCTGGGCTACAAAGACTTCTTCTTCCTACATGGCTCGGGCCGGAATGATAACGTTTCCGTTTTGGACCCTAGTAACCGCTCTTACATCTACCCCGGTGTTGATGCCTCGTTCATCTTCACCAATGCTATTCCGGCCCTAAAGGATGCTTCCTTCCTGGACTATGGTAAGATTCGCGGTGGCTATACTAAAGTTAGCCAAATCAACATTCTGAATAGCGCTGCTCCTATCTATAACGGCGCTAACATCAGCACTGGTGTTTATAACCCCAGCGGCGCTTATGGTACACTCGCCACGTACAGCCTGGGAACCGGTTACCCTTTCGGTTCGCAAGCTTCCTTCACGGCTGATAACCGCCTGGTGCAGCCCGGCCTCAAGCCCGAGGAAACGCGCTCAGTAGAAGCAGGTATCGAGCTTAGCTTCCTCAAGCGCCGGTTAGCCGGTGCCGTGACGTACTACTCACAAAACAGCACCAACCAGACGGTAAGCACGAGCGTTTCGACTGCCACTGGCTATGGTTCTTTGCTGCTCAACGCTGGCCAGGTACGCAACCAAGGCATCGAAGCTGACTTGAACATCACGCCCGTGCGTTTGGAAAACGGCCTGACCATTAACATTGGTGGCAATTTCAACTACAACAATAACGAAGTAGTATCGCTGCCCAATGACCTGCCACAATTGGTACTTGGCTCAGGCACCAACGCAGCCCTCTACGCCATCAAAGGTCAGCCTTACCCCATTCTGCAAGGCTCGCACTACCAGCGCACTGCTGACGGGCTGATTAAGATGGGTACGACCAGAAACACCTATGATGCAACCGACAAGACGGTTTACTACTACCCCCTCAAAGCTGCTGATAACATCAACTTCGGCAACACGCAGCCCAAATACAAGTATGGCTTCAATGCCAGTGTTTCCTACAAAGGCCTGACCCTGGCTGGCCAAGGTGAGCTTCGTACGGGCTACGTTATCTACAACACTATTGGAGAAGACCTCGACTTCACGGGTAGCGGTCAGCGCAGTGCTATGTATGGCCGCAAAGACTTCATCTACCCAAATTCGGCTATCTCGAATGATGGTGGTGCTACCTACGTTGCAAACACGGGCGGCCTAACGCCTGGTGGTGCTGAGTTCTGGGCCCAGAATTCGACCTGGAACCGGACGGTAGCTGAGAACTACGTTACTTCCGGCAAATTCTTCAAAATCCGGGAAGTCTCCCTGAGCTACGCCCTGCCCGCTACGCTGCTGGAAAAAACTGGCTTTGTAAAAGGCTTGTCGTTGAACGTTTACGGCCGGAATATTTTTACCTGGGTACCGAAAGAGAACATCTACACCGACCCAGAATTTAGCAGCGGTTTCCAGAACTCTAATGCTGTTGGTATCAACTCCAACTTCCAGACGCCGCCTACCAAGTTCTACGGTGCTAGCCTCAACGCAACTTTCTAATTCATTATCAAATGAAAATACTTTTTAAGATGCTGGTAGCGGCGACCCTTACCACGGCTGCCTCTAGTTGCTCCTCGTTTCTCGATATCAACGTTAACCCCAATAGTCCAACCGCAGTAGCGCCGCCTGCCATTCTGGCTCAAGCATTGGCGGTTACCGCTGCCAACTACACGGGTAACAACCCCAGCTACAACAGCTATGCTAGCTGGGCCGCAGTATACTGGGGCAAAACGGCCGTGGTAAGCGGCTATGGCGAGGAGAACACTTACAACTACTCCTCCACCTACTACTCGGGGCTATTTGACAATACCTACGACAACCTGAATGATTACAATCTCATTCAGCAAGGAGCAGCGGCCTACCCAAACCATGCGGCTATTGCCCGCATCATGAAAGTGTATAACTTTCAACTGCTGGTAGATGAGTACGGTGACATTCCGTATTCGCAGGCACTGCTGGGGGCCGCTAATATTTCCCCGAAATATGACAAAGCAGCTGATATCTATGCCGACCTGCTTGTGCAGTTGAGTGGTGCTATCGATGATATCAATAAGGCAACCGCTGGCCAAGCGGTAGGTGCCGAAGATATTGTTTTTGGCGGCAACATGACGCGCTGGAAGCAGTTTGCCAACAGCCTGAAGCTGCGCATTTTGCTCCGCGAATCGCAAACTGGCAATGCTACGCTGGATGCCTCCATCAAGACTCAACTGACTGCCCTGCAGACGGCAACTGATGGCTTTATTGCGACCGATGTGGTGGCCCAGCCAGGCTACGCGCAGAGTGCAGGTCAGCAGAATCCCTTCTACAACCGCTATGCCTACACGGCCGCGGGCTCGAACGCTACGGAGCGGAGCTACCAGATTCCTACGCAGTATATCCTCAACCAGTACACCAGCAACAACGACCCCCGCGTTTCGCAGCTTTACGTTTTGGGCTCCCGGACGAATGCTACTACCGGGGTAGTTAGCAGCGAGTATGTAGGGTCTACCCAAGGCGAAAGCAACCCACCCAACGTGGTGTTGCCGCTGATTGGCTCGCGCTTCCTGGGTGCCAACGCCCAGGGCGTAACTGGTGGCTTCTTCAAAGGCCTCAACGCACCTACCGTGCTGATGCTGCTATCGGAGCAACTCTTCTCAAAAGCTGAAGCCGAAACCCGTGGCCTGTTCACGGGCGGCGACGCAGCCGCTAAGACGGACTATCTGGACGGTATTAAGGCCTCTTTCATCTACAGCTACCGCAGTGGTACTACTGCTCCAATTTCCGTAGCTGCGGCCACGGCAACCACCCCTGGTATCACGCAGTACAATACCTTCATTGGCACTACGGCTACCGGTGGCTCTAATGTGGCTAACCCCTTGGTGAACTACGATGTAGCTCCGGCTAGCGGCACCCTGGGCAAACAGGCAGTTATCATCTACCAGAAATACCTGGCAATGAACTCTATTGCCAGCACCGAAGGCTGGGATGACTACCGCCGTACCGGCCAGCCCAAGCTGCCGGCTTCCATTCAGTCGCTGTCGCCCCGCGCCGACAAGCTGCCTACCCGCTTGTTCTACCCACAGAGCGACCTCAACACCAATGCTGCTAACGTGCCAGCTAACATTACGCAGTTCACGAAAATCTTCTGGGACGTGGTAGACTAACCCATCCTGAACAGAATACTCAAAAAAAAGGCTGCCCATTTGGGCAGCCTTTTTTCGTTTAGCAGGTCGTCAAGTTTGGGGCGTTAGTTCTGCATCAGATACCCTTTGATATACTCATCCAAGTCGCCATCCAGCACATTTTGCACGTCGGTGCGCTCAATGCCGGTGCGCAGGTCTTTGATGAGCTTGTAGGGGTGCAGCACGTAGTTGCGAATCTGGGAGCCGAAGTCAATGCGCTTTTTGGTGGCTTCTACTTTGTCGCGCTCCAGGTTGCGCTTGTCCATTTCCTGCTGGTAGAGGCGCGACTTGAGCATGCGCAGGGCGTGCTCTTTGTTCATGAGCTGTGAGCGCTCGATTTGGACGGCGATGATGATGCCGCTGGGCGCGTGGGTGAGGCGCACGGCGGTTTCAACCTTGTTCACGTTTTGGCCGCCCGCGCCGCCCGCCCGGAAGGTATCCCAGGAAATATCGGCGGGGTTGATGTCGATGACGATTGTATCGTCAACTACGGGGTAGGCAAATACGGAGGCAAAGGAGGTGTGGCGCCGCCCGCTGCTATCGAAGGGCGACATGCGCACGAGCCGGTGCACGCCGATTTCGCTTTTGAGATAGCCGTAGGCAAAGGGGCCATCAATCTCCAACGAGGCCGACTTAATGCCGGCACCCTCCCCCGGCTGGTAACTTAATTGCTTGACAGTGAAGCCCTTGCTTTCGCCCCACATGATGTACATGCGCATGAGCATCTCGGCCCAGTCCTGGCTTTC
>CAXTFI010000159.1:0-12291 GCA_964243255.1 uncultured Hymenobacter sp.
GCTGGCCGCCATTGCCCGCCAGTATCCTGAGCTTGCCGCCCGCTTAGCCGCTCACGATGCGGCGCTGGCCGCCGGCCCCTTGCGCCGCCGCAGCCCCTCCCGCAGCGAGGGCCGCCCCGTCGACCCGCTCGATGACCCCGCCACTGACCCTTGCCGCTGGCAAGGCTTCTTCTAGCCATCTGGCCCGCGCCCACCGTCGGCGCGGGCCCCTAGCTCCCTCTTTTATGATTGTCCGCCTCAGTCCCAGCTTTTCGCAGGTGGCCGCCGCCTGCTTTCCGCTGCCCGGTTGCACCGTGCGCGGCTACTCCAGCGCGAAGGGCTCGCGCTATTCGCTCACCGTCAGCACCCCGGCCGGCGCGGGCTGCCCCGGCCACTACCACGGCACCGGGGCCACCTGCTACGAAGCGCTGGCCGCTGCCGTGCAACTCTTTCTCGACAGCGCCCACGCCTACCCGGCCCTGGCCGCCCACCAGTCCTAACAATCCACCTAGGGGCCGGCCCCGCCCCGGCCCCGCTTTCCCTACTGCCATGCCTAAAACTACCGTCACCTACCAGCCCCATCTGCTCGACCCGCACGCCGCCGAGCCGCAACCCGTCAACCCGGCCGATGGCAAGAGCTTCAAACTGCCCGAGCTGTACCGCCTGCTCGATTGCCGGCTAGTCGACGTGGTGCGCCTCACCGATGAGCTAATTCTCATCATCGACGATGTAAAGCGCATCAAGCTTTTGCGCAAGTTCCGCGAACCCGCCTATCTCAATCTGCTGGCTACCTACCTCTGGCACCAGCACCAGCCCGCCGCCCGCGGCGTCGATGCCATCGTGGGCCGTGCCATCCTGTGCCACGACAAGCAGTTCCGCTAGGCCCCGATGAGCAAGCGACTCGCCCCTATCTGCCGCATCGTGCAGCGCCCCGTGCCGGGTAGCCCCCTGGGCCCCGGCACCCACTTAACCTTCATGCAGCGCCCCGGCTGCGACTACACCGACCTGATGCTAGGCGACCGCGCCGAGTGCCTGCGGGCCGCCATTGAGGTAGCGGCCAACCGCGCCGAGTACGATGCCCGCAAAAGAAAAAAATAGCCTCACCGGCGACGGGGCCGGCCGCCAGCGGGCCCCACTTTTTTCCCTCATTCCAACCCCTCTTACCACTATGTCTACCAAAGTAAAAGCCCAGCGTAGCCCCCTCGCCGAAGCGCCCGCCGCCACCCTACCCTCTACCATCCCTACCCCCCAGCGCGCCTACCTCATCGACAAGGTAGACGAGGCCAGCGGCGAGGTTACCAAAGTGTCGCGCTTCCGCTACCTGCCCGGCCACCCCCGCCAGGTGCGCTTCGATGCCAAGGCCGGCCAGTTCAACATCGGCGGCACCGTGCCGCTGGGCAACTCGCTCCGCTTCATCCCGCTGGCCTGGCGCATCTTCCAGGACGATATTCTCAACATGGGCCGCAAGCTCTGGGCCGAGTTGTTTTTTGCTGATGAGAAGGGCGCTATCTGTGCGGTACTTTTTCACGGCTACTCGGTCGAAAACCTCTACCGCCTCATCGACCCGCTGTTCTACGACGACCTGACCCTGGCCGACGTGGTAGTAAAAGTGACTGCCGAGAAGAAGCAGACCACCAAGGAGGGCAAAACGGCGACCTACTACATCGCTCAGTTTAGCTACGAGCCGGCCCCGGCCGAGGAAGTAGCCGCCCGCCGCGACTACGCCCGCGACCTGCCCATCTGGCGCGCCGAAACCCACACCGGCGCGGCCGATATCCGCATCCAGCACGGCTACACCGTGCCCGAAGACGGCGACCCGCACACCCCCGCCGAGTTGCCCGCCGCCGCTGATTTATCACAAGCTGCCTAGTGTCCCCGGCCCCACGGTGCCCGCCGTGGGGCCCTCACTACCCGCCCGCACCCAATGGAAACGCCCCGCCTACTCATTGAACAACCACCCCACGACGAAGCCGAGGCCGCGCAGCTGGCCCAGCTCCGCGAGTTGCTGGCCAACACCGACCCGCTACCCGACTTGCGCGACTTCGCGCCCGCCGTGCGCCAGCTCTTCCCCGAGCCCGCCTACCTCGTGGGCTGCGGCAGCGCCCACATCTGGCTGCACCGCGCCGCTGGTACGAACCGCCTGGCCCTCATTCGCTGATTGATAATTGCTACCTGTTAACTGATAATTGAAAAGATGTTCCACGCCCTGACCCATCACCCCGGCCTGACCCAGGCCCAGCACCGCGCCTTGCCGCACGTCTCCAATACCGACCTCTCCGACCTCAAAGCCAGCATCCTCGGCCAGTTGCGCCGACCCAACCCCGTGGCCCTGGCCTTCGGCTCCCACTTCCACACGGCCGTGCTGGAGCCCCAGCACTACCAGCGCACCAACGAGCGCGGCATCAAGTGGCCCGACCTCGAAACGCTGGCCCGCCAGCTGCGCCGCCAGCGCTACTGCCGCGACGTCCTGTATCGCGGCCAGGCCGAACAGTCCTACACCGCCACGCACACCGCCACCGGGGTGGGGGTGAAGCTGCGCCCCGACCTGCTCGTGCGCAGCCGCGCCGGCCGCCAGCTCACCCTCATCGACTTCAAAACCAGCAGCGCCCCCGACCTCGCCCACTTCCTGGCCACCATCGAGAAGTACGACTACGACCGCCAGGCCGCCTTGTACCTCGACGTGCTTGGTGCCACGCGCTTCTTCATCATCGGCGTGCAGAAAAAGGCCCCCTACCAAGTGTGGCGTGTCGAACTGACCGCCATGCCTGGCCTCATCGAGCAGGGCCGCAAGAAGTACGCCGCCCTGCTGCGCCACCACGCCCGTCAGCTATTACCTACTGCTGGGCAGGCTTCAGCCGCTCCGGCCCTGATGCTAGCAGCTTAGCCATTCGGCCCGCTTCAAGAGAGCGGGCCGCTTTATTTTACCTGGTTTCTTTTGAACTACGGTAGGCTCACGCAGGGGAAATAGGTATCGGAATTGGGTACTGAATTTGTTTGATAAGATATTGTAAGCAAGAAACTTGTGATACGGAATGGGTATCGGAATTTATCTGCTATTCTCCAGCTGATTATGGCAGTTCAGCAGCTTGTTTATTGCTTATTGTTCATTATTTTTGGTTGTTCATTACTAGTGAACACCTCAGCAACGGTGAACACATCAACAGAAGCGAATTTATTAGCGCTGGCTAGCCAAGCGCTCGAAAACCGAATAGGGCAGCCCGTTCAGCTAGCCGCGATGAGCGTTGCGGATGCAGAAGAGGCACTAAAAACTGGCTACCACGCAGACGGCTGTTTGCTGATAGGCGCAAATCAACACCGCTTTCTGGTCGAAGTAAAACCGGGCCTACGCAAGGACACCGTGGCGCAGCTGCGGCATATCAACGGCCGTGCCCAGGAGCCAGTAGTACTAGCTGCCCCCTACATACCGGATAGCCTGGGTGGGGAGCTGCAGCGCCAACATATCCAGTACCTCGACACGGCGGGCAACGCCTATTTGAACGCACCCGACGCCAGCCTCTTCATCCTGGTAGGCGGGCAGCGCCAGCCAGCAATCGGCAAACAGGTGCAGCACCGCGCCTTCCAGCCCGCCGGGGTGCAGCTGCTCTACCACCTGCTGAGCGAGCCCGCGCTGCTGCAAGCCAGCTACCGGGCAATGGCCGAGCAGGCCCAGGTAGCCTTGGGCTCAGTAAGCATCCTGTTGAAAGGTCTGCAGCAGCTGGAATTGCTGCGCGAGGAGTCGGGCAAGCGCCGCTGGACCGGCCCGGCCCAAGTACTGCGCCGCTGGGTAGACGCCTACGGCGGGGTTGTGCGCCCCAAGCTACCAGCCCAGCGCTACCGCTGGCTCGACCTCGGCGTGGCCCGCCAAGGCTGGCAGAATCTGGAGCTAGCACCCGACATGGCGTGGGGGGGCGAGCCGGCCGCGCATTTGCTGCTCGATGGCTACCTGCTGCCCGAATATTTCACGCTATACACTACGGCGACGCGGGGCGAGGTAATGCGCCGGCTCAAGCTGGTGCCGGATGCTGCGGGCAAGGTAGAAGTGCTGCGCCCAATGGACACCACCCTAGGCCCAGGCCGGCCCCAGCCGCAAGCCGTTCACCCCCTGCTGGCCTACGCCGACCTACTGCTAACCGCCGACCCGCGCAACCGCGAAGTGGCCCACCTGCTGCATGAGCACTATCTACCCCATCTCGCCTGAGCGCCTGCAGCCCGCCGGCCTGGGCCCGGCGATGGCGGCCTTGCAGCGCGGGTTTGCCCACTTCGGTATCGACTGCTACATCGTCGGCGCCGTAGCCCGCGACATCTGGCTGACCCAGATATACGACGAGCCCGACCGCCGCACCACCAAAGACCTAGACCTGGCCGTCTTCATCCACGACACGGCCGAGTACGAGGCCTTGCAAGCGTGGCTGGTCGAGCAGGAGGGTTTCGTGCTGGCGCAAAGCAGCGCCTTCTGCCTGCTCTACCCCTCGGCCCCCGGCCCCGGCAACGTAGCGGTCGACCTGATGCCCTTCGGGGCCATCGCCGACGAAGCGGGCGACGTGTACTTCTCGGGCCGCGGCATGGAGCGAATTTCCACCGTCGGCTTCGCCGAGGTGCTGGCCGAGGCCGCCACCGTAGCTATTCCCACCGGCGAGCAGTGGCGCGTGGTCACGCTGCCCGGCATCGTAGTGCTCAAGCTGGTGGCCTGGCAAGACCGCCCGGAGCGGGGCAAAGACGCCGTTGACGTCTGGAACTTGCTGGCCGTCTATTTCGACCTGGTAACGAACGACGTGTACGCCACGCACCTCGACCTGCTCACCGAGGAGGAAACCCCCGACACCAGCAACCTGACGCTGCTAGTGGGCGCCCGCGTACTAGGCCGCCAAGTGCGGCAGCTGCTGGCCGGCCGCCCCGTGCAGGCCCGCCTGCTCGCGCTGCTGGCTGACCAGCTGACGCTAGGCGAGGCAAGCCCCCTAGCCAGAACCATGAGCCGCCAGGGCCCCGAAATAGCCACTTGCCTGGCCGCCCTCCAAGCGCTGCGCACCGGCATGGAAGACGCTTGGCCTTTACCCGAGTAGCCGCAAGGCATTGAGCCCCGCCCAGCAGAGATAAAACGCTTGTTTTTCAAGTCTGTATAATTCTTGCGACACTGTCGCAAGAATCACGAGTAGGCGGGCCAGCAGCATCCGCTAGCCACCCGTCTAATAACAGAAAAAGCCGGCCCCCTACCAGGGAGCCGGCTTCTCAATTAATGCCCAAGACTGCTACGAAGCAGGTTCCAGCGCAGCAGCGGCTTGCTCACCCACCGTAAACGTGTGCGTCAGTCGTGCCCCCGAGGGAGCCACCGCTGTGAGCGTGATGACCTGTCCAGGGGTCACGCTCGGCACCGAAAGGCTAATCGCGTCCTTCAGCGCCAGCTTATAGGAGTAGGCCCCCGGCGAGTCAAACACGAGCAGATACTCGCTATCCGTCGCCACCGGCGAGGAGACTTGCAGCGTGAGGTTGTCGTAGCCGCCCGAAAAGCTGTGCAGAAAGCTATCCAGCGTCAGCGCCCCGGCCGCCGGCCCCGCAGCGGTGCTCGCCGTTAGGATAGCCCCCGGCAAGTCAAAGCCCAGCTTGTTGGCATCCAGAATGTACATGCCATCGGGCACGAGCTGGGTGAGCGAGTTGAAGCTATTGCCCGGCTTAAACACCTGGTAGCCCGTGCCCCCGCTGTTGAAGCCGTACACGGCATTCACGTTGCCCTTCCAGGCCGCCGCGGCTAGTGTTTGGGCGGCCCCGCTATAGAGGAAGCCCACCAGTTTTTTGCTTATCGTACTCATTAAAGAAGAAAAAATTAAAAGTTTAGATTGCCAGTAAATCCCGCGGGTCGAGATAGCCTAGTAGCACGTAGCCCGCGGGAAATGAAGCCAGCGGCCACCCGGCCCCGATTGTGAAAGCCGCCTGCAGGTCGCCGTAGCTCCGGCCCGTCGGCGCTTGTACTACGGCCACCAGCCAGTGCGAAAGCGCGACCTGCGCCCGCACTATTCCTAGTCCCACCACCGGCTCCACGGCCGAAATGTGCAGTTGGCCCCAGCCAGTATCAGTAGGCTCCGCTGGGCTAGCCGGGCCGCCAGCGAGAGCTTTTGGTAGCGTCATCATCGCACCTAAAAAGTAGGGGTAGGCAAGAAAAAAGCCGGCCCCGGCATCGCTACCAGGGCCGGCCCATCAGTCTCTAAGCCGCGAGGCCTAGAAGCTCACCGTGGCCGCAAATGCGCCCGTGTGGGCCACGCCGGCGTGGGTGAAGCTGAACGCCTGGCCGGTGTAGCGGTCGAGGTAGGCCACCGAGGCCACCTGCGCACCCCCCACCGAGATGTCCATGCTGGCCGGGGCCGAGCCGCCCGTAGTCAGGGCGTTGAACTTGAACAAGTCGCCGGCCGCGGCGGCCAGCGTCACGCCCTGCGCATCGTCGTTCGGACCCGTCAGGCTCGTATCGTAGCTCACGTTGCCCGAGCCACCGCCCGCCGAGGCCGTCACGTTCACGTACTCCACCGCCAGCGGGTTGCTGGCGTTGTTATTGAGGGGGTAGTACTTGCCGTTGAGCTGTTGGTAGTAGTTCACGCCGAGCACGGCCACCACCAGGTCATCAGCAGCCGGAGCGGTCGGCAGGGTGGCCACCTGGCTCACGTTCGTTTGCGCCGTGCTCGTCAGCGGCACAATGCCCAATGGCTGCGCAATGGCCGCTTTCTTGTACGTCTTGCCCTGAAAGTTTACCGACGAAGCCCCGAGCACCAGCTCGTAGTGCGTGGCCCCGACTGGTGCCGAGATGTCGGTGTTGGGGTCGAGGCGCGGAATGCTCAGCGTCACGTCCGAGCCGCTACCCGTAATCGTGTACTGGAAGAACAAGTTCTGCCCAATGCCCGCGCCCAAGTTGAAGTTGAAGCCCAGCAGCGAAGCCAGATTGGCCTTGAGCACCTGGCGCTGGCCCCGGATGTTGGTCGTGTCCAGCGCCAGGATGGCGCGCATCGCCTTGGTCAGGCGCGACACCATGCGCTTGTCGCTGGCCGCCTGAATCGCCACCCGCAGCGAGTCGCGCAGCAATTTGGCTGCCGAAGCCGCCGTCCCGAACTCGTTGGCGTTTTCCCGCGTGCGGGCCAGGCTAGCCGAGCTAGTGAAGGCGGCCTTGTTGCTGGCCGGCTTCTGCGCCACCGACCCATCCTTGCGGAACACCAGTCCCCCCACCGTGCCTTGCAGGCCGAGGATACCTGTTTGTTGTGCCATAAGTAAAAAATAGTTTGATAAAATTTGTCCATCTGAGCAGCTGCGACCTTCGTAGCGTCGATGTGAAACCAAAATTCAGCAACTATTTTTGCTGTACGAGCTACCTTGCCCGTATAAACCCGGTCTGCTCTCACATACCCCCATGCCTCGTATCTGCTTGTACCCAAAAGACGTCGTTGCCCTAACGGGCCGCAGCTACGACGCCTCCAAACGGCTCGTGCGCCGTGCCCGTCAGGCCGCCGGCAAGCCCGCCGGGGCCCTGGTCACGGTGCAAGACTTTTGCCGCCTCACCGGCCTCGATGAGGAAGAGGTTTCGCGGGCCCTCAACCAGCCCCCGCGCCCCGTGCTCGGAGCATAGACGGAGCATGGACCAAGCATACTCGCCCCGTACTCGCCTTACCAAAAAAGCCCGGCCCGGAATACTTTCCGGCCGGGCTTTTTCTATATGATTATAGTCAGCCCTAAGCCGCCGCCATCACCGAGCAAACGGCACCCTCCGGCAAGGCCTCAGCAGGAGCTACGGCCGGGCCGTCCCAAGCCGCTCGCATCGCCTGGTGCTGCAGCTCTTCCACCACCTGCGCGTACTTCATAGTGTTCTGAATCTTGGCGTGCCCCATCACCCGCTGCAGCACGGCCACCGGCATCCCACGCAGCAGGCTTTGCACCGCGAACGTGTGGCGGGCCGTGTGCATGGTTACCAGTTCGTGCAGCGGCGCGGCCTCCTTCACCACCCGGCCGCCGGCCGTGCTCACCACTTCCACCAGGCGCATCAGACCCGCCTGCTTCGTAATCTTCTTCAAATAGCGGTTCATGGGCTGGTTGGCTAGCACCGGCAGCAGCTTGGCCCCCTCGCCCGAACGTTCCGGCGCAGCATACCGGTCCAAAATGTCCGCCGCCAACCGGCTCAGGTAAATGCTCACCGTCGCCCGCGTCTTGGTTTGCACCAGCCGCAGCACCCGGTCGCCGTCGCCATTCGCGCCCAGCGCGTGCAGGTTGCCGCCGTGCAGGGCCGCCACGTCGGAGTACCGCAGCCCAGTGTAGCAGCAGAACAAAAACACGTCCCGCGCCGGCTCCAGAGTGGCCGAGAGTTTCACCGCCGCCAGCGCGGCCAGGTCAGCCCCACTCAGGTACGTTTTGGCCTGGTCGACGTAGCGCACCTCCACCCGTTTCAGTTCCAGCCCCAGCGTTTGCTGCCGCTCGTCCTGCACGTGGCGCAGAAACGTTTTCAGGTCTTTCACCACCGAGTAGATGCCGTTGGCCCCTAGCCCGCAGGAGGTGCGCAAGTACTTCACAAAGTCATCGTGGGTAGCCCCGTCGTAGTCAGCCACGGTTATTTTCTTGCGCCGCCCCGAGGTCAGAAAAGTGGCCAGGTGGTTGCGGGCCGTGCCGTAGTGCCGCAGCGTGTGGAAGGCGTAGCCCCGCCCGCGCAGCACTTCGATAAAAGCCGTCATCGCCTCCACGAGCCCCAGTTCGGGTACTGCCGCAGTCGGGTTAATCACCTCCCGTATCAGCGCCAGCGTCGGCGGAGTGCCTGCCGTGCGCAGCTCCCGGTAGCGCTTCTGTACGCGCTCCGCAATTGCAATCAGCACATCGTTGGCTTCCTCATAGCCTTCCTTCGCCTTCCGAAACCGCTGCTTATCGGCATTCCAATCTTTGGGCAGGCACTTCTCGCGGGTAAAGCCCTGGAGCCGCAGTCCCTCAAAATGGGCAATGATGAACACCGGAGCCAGCCCGTTCTTGTCGGTCTTGTCTTCCCGCAGGACAAATTTTACTGTCATTTTTGGTAGCGGATTTGGTAGAACAAATGCGGCCGCAAATGGGAGTAAATGCAAAAAGGGACGGACGCAAAAAGGCCCTAAATATTGCTTTAGCGCACGGCAAAGCAGTATTTAGGGCCTTTCGTCTGTACTTCCTAGTACCCAGAGCCGGAGTCGAACCGGCACACCTTGCGGTAATGGTGTTTGAGACCATCGCGTCTACCGGTTCCGCCATCTGGGCAAGCTATTCCGCTCGGTCGGTAGTCACGAGCGGGCCGCAAAGGTAGCCAATTGCTGGTGAAGCCGCAACAGGTAACGCTTTTTTAGGTAATACGTCTTCACCTGGGCCAGGGCAGCGGAGCGATGGTCGGGGGGCAGGCCGGCGTAGCCGGCCAGAACGGGCTGAATACCAGCATCTAGCGTGTCGGCTAGGGCTGTTACCTCAGCGTCAAGCTTAGCTGTCGCAGCGGTGTCAGGCTCAAGTTCCAATTCCATCAATTGCTCGTTAAGGTCCATTACTTCCATCAAAAAATTGGCAGGCAGCTGGTTTTGGGCACTGCCTTCTTCCAGCAGGCCATGCTGGCCCAGCAGGTAGGCCATGCGAGTGTCGGGGTTGGCGAGGGTGCGGTAGGCGTCGGTGTTGAGGGTGCTCAGGCGCAGGGCTTCGGCCTGGGCGGCTGGGGTATCCTGGGCGTGGAAGTCGGGGTGCAGCTCGCGGCTGAGCTGGTAGTATTTGGTTTTGAGAGTGGCTTCATCAAGCAAAAACGCTTCGGGAAGGCCATAAAAGGCGAAGTAGCTGGTGGTATCGGGCATGGAGAAGGTGCTGGTTGCTGGTGGGGCACGGCTGCCGCACGGCTGTTGAGTAGTACCTGCAACGCCGGCCATTGGTTGAGAAATTATCGGAAAACTACGCGCCTTCGGGAGCGCGCACCACCGAAAATGCCTGGGCCGGCGCGGCCAGTAGGCGCTTGGTGGCCGGCCAGACCAGGCCAAACAGGGCCGACCGCCGGTAGGCGTCGAGCGCCGCCGCATCATCCCAGTGGCTGTGGGTGCAGTAGATGTTGGGCTGGTCGGCATCCTGCCACAACTCCAGGTGCTGGCAGCCTGGCTGCTGCCGAATACGGGCTTTCGACTGCTGGAATAAGGCCAAAAAGTCGGGGACCTGCGCCGGGCTTAGCGTGAGACGAACGATGCGAATAAGCAAGGTAAGTGCTTGTAATAAAACGAGTTAATAAAAAATAGCACTTTTGAAAGTACGCTGAACGTTAACAGCTTACTTAGTCAGCCTCAAGCAGGCAGCAGCCAGGGCGCTTTGCTGTTGGCAGTGGCAGCGCTAAGCTTGCGCAAAGCGCACATCTATCTGAGAATCAAAGTACAAGCCCAATAGCTCGCTGGCGTGACCCTGGTTGATGGCCACGCATAGGCAGCCCTGGGGGTTGAAGGTGCACACGATTTCGCCGGGGGGCGCGGCGGCAAAGTGGGGGCGTAGCTCGCGCACCACCTCGCGGCCAAAGTGCACGGTGGCCGACCGGCCCCGGCCCACTACCTCCACCGCCTCGCGCGAGATGTTGGTAATCAGGTTGCCGTAGTGGTCTACGTGCGCCACGTGGCCGGTAATGCGATTATCCTGCAGGCGCAGCTGGCGGTTGGTGAGCAGGTACAGGTCGGCCACGGGCGGCCCCAGGCTGCTCAGGGGCTGGCCCTGGGCCAGGCGCACGGCGGCCGGGGCCAGCACGTCGCGGGTGGGGTTGAGCGACACGGGTTGGAGGTTGCCGGTGGCCAGGGCGGCCGTGGCGGCCACCGCGGAGGCCGCCACCGCATGAAGCCGCACGAGCTGGGTGGGCACGCCATCGCAGAGCAGCGGCAGCAGGCCGTTGTCGGCGGCCACGAAGAAGTGGCCCTCGTGCTCGGCGGCGTGCCAGGCGGGCGTGGCTACCGCACCGGCGTCGCTGGCGCCGTAGTCGCTCACGGTAATGAGGTGGGTGGTGCCCACCGGAAAGTCGCGAAACACGGCCCGCAACACGTGCACGGCGTGGGCAATGTTGTAGGGCTCCACGCCGTGGGTGAGGTCCAGCACCGGCAGCGCGGGGGCCAGCTCCAGCAAACGGGCTTTGAGGGCGGCCACGTAGTGGTCGCGGTAGCCAAAATCCGTAAGCAGTGTCAGTACCCCCATGCCCGCAGTTGCCAGGTTATTCGTAGTATTGTTGAGCGGCCAGCCAGCCGGCCGGCGCGGCTGCAAAAGTAGCCCGATTTCTGGTAGTCGGCCGGGAGCTTTTAGCCCGCCCGGCTGTTGTAGCGTTGCCGCCAGCTGCCGCCGCAGGTAGGCGGGCAGTTGCATTTTTATTTCTTTTCTCTCCCTTTTCCCCTGCCTTCTTAGCTTGGTCGAAAAAGTCATCACCCTCGAAAATGTGTCCCTGGTTGACTTCCTGGGGGCCGATAACCAAAATATCCGTCGTATTTCGGCTGCTTTTCCGGGCAGTAAAATCGTGTCCCGGGGCAACGAAATCAAGATTCAAGGTCCCGCCGAAGTCATTTCGCGGGTCAACGACATCCTTAGCTCGCTCCTTGAGCACTACCACCAGTATGGTCTGGTTTCGGACCGCGACGTGAACCAGTATCTCTCCGCTACCTCCGAGGAGGCCGAGGGCCGCGTGCTGGCCGCCTCGCCCGACGTGATTCTCTTCGGGGCTAAAGGCGGTATTATCAAAGCCAAAACGCCCAACCAGCAGAAGCTCGTGGACACGGTGATGAAGCACGACCTCACCTTCACGCTGGGGCCCGCTGGCACCGGCAAAACCTATATCTCGGTGGCCCTGGCCGTGCGCGCCCTTAAGAATAAGGAAGTTAAGAAAATCATCATCTCGCGGCCTGTGGTGGAGGCCGGCGAAAGCCTGGGTTTCCTGCCCGGCGATATGAAGGAGAAGGTAGACCCCTACCTGCGCCCGATTTATGACGCCCTGGAGGACATGATTCCGGCCGAAAAGCTGAAATTTTACCAGGAAAATAAGATTATCGAAATCGCCCCGCTGGCCTACATGCGCGGCCGCACCCTCAACAACGCCTTTGTGCTGCTCGACGAAGCCCAGAACACCACGCCGAGCCAGATTAAGATGTTTTTGACCCGTATGGGGCCGAGCGCGAAAGTAATGGTAAACGGCGACCGCAGCCAGATTGACTTGCCCACCCGCCAGAAATCGGGCCTGATGCAAGCGCTTGATATTCTGAAGGATATTCAGGGCATTGGCTACGTCGAGATGACGGCCGACGACGTGGTGCGCCACCGCCTGGTGAAAGACATCGTGCTGGCCTACGA
>CAXTFI010000160.1:0-12101 GCA_964243255.1 uncultured Hymenobacter sp.
TGCCGTAGCAGTCGATGCGCAAGCTCGACTTGGGCACCCGCGTGCCGCCAATGAGTGAGGTAAGGCCCTTGTCGCCGGTTTTGGTATATATCTTCATCGCAGATTCAAACGGATTAAACGGATTTCGCAGATACGCCCCTGCGGGGCTGACTACGGGGGCGGTTGTTTTTTGGGCCGCTGCGCGGTTTTTTTGATTCGTCTTGCCGCGCCTGCCGTAGCATCTCGCTCGCCTCATTGAACGATTGATGTTACTACCACACGCGAGATGCTTCGTCAGGCGCAGCAGGACGTGCTAAGAACTTCATAAATAACTTCTTATGCTAAACTGAGGAGTATTCACTAACTGCTGAACGAGTTTACTGCGGGGCGCGCGATGGCTTGGTTGGGCTCGTCGGTTTCGATGAGGCCGTCGCGCAGGCGCACCACGCGGTGGGCGTAGTGGGCGATGTCTTCCTCGTGCGTCACCATGATGATGGTGTTGCCCTTGGCGTAAAGGGCTTCAAATAAGCCCATTATCTCGTAGCTGGTTTTAGAGTCCAGGGCGCCGGTGGGCTCATCGGCCAGCAGCACGCTGGGGGTGTTGACGAGGGCGCGGGCAATGGCCACGCGCTGGCGCTGGCCGCCGCTCAGCTCGTTGGGGCGGTGGCTGGCGCGGTCGGCCAGGCCCACCGAGCGCAGCGATTCCAGGGCCAGCTCGGTGCGCTCGCGCTTGCTCAGGCCGGCGTAAATGAGCGGCAGGGCCACGTTTTCGAGGGCCGTGGAGCGCGGCAGCAGGTTGAAAGTCTGGAAAACGAAGCCGATTTCCTTGTTGCGTACTTCGGCCAGCTGGTTGTCGCTCATGCGGCTCACGTCCTGGCCGTTGAGGATATACTGGCCCTGGGTGGGCGTGTCGAGGCAGCCCACAATGTTCATGAGCGTGCTCTTGCCCGAGCCCGACGGCCCCATAAACGCCACGTACTCACCCCGTTTAATGTTGATGCTCACCGAGCGCAAGGCGTGAATGTGCTCGGCGCCCATCACGTATTCCTTGGCGATGTCGGTGGTCTGAATAACGAAGGGCGTGCGGGTAGCGGGGGTCATGGCAGAAAGGAAAAACTAGCGGACTGGCACCGGGGGCTGGTCGAAGGCCGCCGAGGCGGCGGCGTGGGCCGTGCGGCGCAGGGCAAATTGCGTCAGCAAGTTAGCGTACTGCGCGGGGCTGAGGCGCGGCCGCAGCTGGTCGAGGGCCGACTGGCCGAGGTCGGCCAGGCCGGCGTCGGCCGCGGCCAGGGCGTAGGCTTGCAACAGCGCGGGCGAAGCGGGGTTTTCGGCCAGGCCTTTATTGAGCGCGTCGTAGGCGTCGGTATAGGCTTTTTGCTGAGTAAAAAAGCGGGCCGCCGCCAGCACGGCCGTTTCGTTGAAGGGCGCCTGCTGCACCAGCGCGTGGTAGCGGCGGGCAGCTTCGGGCAGCTGCGTATCGGCCGCCGCGCGTTGAGCACTGGCTAGCTCCGGGCTGCCAATGGGCATGACTTTTTTGGCAACATTCAGTAAATCAGCGCTTTGTAAAGCCCGGCCCAGCAGCGCAGCATTGGCTCGCTGCGCGGGGTCGGCGGCCAGCCGGCGGTAGGCAGCCTGAGCCGAATCGGCGGGCCCGGCCAGCGCCAAGGCCCAGGCGTGCGGCAGGCGGGCATTGGCGGCCCCGTGCGCCACGGCCTGCGCCAGCTGCGTGGCCGCCGTGGCGTATTGCTGCTGCTGCAGCTGCCACATTCCCAGCACGTACTGGTAGTAGCTAGCCGTAGCCGTGGTGCCCGCCGTAAGCGGGGCCAGCGTTTGGCGGGCGGCCAGCTCCTGGCCGGCGGCGTGACGCAGCAAAGCTTGCAGAAATAATAATTGCTCATAGTAAGGCGCATTGGTGGGCCGCTCGGTCAACTGAGCCAGCACCGCTACCAAGTGCCGGGCCGGGCCGGGCTGCGCCGCCCGCGCGGTAAGCAGCGCGGCCTGGTACGCGTGGGCAAAAGTGGCGGCACCCAGGTCGGCATTTGCAACGGGGGCCAGCGGGCCGGCCGGGGCAGCCATGCGCAATTGCAATAACTCCAGGTTAGCCAGCAACGCGGGCTCGGTGGCGGCGGGCCGGGGGCCGGCGGCTAGCTTTTGGGCGGCTGGGTACAGGCCCTGACTCAGCAAAAAGCCCAGCTGGTTGGTGCGGCTAACGTAGCTGCCGGGCTGCAGCTGCTCGGCTTTATCGAGGTAAAAGGCCACCGAATCGGTGAGGGCCGAGCGGGTGAAAAGCTGGGCCAAATCGGCGGTCAGCGCCAGGCTGCGCGGTGCGGCGCGGCGGGCCTGGCGCAGGGTTTCCAGCGCATCCAGAAAGTCGGCCGGCTCGGTGAGCAGGGCGTTGAGGCGGAGGCTGATTTTCTCGTCGGGCTGCTGCCGTAGGGCGCGGCGCAGGGCATTTATTTCGTTTTGGCGCTGGCCGCGGAAGCGGTAGAGCGCCGCCCGGCCCAGCTGCGCCGAGCGGTTGAAGCGGTCGAGCACGTCGCCGCTTTCGGCGTAGTAGCGCTCGGCCAGTAGGGCCAGGGGCAGGTCGTCGGGCCGGCTCTCGCTCTGCTGCCGGGCCAGGTCGCCGAGCTGGTTGTACTGGCCGGCCTGCACCAGGCTGGCCAGGGGCCAGCCGTTGCGCAGCTCCAGCAGCAGCAGCGTAGCTAAGGCCATGATATACACCGTGTAAAAGGGTAGCCGGCGCGGCTCAAACGCTACCCGATACACCCGCAGCCGCTGCTGCATGAGTCCGCCAAAATTGATGAGCACATACAGCAAAAACGCCGCGCCCAGCAGCCCCAGCGCCCGCGCGCTAAAACCGCGCGCCGCCGCCAGCAGCGGGGCATTAGCCGTAGCCAGGGCGTAGCCCAGCGCGGCGGCCGCCGCCGCTACCAGCAGCCAATACAGCGGCCGGGCCGCCGCCACCGGCAGCCAGCCGGCGTAGGTGGGCGCGCGCTGGCGCAGCCCCAGGCCACCCACGAGCACGGCGGGCAGCAGCAGCACCAGCGGGTCGAGGTGCAGGCCACCGGCCAGGGCCAGGGTATCGTCATTCCACCAATACAAACCCAGCGCGCCCAGGTAAAGCAGGCTGGCCGCCAGAAAGGGCAGCAGCCCAAACCGGCTCTCGGGCCGCTCGGCCTGGGTGTTGAACCAGAGCAGGGCGCGCACGTTTTCTACCCCCACCCACAGCACCAGCGCGGCCACCAGCGCCGCGCTGGCCGGCGTGGCGTAGGCAGCCAGGTGCAGGGCAGTTTCGGCCAGCGGCAGGTTGGTTTTGCCCACAATCAGCCCCGCTAGCCCCGCTACCAGGGCACCAAAAATGGCCACTCGCCCCGCCACCCGCACCCGCTCGCCAAAGGCCTGCAGGCCCAGGGCCGCCGCCCCCAGCACGCCCAGGCTCAGGTAGAGAAAGTACTGCTTGCTGCCCGCAAAAATGCCCAGCGCATCGGCGTTTAGCGCCAGCAGCAAAAAGATAACCGGCACCATGCCGGCCAGGAAAGCCGGCCGCCGCAGCATGCTCACCACCGCCAGCCAGCCGGCCAGCGCCAACGCTAACACGCTCAGCCACAGCGTGGCCGCCAGCGGCTGGGTGTAGGGCCCACCCAGGTCGTGGGTGAGCGTGGTAAGAAAGCCGTTGACGGGCAGCGGCAGCCGCGCGGGGCCGGCCGCTACCGAGTCGAGGGTGAGGGGCATGGGCGCCAGGTGCGGCACCAGCGGCACGGGCAGCACGGCGCTTTCGCCCGCAAAGTAGTAGTACACCGCCCCGGCCAGGGCCAGCAGTGCCAGCAGCAAAGGCAGCCCCGGCAGGCGGCGCAGAAGGGTGGAATCAGGCAAGGGTGTGGAAGGAATTAGGAACTAACAAGCTGTGTAGCAAGCAGTATGTGGTAAACAGCCCGTCATGCAGACCGCAGGGAAGCATCTCGCTCGAATCGCTAGGCTGCTCAACGATGCGCGCGAGATGCTTCCCTGCGGTCTGCATGACGGGCTTTTGTATTATGTGCTATCGTATAGCGTATTACCTCCGCTGCTACTCCAGCACCTTGGGCACGCGGAAATAGTCGGAGTCCTTGCGCGGGGCGTTGCGCAGGCCATCCTGGTGGCTGATGCTGTTGCGGGCCACGTCATCGCGCAACACGTTGATTTCGTGCGACAAATGCACCAGGGGCTCCACGCCATCGGTGTCTACTTTTTCGAGCTGGGCCACCCAATCCAGGATTTTGTTGAGGTCGGTGAGCATCTGGCCTTCGCGGGCGGGGTCAAATTCGAGGCGGGCCAGGTGGGCCAGGCCGCGCAGGGTTTCGGTGTTCATATCGGTGAGATGGTGAGTGGTGAGATGGTGAGATGGTGAGATGGCGAGTGGTGAGTGGTGAGTGGTGAGGTTCTTAACACGCAAGAAGCACAAAGCAGAACATCAAACTCACAACTCACCATTTCACCATCTCACCGCTAGCGCCAGTTGCTGGGGCCGGGGATGCCCCGGCCCTCGGGCACGAAGTCGTCGGCAATCTGGGCCATTACGTGGGCTTTGAGGGCGGGCACGTCGGCCTCGGTGAGGCCTTTGGTGTCGATGGCTTCGTGGAAGACGACGCGCAGCGCCGCGTGGCGCACCCGCAGGCCTTTTACGGAAGGCATAAACTTGTGATTCAGGGGCATACTCACCGGCACAATGGGCACGCCGGTAGCAATGGCCAGTTGAAAAGCCCCATCCATAAAGGGCTGGAGCTCCTCGCCGGGCTTGGGGCCGATGGTGCCCTCGGGGAACAGGGCCAGCGGCCGGCCTTCTTTAAGGCCCTGCCGCGCCAGGGCCATGGCCCGCCCCCGCCCCACCGCACTGCGGCGGTTGATGGGAATATACGTTTTACCGAAAATGGGCCCCCACAGCGGAAACTTCGTCAGCGTGTCCTTCCCCATCATGTTGAGAAAGCCCGGAATGGTGTAAAACAGCACCAGAATATCGATGTAGGAGCCGTGGTTGGCCACGTAGATGCAGGGCTGGGGCACGGGCTTCTGGCTTTCGCGCACAATGTCGAGCGGCACCCCCCACATCAAAATGGAGAACTTGGCCCAGTTGCGGTTGATGCTGTGCAGGTAGTGCCGCCACTTGGGCCGGCGCACCAGCACCAGCTGCAACGGATACGTGACGAAAAAAGGCAAAACAAACCAGAACGTGGCCCAGGTGGTGTACAGCCGATGGCCAAGGGTGCGCAGGAAAGCAGGCATAAGGGCAAATTTACAGTGAGCCGGTCAGGTGAACTGGTGAACTGGTGAGTTGGTGAGTTGGTGAGTTGATTCACAAACTCACTATTTCACCAACTCACCAGTTCACCAATTCACCATCTCACCACCTGACCGGGCGCGCAGCACGCGCTCGGCCTTGAGCAGGCCCGCCACGCTGATGGCGTCGGTGATGCGGTCGCTCATTACCAGCTCGATGGCCTGGGCCAGGGGCAGCTTCCAGAGGCGCAGGTCTTCGGTTTCTTCGGGCTCGCTGTCGCCCTGGGTCAGGTCTTCGGCCAGAAACACGAAGCCTTCTTCGTCGGTGACGGAGTTGGAGGTGTGCAGGCGGGCCAGGTGCGTCCAGCGGGCGGCGAGCAGGCCGGTTTCCTCGCGCAGCTCGCGCCGGGCCGATTCCAGCGCGTCGAGCTCCACGGGGCCGCCGCCCATGGGTATCTCCCAGCAGTACTCGTTGAGGGTGTAGCGGTACTGGCCCACGAGCCACGTATTGCCCTCACTATCAAGCGGAACAATGCCGATGGCCTTGTTTTTCATGGTGACCACGCCGTAGATGCCGGCCCCGCCCTGGGGGTTGAGCACCTGGTCTTCGCGCACCCGAATCCAGGGGTTTTGGTACTTCAGCTCCGAGCTGAGGGTGTGCCAGGGGTTGTGGGTTTCGTCGAGGTCGGCGGGTGGCTGGGTAGGAAGCATAAGCAAAAAAAACAGGCACGATACCCACAAAAATAGCCCCGGCCGGGCCGCTGGCCCGCCCCAACCCCACGCCGAGCGGGCGCGTACTAGGTAGTAAGCTCAGTGGCTATTCACCTTCCGGCCGCCCGGCTTGCTTCCTCATGGCTGATAAAACCCCCACCCCCGCTCCCACCGAAGATTCGCTGCTCAACCTCAAGTTTGCCCAGGCTGAAGCCGACCTGGCCCAAAAAACCGGCGGCCTCGGCCCCATCACCAACGAGTACGTTTCGACGGATGAGGACGATGAAGTAACGCAGGCCGAAGGCCCCCGTGATAGCCAGGGCCAGCGCCGCGGCGAAAACGACGACCTCGTCAAAGGCGGCTCGGCCGGTGCCCACAGCTAGTACTGGTTCCATGCATTTTACCGATAAGAGCCCCACCAGCCACTGCCCCTTGGGCAGCCGCCTGGGCTTGCAGTTACTCACTCTCGCCTTTGCGCTGGTGCTGCTGGGTGGCTGCCGGGCCGGTGGGCCCGGCACGCCAGCCCGCACAGTGGCGGCTTTTTTTGCCAAGTACCGCGACCGGCCGGGCTTCCGCACCACCGAATGGTCGGCCGACCTGCTTCAGCGCATGGCGCTGGTGCGCGTGGGTAAGCTACTAGGAGGCAACGACTTGACCAATGCTATCACGGGTATTCGCTCGGCGCGGGTGATGAGCTTTTTACCCACCAGTGGCAGCGCCCAGAACCTTGTGCACGAAGGCCTCAACAGCGAAGTGAACGGCCTGGTGCAAGCCGAGCGCTACACCCCGCTGGCCAGCAATGCCGTCGGCGCAGCCCCGTACCAGTACGTAGTGAAAGCCAACGGCGACCAGGTGAGCGAGCTACTAGCCACCGGGGCGATGCCCGATGCACTAGGCTCGTTTGTGCTGGTGCAGGTGCAGGGCAACTTCACCCGCGCCCAGGCTGATGCGCTGAGCAAGGTATTGCCCGAAGTGGTGCAGCAAACGGCTAATAGATAGGCTATTGCGCTTGTTTTAAACCGAATACAGAAGAACGTCATGCTGAACGCAGGAAAGCATGACGTTCTTCTGTATAACATTCTTAGTTAAGCTGACCCCGCCCCACGACCAACTCCCACCCCGCCGGTGCAACTTTGCCCTACGTTTTACTTAGCTGCTGGCTTTCTTGACTTCTTTTCTGATTACGGGTGGGGCGGGGTTTGTGGGCGCCACGCTGGCCCTGCGCTTCAAGGCGGCCCACCCTACGGCGCGCGTTATTGCCTTCGACAACCTCAAGCGGCGCGGCTCGGAGCTGAATTTGCCGCGCCTGCGCCAGGCGGGCGTCGAGTTTGTGCACGGCGACGTGCGCAACCAGGAAGACTTTGATTCCTTGCCAGCTGTGGCGGTGGTTATCGAGGCGTCGGCCGAGCCCTCGGTGCTGGCGGGCCTCACGTCGGCCCCTGATTACCTGGTGAATACCAACTTGCTGGGCACCATCCATTGCCTGAACTACGCCCGGCGGCACGGCGCGGCGTTCGTGTTTTTGTCGACGAGCCGGGTGTATCCCATCAACCAGATTGAGCAGATTGCCCTCACCGAAGGCCCCACGCGCTTCGAAGTAGCCGCCGCGCAGCCCATGCCCGGTATGAGTGCCGCCGGCCTGGCCGAAAACTTCCCGCTGGAAGGCTACCGCTCGCTCTACGGCGCTACCAAGCTGTGCTCGGAGTACCTCATTCAGGAGTACCACCACTTTTATGGGCTGCGCACCGTCATCAACCGCTGCGGGGTGCTGGCCGGGCCCTGGCAGATGGGTAAGGTCGACCAGGGCGTGGTGGTGCTGTGGGTGGCGCGCCACTTCTGGCGGCAGGGCCTGGGCTACATTGGCTTTGGGGGCACCGGCAAGCAAGTGCGCGACGTGCTGCACGTCGACGACCTGTACGACTTGCTCGAACTGCAACTAGCTGACCTGGCGCACCATAGCGGCCAAACTTACAACGTGGGCGGCGGCCGCGCGGGTAGCGTGTCGCTGCAAGAGCTTACGGCGCTGTGCCAGGAAATAACCGGCCACACGGTGCCCATGCACGCCGAAAGCGAAACGCGGCCGGCTGATATCGCCCTCTACCTCACCGACAACGCCCGCGTGACGGCCGCCACCGGCTGGGCGCCGCGCCGCTCGGTGCGCACGCTGGTGCAGGATGTGCACGAGTGGCTGCGCGCCCACGAAGCTGACTTGAAGCCGATTTTGGGCATGTAGCGTGCGAGCAGGCGCAGCGAGCATGTAGCGTACGCTTTAGCGTGCGAGCGAGCGCAGCGAGCAGGCGGTACCGCGCCGCCTGGCTGCCTCCAGACGCCAGATGCTCGCTCGCAAGCTAAAGCGTACGCTACATGCGTCGGCCGCCGTCCTTTTTACCTTTGGGTAGAATTTTAAGTTTTTAAATGAAAGTTGCCCTCATTACCGGGGCCGGCGGCCTGATTGGCAGCGAGGCCGTGGAGTTTTTCAGCGATAAGTTTGATTTGGTGGTGGGCGTCGACAACGACATGCGGCGCTACTTTTTTGGGGAGGCCGCCTCCACCGACTGGAACCGCCAGCGCCTGCAGGCCGACTTTGCCAACTACCGCCACCACGCCGCCGACATCCGCGACGTGCCCGCGCTGGAAACGATTTTCCGGGAGTACGGCGCCGATATTGCCCTGGTAGTGCACACGGCCGCGCAGCCCAGCCACGACTGGGCCGCCCGCGAGCCGTTTACCGATTTCAGCATTAACGCTACGGGTACACTCAACTTACTGGAAATGACCAGGTTGCACTGCCCGGAGGCGGTGTTCATCTTCACCTCGACCAACAAAGTATACGGCGACAACCCCAACCTGCTGCCGCTGGTAGAATTGGAAACCCGTTGGGAAATCGACCCCGTGCACCCCTACCACGCCCTGGGCATTGACGAGCAGATGAGCATCGACCACACCACGCACTCGGTATTCGGCGCCTCCAAGGTGGCCGCCGACGTGCTGGTGCAGGAATACGGGCGGTATTTTAACTTAAAAACGGCCGTGTTTCGCGGGGGCTGCCTCACGGGGCCGCGCCACGCGGGTGCGCAGCTGCACGGCTTTTTGTCTTATTTGATGAAATGCGCGCTCACGGAGCAGCCCTACACGGTATTTGGCTACAAGGGCAAGCAGGTGCGCGACAACATTCACGCCCACGACCTGGTGAGCATGTTTTGGCACTTTTACCAGGCCCCGCGCTCCGGTGGGCAGGTGTACAACGCCGGCGGTGGGCGCTTCGCCAACTGCTCGATGCAGGAGGCCATTGCGCTCTGCGAAACTATCACCGGCAACCGCATGCGCTACACTTACTCCGACCAGCACCGGGTGGGCGACCACATCTGGTACGTGAGCGATGTGAGCCGCTTTGCGCAGCACTACCCCGGCTGGCAGCCGCAGTACGACCTGGTGAGCACGCTCACGCAAATATTTGAGGAACTGCGCGTTAGGGCTTAATTGAGAATTCAGGATGATGAGTGAAGAATTGCGGCCACTGCTTCGCTGGTCGCTGCCAGCTTAATTCCTCATTCCTCATTCCTCATTCCAAATTTTTCATAAAATGAAATTAAGCGTCGTCATTCCGGCCTACAACGAGGAAGAAAGCATTGCCGAGACGCTGCGCACGCTCTACGCCGTGCTGGTGCAAGAGCACATCGACCACGAAATTGTGGTTACCAACGACAGCTCGAAGGACCATACTCTGGCCCGGCTGGAGGCGCTGGCCCTGGAGATTCCGACCCTCACCGTGTATACCAATCCCGGCCCCAACGGCTTTGGCTACGCCGTGCGCTACGGCCTGGAGCGCTACCAGGGCGACTGCGTGGCCGTGATGATGGCCGACCTCAGCGATGACCCCGCTGACCTCGTGCGCTTCTACCGCAAGCTGCTGGAGGGCTACGACTGCGTGTTTGGCTCGCGCTGGATTCGCGGTGGCCGCGTGGTAGACTACCCGGCCCACAAGAAAACCCTTAACCGGGTGGCTAACACCATTGTACGCGCCGCGTTTCGGCTGCGCTACAACGACTGCACCAACGCCTTTAAGCTCTACCGGCGCAGCACCATGGACGGCCTCAAGCCCTTCCTTTCGCCCCACTTCAATCTCACGCTGGAGCTACCGCTCAAGGCCATAGTGCGGGGCTACTCCTACGCCGTGCTGCCCAACTCGTGGACCAACCGCAAGTACGGCGAGTCGAAGCTGAAAATCAAGGAGATGGGCAGCCGCTACTTCTTCATTCTGGTGTACTGCCTGATTGAGAAGTACTTCGCACGGGGCGACTTTAAGAAGGCGAATTAGCGGGCGTCCCTATTAAGCTTGGCTTGTTCGTAAATTGCTAAGCTAAATCGCCCATGCCATGACCAAAGAGCAAGTCCTCACCTCCCTGCGCGAACTGCCCGACACCTTTGAGCCGGAGCAACTCATCGAGCGCCTCATTTCCCTGCAAAAGATGGAAGAAGGCCTGGCCCAAGTTAAAAACGAGGAAGTAGTAACGGTCGAAGAGCTTAGAAGCCGATTAGCTAAATGGCTGTCTTAGAACACCTTTCTGGCGGGTGTACCGGCTGTTCTAGCGCCTTACCCCACCCCCGGCCCCTCCCCTTTGGGAGAGGAGAGCCACGGTGGCACTAGCTAAACCTCGCGTTAGGCTCCCCTCTCCCGAAGGGGAGGGGCCGGGGGTGGGGTCTGCCGCGGAGGGCGACCATGTACATCGACCCCGAAACCGTTCTAAGGCTATCTAAGCGGGCGTCGGACAACATTTTAGCAGGCACGCGCGGCCCCATCGCCTGCTCACTGATACGCCCGCCCCGCCAGCGCCCGCAGCGCCACCAGCCACACCGGGCCCGCGTATTGCAGGTAGCCCGTGGTGAAATAGGCCGGCAGTAGCAGGGCAAAAAACACCACTATCACCGCCAGGTAGCGCCGCTCGGGCACCGTGGTGTAGCGGCCCAGCAGGTCGAGGGCAATAAAGGCCACCGGCATGCCAAACGCCAGGCTGCGCGTGATGTCGGTGACGGCAAACGCCCCCACCAAAATGGGCGCGAAGCTGCCCAGCAGCAGCGCCAGCACCCCGTAGCGCCGCTGATACAGCAGCAGCGCCCCGGCCAGCGCCACCGGCAGCCAGTAGCCCGACAGGCCGGTAGTGAAGCCCAGCGCCAGCAGCTCGTGCCAGGAGCTGTGGTAAAGGGCTGACAAGCCGACTAGTCCGCCCGGCGTGTGCAGCCCGTAGCGCCAGGCCAGCGCCAGCCGCAGCCCGGCGTAGGCTACCCAGGCCGCGTACACGGCCGTGGCTGGCCGCGTCGCCAGGAAGCGCCCGAGGCCCGGCACCTGCCAGTTGTGCTGCCGCGCGCCGTACCAAAACACCAGCAGCGCCGAGGCCGCCAGCACCCGCTCATCAACGAAGCCGCCGGCCAGCACCAGCCCAAAAATAGCTGGCCAGCGCCGCGTGCCCAGCGCCAGTACCAGCGCCGCGTAGCCCAGGCCGTCGAAGTAGCCGGTTAGGTCGTAGGTAAACTCGTAGCCGAAGTACGTGAGGCTCAGGCCCAGCGTGAGCAGGGCGGCGGCCACGCGGTCGTGCAGGCTGGCTTCGAGCAGCGTGGCGGCGCGGTAAAATACCGCCAGCCCGGCCAGCACCTGCAAAGCCAGCAGCTGCGCCAGCGACAGGTGCAGCACCCGCGCCAGCAGCGGCACCGCCAGCCGAAAGCTCATCTTGGCCAGGTGGGTGGCGGGGTGGTCGACGTGCCGCGCAAAGGGCGCCGCTACCTGCTCGCTGATGCGCTGCAGCTTCTCATCGAGCACCTCGGAATGGGCAAAAAGCTGCGCGTAGGCGTGGTTAACTTTCGGAAACTGAAACGCGGCCGCCACCAGCAAACACAGCCCCGCCAGCCACCAGCGCCAGTGCCGGTGGGCCAGCCGCGCCGCCAGCCAGCCAAACCCGGCCTCAAACATCAGGTGCATCATGCGGCAAAGATGGGCCGGTTGGGCAAGGCAGTAGCGCCGTAGCGCTAAATATCAAACTTAATACCTTGAGCCAATGGTAGTTCCGTACCGTAGTTTACGGTATTGGTTTGGCGGCGCATGTACACTTTCCAGGCGTCGGAGCCCGATTCGCGGCCGCCGCCGGTTTCCTTTTCGCCGCCGA
>CAXTFI010000161.1:0-12026 GCA_964243255.1 uncultured Hymenobacter sp.
CACCATCAGCACGGCCGGCATCGCCAAGATGATAAAGAAGCTGGCCGACGACGACATCAAGGCCAACCTCGCCCTGAGTTTGCACGCCCCCAACGACGTGAAGCGCAACGAGATTATGCCCATCAACGAGGCCAACTCGCTGGCCGCGCTCAAGGAGGCGCTGCAATACTACCACGAGAAAACGGGCCGTAAAGTCACCTACGAATACATTGTGTTCGAGAACTTTAACGACTCGCTGCAAGACGCTGCTGAACTGTACATCATCAGCAAGTGGCTGCCCTGCAAGATTAACCTCATCGAGTACAACCCCATCGAGAACGCGGCTTACCAGAACGCCGAGGCCGACAAAATCACGGCCTTCCACAAGTACCTGGCCGACCGCGGCGTGCAAACCAACATCCGCCGCAGCCGGGGCAAAGACATTGACGCCGCCTGCGGCCAACTGGCTAATAAGGAGCAGGTTGCGGCCTGATTTCGTTTGCTTGTTTATCCAATCAAGCCCTGTTCTCTTATTGAAAAATGGGGCTTGATTAGGAAAAAAATTAGTCTGTCTTCTGAGCAGTTCGCTTCGCAGCCGCCTGCTGCCTGAGCTCATCGGCTCCGATTATCATCAGATGTTGCGCACAATCGGGGTGTTGCATCATCAGGTAGGACATTTTTTCGCCAATGGCGCGGCGGCTTTGCTCATCCGTAAGCTGCACCGCGCTGTAATAGCGCAGCAACTGGGGGCGATTGCGGGCGAATTCCTGCTCGAATAGCTGTTCAAACAGCTTGCGGCGTTGCGCTGGCTCAAGTTTAAGAAAGGGCGTTTTGGCATTGGCAGCCGCAAGGAGGGTGCAGATAGTAGTTGCCAAGGGCTCAATCGCTTTCCTCTCCAGTTCGCCGATGGTGGTGGCGCGCGTAGAAGCCAGTTGCTGCACCTGTTCGGTTTGACCCAGCCGCACGATTAGCGGCAGGGCCGCCGGGCAATCCTGGCTAAGCTGAATTATCGCATCCTTTCCCAGTTGCTGGCCTAGTTGTGTTGGCTCAATCCCCAGTTTCTGTGCCTTGGCTATAATGGCCAGCAGCGCCACACTATCGCTCTGCAAAGCTTCAGTAAAGAGCTTGGTAATTAGCGCCATAGCGGCGGGTGGGGTTAGCTTGTCAAAGTCCGTGCTGTGGTCATTGGTGAGCCGATTGCAAAGCGTAGTGCTAACGTAACGCACTAAATGGGCATGGCCTGCTACGGTATCGAGCGGAATAGCAGCGGAAGTAGCAGCCTTGGCTGAGGCTCCCATCGCCAGAAAGCCAAAGCCGACAAGAAGTAAAAAGTGTTTCATAGCGCAAGATAAATTGTGCTACGCTTCGCGCACACTAAATACCTGCGGGCACGTGCTGTTTAGCCGCGCCACCTGCCGGCGCTGGGTGGGGCGGCCGCTAGCTGTGCGCCGCCCTACTATGCTAGCAAACCCAAGTTGCGGCGTAGCCCGCGCCGGCCGACCGGCGCGGGCTACGCCGCAACAAGTTGGTAGGGCGGCGCGATACGCCCCAACCTGGGGTAGCTACCTGGCAACATCGCGGGCAGTGCCAGCCCTCGGCTCAGGGCTGCACGGCTTGTCGGTAGGGCTTGCCAAAGCGAAACGAGAAGTCCATGTACACCGGCACGATGTAGCTGGTAAACACGTGCTGGTCGTAGGAGTGGTTGCCAAAAAGCGCGAAGTACCCCGCCGCCAGGCCGAGGTTGGTACGCCGCCAATTGAGCTTGAGGCCGTATAGGCCAAAAATACCCCCGTCGGAAGTGGCCACAAGGTAGTTTTCGGTGAGGAGCGATACTTTGCGCGAAACGCGCCGCTGGCCGCCTAGCAGCAAGGCCGGGGTAGAGCCTATGTCGCCGCCGGCAAAGCCGTAGCCCAGGCCCACGGTCACGTTATTATCGGCGCTGCCCGAGGTGAGCGCGCCGTAGAGCAGCCCCGCCCCCACGCCGCCCCCGCCCCCGTCAAAATCGGGCACCCGCAGGTAGAGCACCCCGGCGGCCACGTGCAGGTTTTCGCGCAGTGGCAGGCTCACTTTGGGCGTGAGCATAATAAACTGGTTTTCCAGGGCCGCGCCCGGCACCAGCGACACGTAGCCACCCACCGAGATATTATCCGTAATACCATAGTTGACCCCGGCCAGGTAAAGCCACACGTCCTGGGCCACGCCTTCGCCCCGGCGCAGGTTGCGGGCCGTGGGCCCAAAAAACAGCCGGTTGCCATTGCCAATGTCGTAGTAGCCGGGCCGCAGGCCCAGCTGCGCCGGGCCATCCAGGCTGCGCACTTGCAGCAGGTTGGCCCTGGGCACTACTACCCGCCCCAGGTCCTTGGTGTCAAGCTCCAGGTTATCCAGCGAGAGGGTGGCAAGCACGCCCTCCACTATGCTGCCGCCCCGCAGCGTCACGGCGTAGCGGCGGCCCAGCACGTAGTAGGCCGCGGCGGTGCCTGGCGCGAGAGCCGGCACGGCCGCGGCCGGCGGCTGCGGCACACTAGGCAACACCGGTTGCTGGGCCCACGCCGTAGCCGCCCACAATAACCCTCCCAAAAGTAAATAAAAGCGCATAAGCTGCGGCGGCCGGTAAGTGGCTGGCTACCGCAGCAAAGATGGGTGGCTAAGTGGGCAGCGCTGCAACTATACTTTTGGCTTCAGCAGACTTTATATTACCGCCCTTTTTATTTGCGCAAGCTTTTTGCGGTCCCGTAAACGATTTATTACGAGTAAGTTGCGATGCAGCCGGCCCGCCAGCGCGCGGGACTTTACAAGCAAACTCCGGGAAGCCATTTATCCGCGCCAGCTGCCGGTGCTGGGGGGGCGGCCGCTGGCTTTTTCGCCCTCCGACTCGCCGAGCGGCACCTGGCGCACTTCCACGCGCACGGCGTGGGCCTTGGGCTGGATGCGCTGCCCAAAGGCATCGGCAAACTCCTGGGTGAACTCGGCCCCGAAAAAGATGATGAGCGACGAGTAATTAATCCAGACCAGCAGCACGATAGCCGAGCCCGCCGCCCCAAAGGCCGAACCGGGGTTGGCCTTGGCTATGTAAAAGGAAATCAGATACTTGCCTAGTATGAACAGCGAGGCCGTAATAAACGCCCCAATGCCCACGTCGCGCCAGCGAATGATGGCGTCGGGCAGGAAACGGTATATCAGCCCAAACAGCAGCGTAGTGATAATCAGCGACAACGTAAAATCGACGAGCTTGATGGCGATAAGCCCGATTTCGGGCAGAATGCGCTGCAAATAGCCCGTAAAAACGCCGAGCATCGCGCTGACTACAAAGGAGATAAGCAGCAGCAAGGCCACGCTCAGGATGAGGCCAAACGAGAGCAGCCGCTGCCGCACAAAGTCCCAGATGCCGATGCCTTCGGTCTTGACCTTCAGGTTCCAGATGTCGTTGATGCTTTCCTGCAGCGTGACGAAAAACGTGGTGGCCGCGAATATCAGCGTGCCCAGGCCGATGGCCGTGGCCAGGCCCGACTTCTGCTGCAGGGTGAACTGCGCAATGCTGTCCTGCAGAAACTTGGCCGAGTCGGCCCCGACCAAGCCCTTAAGCTGGCCATAAATCTGCCCGGTGAGGGCCTCGCCGCCGTACACCGAGCTGGCCAGCGTGATGACGATGAGTAGCAGCGGGGGTAGCGAAAAAATGGTGTAGTACGACAGCGCCGCCGCGTGCCGAAACGAGTTGTTGTTGGTAAACTCGGTAGCCGATGCCTTGAAAATCGCTACGATATCGGAGAATTTGTACTGCGTCATGGACTTGAGCGGGAATGGCGCCGCCCCGCTCAGGGGCACGCGCGCAGGATGGCCAGCGGCCCCTCTCCAACCCAGAGGCAGCCGCTACCTCCCCATACGGCCCGCCCGATTTTTTGCCCGAAAAGTGCCCGAAAAATAACTTAGCCCGGCTGCAATATCCAGCACAGGGTTTGGGTGGGCCCAAAGTGTAGGGCCGCCGCCAGCTCGGCATCATCCCGAAACTTAAGCTGGTGTAGTTGCTGCGCCTCCACCGTGACTACCAGCTCTTTATCGGCAAAGGGCCAGGGGCTTACTACTACCGGCGTGCCGGGCCCGGCGGGCTGCCGCACCAGGTGCGCCGTGCGGTGGCCGTTGCCCAGCGGGTCGGGATAAATTTCGACGGCGCGGCCCATCTCGGGCAGCTCGTTGCGGCACAAAATCAGCGACAGGCGGTCGCACCAGTGCAGCAGGTCGTAGGCCTGGTAGGCCTGTACCTTATCCAGGTGCAGCTCTTTAATCCAACGGGCCTGGCGCGAGCGCAGCTCGTCGAGGAAGGCGGTTATCTCGGGCTTGCTATCGCGCAGGGGCTCGTGCAAGGTGCTCAGGTGCAAGCTGGTAAGCAGGCTGCGCCACCGCCCCTGAAAGCGCGCCGCGTGCAACACCCCATGCGCCTGGTCCAGCGAAAAGGTTTGCTGCGTGAAGTTGGCCGGCGCGCCGGCGGGCGTGAGGCCGTGGTGGCCGCCGCGCCCGTGCCAGGCAGCCTGCTCGTCGTCGTGCTGCGCCGTGGCGGCCAGCAGGCCCACCCAGCGGTCGGCCGATAAGAAGGGCGCCCAGTGCCAAGCCAGTTGAGCGGCTAGCAAGGCGTGGGCCTGTTGATAAATTACTTGCCAGCCAGTCGGTATTGGGTTGACTATCATGCTCGGGTTCCAGGATTTTGTCGCAGTTTTGGGGCCGCTTACGCTAAATGAGAATGCACAGGCTAGGGACTAACTGTTGATTACGCAACAATTTTTCCCCTTTCCCTCCAAATTCTGCATTCACCCGCCAATGTACGCCCAACTGCAAGACATAATCAACCACCCGCTGCCTTCGCTGGCAGTGGTGGGTAACCTCATCATTATCGAAAGCCTGTTATCGGTGGATAATGCGGCCGTGCTGGCCACCCTGGTGAGCGATTTGCCCCGCGAGCGCCGCAAGCAGGCGCTGCGCTACGGCATTTTTGGGGCGTATTTTTTTCGGGGGCTGTGCCTGGTTTTTGCTTCCTACCTGGTGGGCTTCTGGTTTTTAAAACCGCTCGGCGGCTTGTACCTGCTGTACCTCACGTTTGACTATTTCCGCGCCTCCCGGCCCGCGGGCGACGACGGCGCGCCCGACAAGCAAAAGAGCTGGCTTTACCGCCGCACGCTGGGGCTGCTGGGCCCCTTCTGGGCCACCGTGGCCGTGATTGAGCTCATGGACGTGGCCTTCTCCATCGACAACGTGTTTGCGGTAGTAGCGTTTAGTAATAACCTGATACTCATTGTGGTGGGCGTGTTTATCGGCATCCTGGCCATGCGGCTGGTGGCGCAGGCCTTTGTGGGGCTGATGGGCAAGTACCCGTTTCTGGAAACGGCGGCCTTCGTGGTCATCGGCATTTTGGGGCTCAAGCTGGTGCTGTCGCTGCTCACGCACTTCGCGCCTGGCCACCCCGTGAGCGACTTCCTCGACAGCGAAACCGCCGACGTAGGCCTGACGGTGCTCACCATCGCCACGTTTGGGGTGCCGCTGCTCACCTCGCGGCTGCTGGGCTGGCCGCGCCGCCTGGGCGGGCGGTAATTAGTTGATAGTAGGTAATATAGGTGCTTGAAAAAGCACGTCAGGCAGACCGCAGGGAAGCAGCTCGCTCGGGGTACTAGCTCAATCGTTCAACGGTGCGAGCGAGCTGCTTCCCTGCGGTCTGCCTGACGTGCTTTTAGCTTTTTGCAGTCCGCCTTCGCCCAGCCAATTTCTTAAGATACTGATATTCCGCCTCTTGTGCTCGCACGCGTGGCTCGCCCGCGGCGGGCTGCACGTAGTTATTAGCAAAGTCGCGGGCTTTCACGTTGTCGGCCCGCTCGAGGTCGAGCAGGTGGCGCACTTCGGCGCGCAGGGCCGGGTCAAGGATGGGAAACGCGACTTCCACGCGGCGGTCGAGGTTGCGGCCCATCCAGTCGGCCGACGATACGTAGACCTTTTCCGCGTCGCCGTGGCCAAATACGTAAATGCGGGCGTGCTCCAGGTAGCGGTCGAGCAGCCCGCGCTGGCTGATGGTTTCGCTCAGGCCCGGCTCGCCCGGCACCAGGCAGCCAATGCCCCTGATGAGCAGCTCGATGCGCACCCCCGCCTGGCTGGCCGCGTAGAGCGCGGCTATCATGCCGGTGTCTTCCAACGAGTTCACTTTCAAGATGATAGCAGCCGGCTTGCCTTTTTTGGCGCGGGCGGCTTCGGCGGCTATCAGCTTCAGCAGCTGGGCGCGCAGCGTGAACGGGGCCACCAGCAGGTGATGCAGGCCGGCCGGCTCCTCGCCCGTGATGAAGTAGCGAAACACCTGGTCGGCCTCGGCCACGATTTCGGGGTGGGCCGTGAACAGGCCGTGGTCGGCGTAGAGGCCAGCGGTAGCCTCGTTGAAATTGCCCGAGCTGAGGTAGGCGTAGCGTTCCGGGGGGCCGGCGGCCTCGTCGCGGCGCGTGAGGAGCAGCAGCTTGGCGTGGCACTTGAGCTCGGGGGGCGTGAAGATGACGTGCGCCCCGGCGCGCTGCAGTTTTTCAGACCAGTAGAGGTTGCTTTCCTCATCGAAGCGGGCTTTCAGCTCCACTACCACCGTCACCTGCTTGCCGTTTTTTACGGCTTTAATAAGCGCCTTGGCCACCGCGCTTTTGGGGGCCACCCGGTAGAGGGTGATGCTGATGGCGCTCACGCGCGGGTCGGCGGCCGCCTCGCGCAGCAGGCGCGGCACCGCGTCGAAGCTCTGGTAGGGGGGGTGCAGCAGGTGGTCGCGCCGGGCCAGGGCGAGCAGCAGCGGGCCGGTGCGCGGCAGTGTGGGGTGCGGCAGCTCGGGCCAGGCAGGGTTGAGCAGGTCGGTGCGCCCGAAGTCGGGGAAGCCAAAAAAGTCGCGGAAGTTGTGGTAGCGGCTGCCTTCGACCAGCTCCTCGTCGGCGATGCCGGTTTTCTGCTTGATGGCCCGCAGCACCGCCTGGGGCGTGTCGGGGTCAAACAGCAGGCGGGCGGGGTAGCCGGTGGCGCGCTTGGCCAGGCTACTGCGGATTTTGGCCAGCAGGTCGCCCGATACCTCTTCCTCAATATCCAGCTCGGCGTCGCGGCTCAGCTTAATGGCGTTGACTACCACCCCGTTATACCCCGGAAACAGGCCCGGCGCGCCCAGCCGCACCACATCGTCCAGAAACAGCACGCAGTGCGGGTCGGCGGGGGTGCCCGCGCCGCCGGGCAGCGCCACAAAGCGGCCGCCGTGGCGCTTGGTAGGCAGCTCCATCAGAACGACCCGCTCGGCGTGGGCCTTCTTTTTGGCGCCCTTGGGCCGCTGCTCAGCCACGGGCTGGCTCAGCCAGAAGGTGAGGTACACAGCCTGGTCTTTCAGAAAAAGCTGGTGCAGGGTATCGTCCAGCACCACCGGCGAAAGCAGGTCGCGCACGTTTTTCTCAAAATACGCCTGCGTCCAGACGCGCTGTTTGTCAGTGAGTTCCTCCACGCTCAGCAGGCGAATGCCCGCCGCCTGCAGGGCCGGCAGCACCTCCTGCCGAAAGATGTGCCCAAACAGCTCCTGCTGGCGGTGCACCTCGGCCAGCACCTCGGCCAGCAGCCGCTTGGGGCGGTCCTGGGGTAGCTGGGCGCGGGTTTTCTTCTTGAGCTTCACCAGCCGCCGCAGCGTGGCCACCCGCACTTTGAAAAACTCGTCCAGGTTGGCCGAAAAAATAGCCAGAAACTTGAGGCGCTCCAGCAGCGGCACCTCGGGGCACTGCGCCTCTTGCAGCACGCGGGCGTTGAAGCGCAACCAGCTCAGGTCGCGGGGCAGAGTTTTCAAGGAATGAGAAATTTGGAATGAGGAATTAGGAATTTTATCTCCGTCACACCCGGCTTGGTGGAGCGCAGCCTTGTACGCAAATGCAGTGCCTGCCAGTAGCAAAAGCTACCTACGAAGCTGTTTAGAAAGTCTGGAAATTCAAAATCGACCGTCCTGCTAAGCGCAGCGCAGCGGAGTCGAAGCAGAACGGCCTGGGACTTTCTAGGAAGATTCTACTGTTTCAATTCCTCATTCCAAATTCTTCATTCCTAATTACTCTTCGGGTAGTCGTAGAAGTAAAACTCGGCGTTGGCGGGCCCGGCTTCCTCCCAGCGGTCGGCGGCAAAGCGCAGGCAAATGATGGCGGCCGTGGGCATTTCGCCGCTCAGGGGCGAGGGCGAGAGGTAGTTGGCCGCGTCGGTGATGGTGGGGTTATGGCCCGTGAGCAGCACGGCGGCGGCCGTGTCGGGCAGGGCGCGCACCACGGCCAGCAGCGTGTCGAGGCTGGCCTGGTAGATGGCGGGCTCCACCACAATTTTATCGTGCGGGTACTTTAGCTCGCGGGCCACCAGCACGGCCGTGCTCAGGGCGCGCACGGCGGGCGAGCTCACCAGCAGGTCGGGCACAATGTGGCGCTTGGCCAGGGCCTGGCCCATGCGGGGCGCATCGTCGCGGCCCCGGTCGTTGAGGGGGCGCTCCTGGTCGTTGAGCTCGTCGAAGCTCCAGCTCGACTTGGCGTGGCGCATTAGGTACAGCGTTTTCATAAGGCGAAGCTAGGCGATTGGGCCCAAAAAAAGGCCTGCCGGGGCGGGCAGACCTTTTTTGTTCACGAAGAAATAAACTACGCCTGCTCCTCGTAGCCGTAGCCCTGCTGGAAGTGCGGGAAGCGCTTGGCCGCCAGCTCGCCCACGCGGCGGCCCAGCAACTCGCGCAGGGCCTCGATATTGTCCTTGTCCTGGGCCGAGATGAACACCACCGGGTCGTGCATGCGGGCCATGTAGGTTTCCTGCAGCTGCTCAAGCGGCGGGCGCGGCGCGGGCTCCGCAAAGTCGGTCGGAAACTCTACGTCCGGGTCGTCGTCGGCGAAGACGGGGGCCGGGTCCACGTCGGGCTTGTACTGGTCTATCTTGTTGAAAACCAGCAGCGCCGGCTTGTCGGCCGCGCCAATTTCGCGCAGCGTTTCGTTCACCACCTCAATCTGCTCCTCAAAAGCCGGGTGCGAAATATCGACCACGTGAATGAGCAGGTCGGCCTCCCGTATCTCGTCGAGCGTGCTCTTAAAGCTCTCGATGAGCTTGGTGGGCAGCTTGCGGATAAAGCCCACGGTATCAGAGAGTAGGAACGGCACGTGGTTGTCGAGCACCACCTTGCGGGTAGTGGCATCGACGGTGGCGAAGAGCTTGTTTTCGGCAAAGACTTCGGCCTTGCCGAGCAGGTTCATAATGGTGCTTTTGCCCACGTTGGTGTAGCCCACCAGCGCCACCCGAATGGAGCTTTGGCGCGTTTTGCGCTGGGTATGCGCCTGCTTGTCAAGGTCTTCCAGCTTTTCCTTGAGAAACGCGATGCGGTCGCGCACGATGCGCCGGTCGGTTTCAATCTCCGTTTCGCCGGGGCCCTTCATGCCCACGCCGCCGCGCTGCTTGTCCAGGTGAGTCCACAGGCCGGTGAGGCGGGGCAGCAGGTACTGGTACTGCGCCAGCTCGACCTGCGTGCGCGAGGTGGCCGACTTGGCCCGCAGCGCAAAAATATCAAGAATGAGCAGCGACCTATCCACTATTTTGACGCCCAGCTCGGCCTCCAGGTTGCGCAGCTGCGAGGGCAGCAGCTCATCGTCGAAGACCACCATGCTGGTGTTTTCGTGCTTCACCCAGGCCTTGATTTCGGCCAGCTTGCCCTCGCCCACGTAGCTGCGCAGGTCGGGCTTGTCAAGCTTCTGCACGAAGCGCTTGGTGGCCTGGGCGCCGGCCGTTTCGATAAGAAAGGCCAGCTCGTCGAGGTACTCGGTGGTCTGGGCGTCGGACTGGCGGCGCGGGGGCACGCTCACGAGCACGGCGGTTTCGATTTCCTTGGCCGTGGCGTAGGTTTTATCGAGGTTTTTGAGCAGGTGCTTGGGCAGCTTGGTATCGCGGCGGGCGGGCGTGCTGTCGGTGGCCCCGATGTGGCGAGTGCTACCCTGGCCGTTGTTATCTTTAGATTTGGACATTAAGTTGATGGTTAGTGATTAATGGTTAATGAGTAGTGGGTAATGAATAGCTGTAAAAAAAATTAACCATTGACCACTAATCATTAAGCACTGATAACTACTTGAGCGTGAGAGAATACCCCACCACCTGCGCAATCTGGGCCGGGGTGAGGGTTTTGGCAAAGGCGGGCATTTTTCGCATCCCGTTGGTAACCAGGTAGGTGCGCCCAAAGGCATTGAGGTTGCTCTTGGTCAGGTCGTGAGCCCCGTTGCGGCCCAGGCGGCCGTCTTTGCCGTGGCAGCGCTGGCAGTTTTGCTGAAAAAGCAGCTGGCCGGGGGCGGGCGGCGCGGCGGGCGCGGCACTCGCCCAGCCTGCCCAAGCCAGCGTCAGGCCGGCCGATTTAAAAAGCTTCATTACGGACCCTAACGCAAAACCCACCCCGAAAGTAACCGGCGCGCCCACTTAATGTAGCGGCCGGCCCGGCTCCCGGCCCGACCTTTGCGCGCGGTAAATGAAAAAATGAGTAGCTGAGTAAGTGGGTTGCCTCTTGCGCGCGTCGTTGTTAGAACTCATTTACTCACCTGCTCACTTACTCAATTACCCCGTGCGCGTTGCCTTAGTTATCAATACCTCCTGGAATATCTGGAATTTTCGGCGCGGGCTGGTGGCCGCCCTGCAGGCCGCCGGCCACGAGGTGATGGCCATTGCGCCGCCCGATGCCTATTCGGGCCGGTTGGAGAGTGAGCTGGGCTGCCGCTTCGTGCCCATTGTGATGGAGAATAAGGGGACTAACCCCTTGAAAGACGCCCAGTTGACGCGGCGCTTCGTGGCGGTGTACCGGCGCGAGCGGCCCGATGTGGTGCTGCACTTCACCATCAAGCCCAATATTTATGGCACGCTGGCGGCGCGGCTGGCGGGCGTGCCCAGCATCAACAACGTGAGCGGGCTGGGCACGGTGTTTATTGTGGAGAACCTGGTGAGCAAGGTGGCGCGGGGGCTGTACCGGCTGGCGTTTCGGTTTCCGCACAAAGTGTTTTTTCAGAACAACGACGACCGCGAATTATTTATCCGCTACGGGCTGATAAAGCCGGCGCTCACGGGCCTGGTGCCCGGCTCGGGCGTTGATTTGGCGCGCTTCCAACCCCAACCGGCCCCCGAAAAGGTGCCGGGCACGCCGTTCACGTTCCTCATGGTGGCGCGGGTGCTCTACGAGAAGGGCATTGTCGAATACTTTGAGGCGGCGCGGCAGGTGCGGGCGGCGCTGCCGGCGGGCCAAGTGCGCTTTCAGCTGCTGGGCGGCCTCGACGAGGCCGGCGGCGTGGGCGTGCCCCGCGCCACCTTTGCGCAGTGGCTGGCTGAGGGCCACGTCGAGCACCTGGGCACCAGCGACGACGTGGCCGCCCACCTGCACCGCGCCGACTGCGTGGTGCTGCCCAGCTACCGCGAAGGCACCCCCAAAACCCTGCTCGAAGCGGCGGCCTGCGGTAAGCCCCTGGTAACCACCGACGTACCCGGCTGCCGCGAAACCGTGCAAAACGGCCGCAACGGCTACCTCTGCCAGGTGCGCGACGCCGCCGACCTGGCCGATAAGCTCCTCACCGTGGCCCAGCTGCCGCCCGCCCGCCTGGCCGCCCTGGGCGCCGCCAGCCGCGAGCTGGCCACCGAAAAGTTTGACGAGCAGCTGGTGCTGCGCCAATATCTTGCGGCGGTGGCCGAAGCCGGCAAGCCGGTAAATGAGCAGGTGAGTAATTGAGTAAAGTCTCAAATTGAACATTTTATCCAGTCACTTACCTGCTCTACTCAATTACTCATCTACCCATTTACCCTATGGAAATCATTACCCACGCCCTGCCGGGCCTTCTGGAGTTTCGGCCCCGCATTTTTGGCGACCCGCGCGGCGCTTTTTTTGAGTCGTTCAGCGCCCGCGCTATGGAGGGGCTGGGTTTGCCGCGCCACCACTGGGTGCAGGACAACCAGAGTATTTCCAGGGCCGGCACGCTGCGCGGGCTGCACTTTCAGCGCCCGCCCCACGCCCAGGCCAAGCTGGTGCGCGTGGCCCAGGGCCG
>CAXTFI010000162.1:0-11967 GCA_964243255.1 uncultured Hymenobacter sp.
GGCCGCCACCGGGGCGCTGGCCGCCTTGGCCGCCGGCACCACCAGCACCAGCCGCACCGCCACTTGCGTCGCCGCCACCCAGGCCGCCGCCCGCGTCGCCGCCTTCTTTCAGGTCGTCGTTGTTCACGCCCTTGTTGCGGCGGCCGGTGTCGCCGGCCGTCAGCTTGCCGATGCGGTAGCTGAAATTGATTTTAAAGCTCAGGTTGTGGATGACGTTGGTACTGTTCTGGGTCAGCACCGGGCCGTTGATGGGCACGCTGCCGCCGTTATAATCGTACCTATCCACGTAGGGCGTGGCCACGTTGGTGCGGATGCGGATGCCGCCGGTGAAGAAGTTCTCGGCCCCGAAGCCGATGCTGCCGCGCTTTTCGGCAAAGCTCTTCTGCAGACTCAGGCTATAAATGCCAAAGCCGCTTTGGGTGCCTTGCAGCTGCACCTGCTGCCCGCGGTAGAAGCCGAAGAGCTGCAGCGAGTAGCTTTTGCCCAGGTCATACGAGCCAAAGGCGCGGGCATTCACTACAAAGCCCTGGTTGCTAGAGTTATAGAGTTTGCTGTCGTCATTGTTGCGCAGCACGGCGTAGTACACGTCCACGCTGCCGTTGAGCGAAAGCTTGCCTGTGTTGGCCCCGGCAAACAGGCTGCTGCCGTAGGCCCGCTCGGTGCCCGCGTTGCGGAAGGTGCTCAGCAGTGCGCCTTGGATATTGTTGGGGTTGAGCGTGTCGGGCAGCGGCACGCGCACCGTTTGGATGGCGTTGTTGGTGCTGCGCACGAAGGCCGATAGGTTCAGGTTCACCTTCTGCTTAACGGTGGTGCTGTAGCCCAGCTCGATGTTGTTGGTTTTTTCGGGGCGCAGCAGCGGGTTGCCGGCTGAGGCATTCAACGGGTTGCTGGCCTGCACGTTGGGATTCAGAAACTGCAGCGACGGGCGCTGAATGCGCAGGTTGTACGAGAGCTTCACCACGTTGCCATTCTCCAGCTTGCGCGAGAGGTTGACGCTCGGGGCCAGTATGCCGTAGTCGGGAATATTGGTGTTGGTGAGCACACCCTTGGCATTGGTAAAGTCGGCCGAGATGGTGGTGTACTCAAAGCGCACGCCCGGCTTCACGGTGAAGCCCTTGGGCAGCCCGATGGTGTAGGTGGCGTAGGCCGCCGTCACGTTCTGGCGGTAGCGAAACGAGTTGTTAAGCGTGCCGCTGCCGGCCGTGGGTTGCAGCGCGGGGTCGTAGAAGTAGCTGTAATCGCTGTTCACGCGCCGCACAATGTCCTTGGCACCCAGCTCCAGCAGCTGGTTTTTCACGGTCGGCGTCTGGTAATCTATCTGGCCGGTATATTCCTCGTTGTAGCTGTCGTTGTTGTTGCCGAGCTGGCCAACGTAGCGGCTTTTCGACAAGTCACTGGGGTCGAAAACGCTGTTGGTGAAGTTGTTCGTCTGGTTGTTGCGGCTAAACAGCGTGAGCACGCTCAGCTCGCGCTGCTCGGTTTGGTAGGTGTGCGTGTAGTTGAGGCTGGCGTCGATGGTGTTCGAGTTGGTGGTCGATTTCACGTCGCGCAGCGAGTTGGCCGCCAGCGTCCCGCCGTTGGTGCCGATGCGGCTGAGCAGGCCGTCCTGGTAGTTGTCGGCGTTGCGGATGCCATAAGCCAGCGAGCCGGCCAGCGAGTTGTGCTTGTCGAAGTCGTAGGTGAGGCCCAGCGTGTAGCGCCCAAAGGCGTCTTTGCGCCGGGTGTCGGCGGCCTGCACCACGGTGGTGCGGTCGCCGGTGGCCAGGTTCACGCTGGTCTGTGAGTTGTCGAAGCTGCCCGGTTGGTTGTAGCTGGCCCGCCCAAAGCCGCCCAGGCTCACCCCAAACTTGTTGTTGCGGTAGCTGCCGTTCAGGCCCAGGTTGCTGGCCCGCACGCCCGCGCTGGTATTAATGCCCAGCGAGCCGCCCTTCAGGTTGTTGGTCTTCGTAACGATGTTGATAATGCCGCCCGAGCCCTCGGCATCGTATTTGGCTGAGGGTGAAGTGATTACCTCCACCGTCTGAATCTGGTCGGCCGGAATCTGCTTGAGCGCGTCGGCCACGCTGCTGGCCGCAATGGTGGAGGGCTTGTTGTTAATAAGCACCCGAATATTCTGGCTGCCGCGCAGGCTCACGTTGCCATCGAGGTCCACGCTCAGCAGCGGCACGCGCTTGAGCACGTCGGTAGCATCGCCGCCCTGGGTGGTTTTGTCCACATCGGCGTTGTAGATGGTGCGGTCCACGCGCTCCTCAATGAGGGGCTTTTTGCCGGTCACCACCACTTCGCCCAGCTTTTGGGCGGTAGCGGCCAGCGCCACCGAGCCCAGCGCCACCGTGCCGCCCGCCGTCACTACTACATCGTTTTTCACCTGCGTTTGGTAGCCCAGGAAGCTGACCTCCACGCGGTAGGTGCCCGGCGGCACGGGCAGCACAAACTTGCCGTCGCCACCGGCCACGCCGCCGTTCACGGCGCTGTTGGTGGCGGGGCTGATAACGGATACCGTGGCGTACGACACCGGTTGGCCGTTGGCCGCATCGGTGATGGTGCCCGTGACGCGGCCCGTGCTGCGCGGCGCAGTAGCCGGGGACGAGGCCGCCGCGGGCCGGCCGCCCGCCTGGCCCAGGCTCAGCAACGGACTGCCGCTGAGCGCGGCAGCTAAAAGCCCCGCGAGTGGGAGAGTATTCTTGTTCATAAAAGTCATAACGGCCAAAGTGCGCAAATGGCTGCCAATAGTTGCAGCCACTAAGGGCCAGCCCGCTTAATTCATCGGCCGGGCCCGTAATTGTGCCGACCAAGCTGCCGGGTCCAGCCTGGGCGCGGTCCGGGCTAAGCACCGGCCAGGCACAACTGTCCAGCCCGCGTTGTCGTACCTTTGAGGCCGGCCGGCCAATCTTTTAGCTCGCCCGGCGGTTGCTTAGCCGCGCTCTACTTCTGCCCGCCCCGATGATAATTGAACCCGGCCCGCTCCTGGCGGCGATAACCTCGCCCGACGACCTCAAAAAGCTTGCCCCCGAGCAGCTAGTGCAAGTCAGCACCGAGCTGCGCGAATTCATCATCGACACCGTAAGCATCTACGGCGGGCACTTCGGCGCCTCGCTGGGCGTGGTCGAGCTCACGGTGGCGCTGCACTACGTCTTCAACACGCCCCACGACCAGCTGGTGTGGGACGTGGGCCACCAAGCCTACGGCCACAAGATACTGACCGGCCGGCGCGACCGCTTTCCCACCAACCGCCGCTACGGTGGCATGTCGGGCTTCCCCAAGATGTCGGAAAGCAAGTACGACGCCTTTGGGGTGGGGCACAGCAGCACCAGCATTGGGGCGGCGCTGGGCATGGCGGTGGCTTCGGATTATAAGCAAGAGTTTGACCGCCAGCACATTGCCGTAATCGGCGATGGCTCGATGACGGCCGGCATGAGCTTTGAAGCTCTCAACCAGGCCGGGGCCATGCGCAACAACATGATTGTGGTGCTCAACGACAACTGCATGAGCATCGACCCCAACGTGGGCGCGCTCAAGGAGTACCTCACCGACATCACCACCTCGCGCACCTACAACAAAGTGCGCGACGAGCTGTGGAACGTGCTGGGCAAGCTCAGCAAGTTTGGCCCCAACCCCCAGCAGATTGCCCGCAAAGTGGAGGCTGCTATGAAGGCTACCTTGCTGAAGCAGAGCAATTTATTTGAGGCGCTGAACTTCCGCTACTTCGGCCCCGTCGATGGCCACGACGTGCAGCACCTGGTGGCCGTGCTCAATGACTTGAAATCCATTCCGGGCCCCAAGCTGCTGCACTGCGTTACGGTGAAGGGCAAGGGCTACGCGCTGGCCGAAAAAGACCAGACGCTCTGGCACGCGCCGGGCTTATTTGACAAGATTACGGGCGAGATTTTCACCAAAATCCCCGATAAGCCTCAGCCGCCCAAGTACCAGGACGTGTTTGGCCACACCCTGCTGGAGCTGGCCCAGGCCAACGACAAAATCATGGGCGTGACGCCCGCCATGCCCAGCGGCTCGTCGCTCAATATTATGATGGCGGCCATGCCCGAGCGGGCCTTCGATGTGGGCATTGCCGAGCAGCACGCCGTGACGTTTTCGGCCGGCCTGGCCACGCAAGGGCTGGTGCCGTTTTGCAACATCTACTCGTCGTTTATGCAGCGTGGCTACGACCAGGTGGTGCACGACGTGGCCCTGCAAAACCTGCACGTAGTGTTCTGCCTCGACCGCGCCGGCTTTGCCGGGGCCGACGGGCCCACCCACCACGGCTGCTACGACCTGGCGTATATGCGCTGCGTTCCCAACATCGTGGTGAGTGCCCCCATGAACGAGCAGGAGCTGCGTAACCTCATGTACACCGCGCAGCTACCCGAGAATGCGGGCCCATTCAGCATCCGCTACCCGCGCGGCGAGGGCGTGCTGCCCGAGTGGCGCACGCCGCTGCAGCGCGTGGCCATCGGCACGGGCCGCGTGGTGCACGAAGGCGAAGCGGGCGGCGTGGCCATTCTCAGCATCGGCCACATCGGCAACTACGCCGTGAAAGCCGCCGCCGCGCTCGCCGCCGAAGGCCTCGACGTGGGCCACTACGACATGCGCTTCTGCAAGCCCCTGGATGAGGAAATGCTGCTGGCCGTGGCCCGCCGCTACCGCGCCATTGTGACGGTGGAGGATGGCTGCCTGCAGGGCGGCTTCGGCTCGGCCGTGCTGGAGTTTCTGGCCGACCACGGCCAGCACCTGGCCGTGCGCCGCCTCGGCATCCCCGACCGCGTGGTGGAGCACGGCTCCCAGGACCAGCTCTACCAGGAGTGCGGCTTCGACGCGGCCGGCATTGCCCAGGCCGTGCGCGAAATGGGCGCCAAGGTGGCCATCCGTGTGCCGGTAATTGCCTGATGGTATCTTACTTGACTTTGCGAAAGCCCAAGCGCCGCTGGTTGTTTGGGCTTTTATTTTGGGTGATTAGCGGGGCGGCATATGGGCAGGCCGGGACAGTAGTTTTTCCGCAGATGGCGCCCGTCACCCGGTTTAAGACGGTAGGTAATTCCAGGCATTTTCGAGGAAATTTCAGCCCGCTGGCTATTACCCGACGCGAAGTGCAGGCGAACGGGAAAAGCTACACGGAATTTATTGAAAAGATGGGCAAAAAGCCCGGTGAAGGTGCTCCGCTCCCTTTCCAGCTGCGGCTGGCCGGCGACAGCCTGCTCATGTTCCTGACGCTATATGACTACGTGCCCGCAGCTCGCCGGGCACAGCTACTCGACAGCCTGGGCCCCGGACGGCTGGAAGGGACATTCTTTCGCTTCGGTGCGCCCGTTGGCACCAAGTGGACCTGCCTGACTTCCTACAGTTGGGCCAAAAAGTGGAATAGCGTAACCACCGAGTTGCGCGAAATAAAGCGAATGGCTACGGGAGAATTGCTTTATGTGTTGGCTTTCCGGGAGGACTATTATGGGGTCAGCGACTATGAGTTCTGGCGCGAACTGGTTATTTCGCGTGAGCGCGGCCTGGTGCAGATGACCGGACACGGAATGATTGGGGGAGAGTTGGTATATGAGCGGGACGACAAGCCCGTGAAATTAACCGGCCGCTAAGCTGCTCCCATATTCAGCGCGGTGGCAGAGTATAGGGTTAAAAGAGTAAACAATAGCCGTGGCCCGGTTGTCTCACTAAACACCAATAGCCAGCCGGGCTACTGGTTAACCACTTCACCCCCAATCTTTTCCACTATGGCAACTATCACTGCTTCTTACCCCGCTACCTTCACCATCGGCGGCGACCTGACGGTTAATCGCCTGGGTTTCGGGGCCATGCGCATCACCGGCAAGGGCATTTGGGGCCCGCCGGCCAGCCACGACGAGTCGATTCGGGTGCTGCGGCGGGCCGTGGAGCTGGGCGTCAACTTCATTGACACGGCCGATAGCTACGGCCCCAACGTGTCGGAGGAGCTAATTGCCGAAGCCCTGCACCCCTACGCCAAGGGCCTCGTTATCGGCACCAAGGGTGGGCTGCTGCGCACCGGCCCCGACCAGTGGCCCATCGACGCCAGCCCCAAGCACCTCGAAGAAGCGCTGCACGGCAGCCTCAAGCGCCTCCAGCTCGACCAGATTGACTTGTACCAGCTGCACCGCGTCGACCCCGCCGTGCCGTTTGAGGATACGCTGCGCTTCCTGCAAAAGGCTCAGCAAGACGGGCTTATCAAGCACATTGGCTTGTCGGAGGTTGATGTAGACCAGCTTAAAAAAGCCCAGGAGTTCGTCGAAATCGTGTCGGTGCAGAACATGTACAGCGTCGATAACCGCAAGTGGGAGCCCGTGCTCGACTACACCCGCGCGCAGAATATCGCGTTCATTCCGTGGTTTCCGCTGTCGGGCGGCAACAAGGACGCCCTGGCGGCGCTTAGTCAACTGGCCCAAAAGCACGGCGCTACCCAGCAACAAATTGCCCTGAGCTGGCTGCTTCACCACTCGCCCAACATCCTGCTCATTCCGGGCACGTCGCAGGTGAGGCACCTGGAAGAAAACATGAAAACGGCCGACATTCACCTCTCTGCCGAAGACATGGCTACGCTGGATAAAATTAAGGCGGCGTAACACGGTAGTATGGGCGCTGCGAGTCCGCGTGTGGGTCGATACCTGAACTATTCCAGACGGACCCACGCGCGGACTCACAGCGTCCACGCTACTTAGCGCTGGTGCGGTCAGTGAGCTGCCCCACGTCTTTGGTCGAAACGGACTGGCCGGTTTCGGCGGCGCGGTAAATGGCTGCGAGCAGCTGCACGTCGCGCAGGCCCATTTCGCCGGGCACGCGGGTGGGCTTGTTTTGCAGCACGCACTGCGCGAAGTCATCCAGCTGGGCGGCTTGCTGGTTGATATTGGGCAGGTCGAGCAGGCCGTCGTTTTTGCTGGTGCGGCCCGCCAGGCCGCCGTAGCCGAAGGCCGGTGCTAGCTCAAACCAGCCGTTGGTGGCATCGGCACGCAGGCGGCCCTCCATATTCTGGGCGTAGCTGGTGCGGCAGTCGGCCACCGTGCCGTCGGCAAACTGCAGTTGCCAGTTCACGCCGGCTTCCACCTCCTTGAAGTAGCCGGTGCCGGTTTCGGGCGCCAGCTTGGCCGTGACGGCGATGGGCACCTGGCCCTTGGTGTAGAGGCAGCCCTGCAGGCAATAAATGCCCATGTCCATGAGCGGGCCGCCGCCGCTCAGCTTCCTGTTCACGCGCCAGGGCGTGCCGTTGTTAAACTTAAAGCCGTTGTCGGCCGCCAGGTGGGTAATCTGGCCGTAGGCCTGCGTCTGGCCCAGGCGCATCATGGCCTGGTTGTGCGGCTCGAAGTGCAGCCGGTAGCCCACGCTGAATTTTTTGTCCGCCTTTGCCATCGCCGCAATCATCTGGCGCGCATCGGCCACGGAGGTAGCCATCGGCTTCTCGCAAATGACGTGCTTGCCCGCCTGCGCGGCCCGCACCACATACTCGGCGTGCAAGGCATTGGGCAGCACCACGTACACCACGTCGATGGCCGGGTTGTCGATGATGCGGTCGAAGGTTTTATAGTCGTAGCAGTTTTTAACGGGGATGCCATACTGCTTTTGCCACTGCGCGGCCTTGGCCGGCGAGCCCGTGACAATGCCGGCCAACTGGCAATACTTGGTTTGCTGCAAGGCCGGGGCCAGCTGGCCGGCGCTGTAGTTGCCCAGCCCCACCAGGGCCACGCCCAGCTTGCGGTCGGCGGCCAGCCAATCGAGCGGGCTGGCCAGCGCCGCGGTGCCGGCCAGCGTAGCGCCCGCCCCGAGCGAAAGCGTGCGCATAAACGCCCGGCGCGAGGTAGCCGAAATAAGTAAGTCGTTCATAAGCTGGATAGGAAGGGTGAGTTGCTACGTACCGCCGTCGGGATTATTGGGTTGAAGTAGGCAGGGAATAAGGTGTTGTAAGATAATAAATTATACAAAAAAATAAAAGAACGTCATGCTGAGCTTGCCGAAGCATCTCGCTCGCGCTGCCAGGGTTACTAACCTAGTGGCGCAGTAGAGATGCTTCGGCAGGCTCAGCATGACGTTCTTTTTGTTTTTTGGATGGTCCTACTTAGGTAAAAGCCTAAAAGCCCCAAACCGCCGCAGGCTACTCGTCCTCGGGAAACTTGCCCATGTTGCCGCTCTCAAAGTCGGCGATGGCGGCCATCAGCTCCTCGTTCGTGTTCATCACGAAGGGGCCGTAGGTGGCCAGCGGCTCCTCAATGGCCGCGCCGGCCAGTACCAGCACCAGGCTATCCTCGGTAGCCGTGAGCTGCGCATCGGGCGAGTTCCAGCCCAGCACCACGAGCTGCTGGGTGTGGGCGGGCCGGTCGCCATTCACCAGCACCGCGCCGCGCACCACGTACAAACCCACGTTGTAGGCAGCGGGCAGCGTCAGCACGAAGTCGGCCCCTTTGCGTAAGTGCAAGTCCAGCAAGGTGATAGGCGAAAACGTATCGGCCGGGCCGGTGGCCCCGCCGTAGCTGCCCGCAATCACGCGGATGCTGCCCTGGCCGTCGGCCAGCGGCACGCTCGGGATGGCTGAGGCCAGTAGTTCCTGGTACTTAGGTGGCACCAGCTTATCGGCTTTGGGCATATTTACCCACAGCTGCAGCAGCTCCAGGGTGCCGCCGCGGCGGGCAAAGTCGCGGTCGTACATCTCGGCGTGGCGCAGGCCGGCGCCGGCGGTCATCCACTGCACGTCGCCGGGGCCGATGGTGCCATCGTGGCCGGCCGTGTCGCGGTGGGCCAGGTGGCCGTCGTACACCACGGTCACCGTTTCGAAGCCGCGGTGGGGGTGGGGCGGCGAGCCCAGCGGCGTGTCGGTGGGCGCAATCTGCATCGGCCCGATGTGGTCGATGAGCAGGTAGGGGCTGAGCTGCCGGATGCGCGGCCCCGGCATGGGGCTGGTCACGTCGAAGCCATCGCCGACGAGCTTCTTGTTGCCATCAATAACCTGGAAGATGCGGCGGAGTTCGGCGGCCATAGCGAAGGAGAAGAAACGGTGTAGGTACAGTAGTTAAAGGTGCGGGTTAGGTAAAATGTTGTGAGTCACGGAATCTAATTTGCCGCCGGAAGCCCAAATATGGTCGTGTCTGTTACGCGCAGTTCCACCAGTACATCAACTGATACCAGTAAGTTGAGCCGCGCCTGGTGCGCTTCCAGAGAAGCATTTTGAGGTGGGAACTCCTCCGTGAATCCAACGCAGGCAATAGCGATTACCACATGACGCGCTGCCAGGACACCATTTTTGTAAAAGTCATTAATGGAATTGGCTAGCTGCGGAATACAGTCTTTAATGCGTTCTGTGCGACGTCGGTAATTACCGTGCTTGAATTCCACAAAACAGATAGTTTCTTCCTGAACCAATGCACAATCGCAACGGCTAGGGTCGTTGGAGGCAAACAAGCAGCAGTCAATCGCCACTAGATAAATGGGTTGGTCAGTTTCGTTTTGCACAGTCAGCTCACGGTCTTCCTTTTCCGGCCCTAGGCGATAAGTAGAAGGCAGCCGTTCAGTTGCCGCTTCGCCCGCCAACGATAGCGGGTCGTAAATGTGAAAAGCCGGATGGGAGAGTTCCGTAATGCAAACTACCTGTTCCTTCGGCGGGTAAGCCGCGTGAATACGCTCAATCATTTGATGGCAAATCCTTTGGATAAACGGATAAGGTTATCAAATGCATCAGCGGCATCGCCCGAAAGGCCATCCAACTCATTATTATCAATCAGCCCCAACTCAGCATCCACCAGCGACTGTACCCCCCCATGCTCGACTTGGTAGCAAGCAAATTCCTTCGGGTTAATCCAACTGGCTTCGGGTACAATGGCCGCCACTGCTTCCCGGCGCTCGGGGTACTTTTCGGCCACCTGGTATGCGTAGAGCAGCAGGTTGAGGTGCGAGAGAATGTAGGGGCTGTGCGTAGTGATAGTTAGGTCGTTCTCGCCTTTAGTGCATTTCTCCACCAGCCAGTTCAGCAGTCCCTGCTGGGCGGTAGGGTAGAGGTTTAGCTCCGGCTCTTCGATGATGAAGCTTTGCGCCTGCTCAGTGTTGCGGCTCAGATGCTCTAGTAGCACCAGCATTGGCGTGACAGATTGGATACCGCTGGCGGTTTCTAAGAGCATTAACGGTTCTTCACGGTTAGGTATTTTTATGAAATCTCGTCCATTAACGTGGAAATATAAAGCGTCTAAAAAAGTAATAGCGAGTTCCGAAATTTCTTTGCGAGCTAATGAAAAATCATTTGCAAAATCAAGTATTAATTTTGAAAGTCCAATATTATCGCGCATTAATCCAGCCCAAGAATATTCTAAAGAGGAAACAAAGATTCTTTCTGAAGGAATGTATTTTGGTTTGGTCAAACTGACCATGTCATAGAATGGTTTTGCAATAATGTCAACTACCTCTTGTGGTAATTCTGGTTGTGTAATCAATTCAAATTTTTGTGCTTCTTTAAGAAATCTTTGAGCTAACTCAATAAAATCCTTCATCTTTTTATCATCAGTTCGTAACTGTGCAACACTTCTATCGAGTGCATTTTTTTGTTTGCTTTCGTTCTTAATTTCAAAATCAGAACCTATTTGAGAAAAACCATCATCATCATTCCAGCCTATAGAACTGGTCTCAGTAATAAAGCTTTTAATCCCATAGTTAGAAAATAAGAAATCTTTTACCGAAGAATGACTCACATTAAACTCAGATTGTCTCCAAATCGCCGCCAGCTTCGCCAGCGTACTCTTCCCTCCACCCGTCGGGCCGATAAAAACCGTCACCCGCTTAAAATCCACCGTGGCGTCTTTAATGGGTCCGAAGTTCTTGACAATCAGCTGCTCGTTCATGGCGGTAGGAAAATAGAATGGGGATAAAACTACAACGCGGCGACCCCGTTGCCGGAGCCGCCGCGTAAGAGGCTTATTAACAACGTATTATAGCTTGGCGCGCACGGCTTTTACCTCGGCTACCTGCACGGCGCTGGCTTTGTTGCCGAAGTTGTTGCGCACGTAGGTGAGCACGTCGGCCACCTGCTGGTCGGTCAGGTAAGCCTGGGCGGGCATGTGCTGCTTGTAGTCGTTGCCGTCGATTTCGATGGGCTCGGCTAGGCCAGCCAGCACGATGTGAGCCAGGCGGGCTTTGTCGCCGAGCACATACTCCGTTTTGATGAGCGGCGGGTTCATATTGGGCACGCCGCCGCCATCGGCCAGGTGGCAGGTGATGCACACGTTTTTGTACACCACCTGGCCGCGGGTGAGGGCGGCCGCCAGGGCCGGGTTAGCGGCAGTTTTGGCCTTCGCCTTTGGCGCGGGCCGATGCTGCGCTTGCAGCGATAACGTGCCGAAAGCCAGCGCAGTAGCTAGAAAAAAAGACTTGCTCATTACGATTTCTTGGCCGTGTACACGATGCGGTAGATGGTGCCCTTGTTGTCGTCGGTGACGTAGAGCGAGCCGTCGGGGCCCTGGGCGAGGCCGCAGGGGCGGTGGTCGGCGCGGCCGCTGGCCGTTTTGGCCGCCGAGCCCGAGAAGTTATCGGCAAATACTTCCCACTGGCCGCTGGGCTTGCCATCCTTAAAGGGCTGAAACACTACGTAGTAGCCAGCCTGGGGCTCGGGGGCGCGGTTCCAGGAGCCGTGGAAGGCGATGAAAGCCCCGTTGCGGTACTTGGCCGGGAACATGGTGCCCGTATAAAACAGCAGGCCATTGGGGGCCATGTGGCCGGGGTAGGCCGCCGCCGGGTCGATGTAGGGGCCGGTGGCTTCTTTCTTGCCATCGCCGCCGTATTCGGGGCCCTGAATTTTCTTGTGCTGGAGCTGGTCGTAGTAGAGGTAGGGCCAGCCGGCGTTGTCGCCCTTTTTGAGGGCGTACATGCACTCGGCGGGCAGCACGGCCGACTGCTTCTCGGTATAGAGCGCAGGCCAGTTGTCGGATAGCTGGTCGCGGCCGTGCTGCATCACAAAGAGCTGGTTGTCTTGCTGGTTCCAGT
>CAXTFI010000163.1:0-11929 GCA_964243255.1 uncultured Hymenobacter sp.
TGGAGAGCATCACCCACGAGGTGAAGGCCATGATGGACCCCAGCTACGAGGTGCCCGCGCCCGCTACCAACCCCGATGGCTCGGCCGTGGCGCCCACGTCGTTTGGGGCCAAAGACGTGGAGGACCTGCCTTGGACGGCGCTCCTGAATTCGTATTCGTGCACCGAGTGCGGCCGCTGCACCTCCGTGTGCCCGGCCAACCTGACGGGCAAGCTGCTCTCGCCGCGCAAAATCATCATGGACACCCGCGACCGGGTGGAGGAGAAGTATAACTCGCCGCTCATCTTCCACCCCAACGTGTACGGGGAAGAAGCTAAGCATGAGCCCGTTACCGACCTGATGAGCGCCACGCTGCTGCGCGGCAAAGTGACGCCGGAGGAGCTGTGGGCCTGCACCACCTGCAACGCCTGCGTGGAAAGCTGCCCCGTGAACATCAACCCCCTGGAAAGCATTATCGAGATGCGCCGCTTCCTGGTGCTGGAAGAGTCGGCCGCGCCTAACTCGCTGAACGTCATGTTCTCCAACATCGAAAACAACGGCGCGCCGTGGGCTTTTTCGCCCTCCGACCGCCTCAACTGGGCCGATGAGCTGTACGCAGCGGAGAAGGCCACGGCGTAGGCAACGGAATTGTCTGGCTATGGATGCTATGGATAACGCACAGCAGTTATTGATGATGCTAGCAAGATTGACACCTCGCCAAGAGCAGCTTAGTAGAAAAATTGGCCGCTTACGAAAACGACTAAACTCGGACTTAAAACATTGTGTCCTAGCGACAAACAGCTCCTTATATGCCACAAGCCGGCCCATTTTGAAAGCTGCTGCATCGCCGCCAGAGCTACTTCAGTTTCTCACCGACTCTTTGGCAGAAAGCGACCAGCGGCTTGTTCGGCTCGTTGCGCTAAAACGCTTTTTGAGCTAGCCGCTACTTCGATTTTATTAGAAATTGCTTCGATTTTAACTTGCCTTTTATGACGCCTACTATCCCTCCCCCCACTAAACGCCAGCTTACCGTGCCCACCGTGGCCGACCTCGCGGCGCAGGGCAAAGTGCCCGAAATCTTGTTTTGGGTGGGCTGCGCCGGAGCCTTCGACGACCGATATAAGCGCGTGACGCGCGCCTTTGCCCGCATTCTGGAGCACGTGGGCACCGACTACGCCGTGCTGGGCTTGGAAGAAAGCTGCACCGGCGACCCTGCCAAGCGCGCCGGCAACGAGTTTCTATTTCAAATGCAGGCCATGCAAAACATCACGACGATGAATGGCTACGGCATCAAGAAAATCGTGACGGCCTGCCCGCATTGCTTTAACACCATCAAGAATGAGTACCCGGCGCTGGGCGGCGAGTATGAGGTGATTCACCACAGCACGTACCTGCAACAGCTTATTAATGAGGGCAAAGTAGCCGTGAGTGGGGGCGAAAGCTTCAAGGGCCGCCGCATCACGTTCCACGACTCGTGCTACCTGGGCCGCGCCAACAACATTTATGAAGCCCCGCGCGACGTGCTGGCCGCCCTCGACGCCGACCTCGTGGAGATGAAGCGCAGCAAGGCCAACGGCCTGTGCTGCGGCGCGGGCGGCGCCCAAATGTGGAAAGAGCCTGAGCCCGGCAAGAAGGACATCAACATCGAGCGCACCGAAGAGGCCCTGGCCACGCTAAGTGGCGCGGCCGCTGCCCTCGACAACCTGCGCGGCGTCGAAACCGAGCGCACCGCCCCCAGCGAGCACAGCCTGCAAGGTGCCATCATTGCCGTGAGCTGCCCCTTCTGCATGACCATGATGAGCGACGGCGTAAAAAATAAGGAGCAAGAGTCTAACGTTCAAGTCTTTGACCTGGCTGAGCTCATCGCCAGCGCCGAGGGCATCAACCGCTAATCGCAGATTTTGCAGATTGAGCAGGTTTCGCTGATTCAAACGGTGCGGTTTTGGGTGGGCGTTTGGTGGCTTTTGCTTGCGGAAGTTGCCAAGCGCCTTTTTGCGGTTTCCACTTCTAAAAGTCGGTACTTTGCACCAGAACTGACTTGAAATTTGCCCTGCACAGAACCGCGCCACTCGAATCAGCGAAATCTGCTCAATCTGCAAAATCTGCGATTTATGTATGTAGCCTTTGACCGCCTGCCGCCGCAGGCCCGCGTGTGGATTTACCAGGCCAGCCGCCCGCTGACCGAAGAGGAGCTGATGCCGCTGCTAGCACGCCTGGCCGCTTTTGCCGAAGAGTGGACGAGCCACGGGCAGCAGCTGGCCGCCTCGGCGCAGTTTCTGCACCGGCAATTTTTGGTGATTGGCCTGGATGAGGCGGTGGCGGGGGCCAGCGGGTGCTCCATCGATGCCTCGGTGCGCTTTGTGCGGGAGTTGGAGCAGCGGCTGGGCATAACGCTGCTCGAAAAGTCGCGCATGGCTTTCCTGGCCAACGGGGAGCTGAGCTTGCTCACGCGGCCTGAGCTGCGCGCGGCCATCGCCGCCGGGCAGGTGCAGGCCGACACCCTGTACTTCAATAATACCCTGACCACGAAGGGCGAATTGGACGAGCAGTGGCCGGCCCCGGCCGGTCAGACCTGGCTAGCCAGCTATTTTGTGAGCTAGCTGGGGTTGGGGCACTAACGAGCCAGCCTAAACAGTTGTATTATTGCTTATCAAACTACTAGACTTGCTTTTCGGCTGCATGGCTCTCCCTATCCGGTACTCGTCCCTCAGAAAATTAGTGCTCCTCGGGGCGGCTGGCCCGGCCGTGGCGTTGAGCGGCTGCGCCAGCTCGGGCAAGCTGAGCAAGGCCGATAAGCGCTTCATGCGCGGCGAATACGAGGCGGCCATTCCACTTTACAAAGCCGATGCGGCCAAGGGCAAAGGCGCGGCCATTGCCAACTACCGCATCGCCGAGGCCTACCGGCTCTCCAACCGCATCGACCAGGCCCTGCCCTACTACCAGGCCGCCGTGGATGGCAATGCCCGCACCGCCGACCTCGGCTACCGCTACGCCGAAGCGCTGCAGGCCACGGGCAAGTTTGACGAGGCTGCTACGCGCTTCACCACCTATGCCCAAAGCGGCACCAACCGCACCCTGGCCAGCCACGCCGAAGCCGCCGCCCGCAGCGCCAACGCCAGCAAAGCGCTGGCGGGCATGGCCGCCGCTTACGACGTGGCCCCGCTCGACGCGGTCAACTCACCCAACTCCGATTTTTCGGCGGCGCGGATGCCCAATAGCGGCGAGCTGGTGTTTGCCTCGGGGCGCGATGGCAAGCCCTACCCCGGCAACGGCGAGCGCTACACGGCGCTCTACGCCCAGAAATTTGACGACCCGGCGGCCATGACCGGCGGCACCCCGCGCAAGCTGGAGCCGCTCTTTAATAATGATAAAGAGCTGCAAGCCAGCGCCACGTACACGCCCGACGGCAAGACAATGGTGTTTGCCCGCTCAAACGACGGCTCGAAAAAAGGCTACCGCAGCGTGGATTTGTGGATATCATATTACCGCAACGGGGCCTGGGTCGAACCAATTTTGGCCAATATCAACGACCGCACGGCCGACGACTTTTCGCCGGTTTTTGCGCCCGACGGCACCACGCTCTATTTTGCCTCGGGGCGCAAGGGCGGGCAGGGTGGCAACGACATTTATAAAGCTACGCTGGGCAGCAACGGCCGCTTTTCGCCGGCCGAAAACCTGGGCGAAACCATCAACTCGGTGGGCAACGACAACTTTCCCGGCGTGGCGCCCGATGGCACGCTGTACTTCTCTTCCGATGGGCAGCCGGGCTTCGGCAAGCTTGATATTTTTGAGGTGAAAGGCGGCAAGCCCGTGAACCTGGGGCCGGGCGTGAACACGGCCGCCGACGACTTTGCGCCCTTCTTTACCGGGCCGGGCGTGGGCGTATTCTCTTCCAACCGCGAGGGCGGCAAGGGCTCCGATGACCTGTACACGTTCAAGAAAAAGCCGCGCCGACTGGTGGCCTTCTACGTCGATGGCACTGTGTTTGAACGCGATGACAAAGCCAACACTACCACGCCGGTAGCCAGCGAAACCGTGACCATCACCAACGGCAGCGGCCAGAAGCAGGACGTGCTCACCGGCCCCGATGGCAAGTTCACCTCCAAGCTCGACTCGGCCCAGACCTACGCCTTGTTCACCGACCGGCCCGGCGACTTCACGGCCCGCGCCAGCCTGAGCACCGTGGGCCGCTACCCCAGCCCGGAAACCCTGACCCAGCCGCAAACCGACGTCCGGCTACCCGTAACCCTGACGCTCAATAAGATAGTGGTTAACCGGGCTATTGAGGTTAAAGACATTTTCTACGACTACGACAAGTCGAACATCCGCACCGACGCGGCCACCCGCCTCGATACGCTGGTGCAAACCTTGCAGGACAACCCCAAAATCAACATCGAGCTAAGCTCACACACCGACCAGCGCGGCAAAGACGCCTACAACCTCAAGCTAAGCCAGCGGCGCGCCGAGGCTGCCGTGGCCTACATCGTGAGCAAGGGCATCGACCAGCGTCGCATCACGGCCCGCGGCTACGGCGAAACCCGGCCCATTGTGAAAGATGCCAAGACGGAGGCCCAATACCAGCGCAACCGCCGCACGGAGTTTAAAGTGACCAGAATAGATAAGTAATTAATAATCAATACCTTGCGAGCTGTCCGCAAGTTGCCAGCAGTAGCCAAAAAGCCCCCACCGCTTGGGGGCTTTTTTGTTGGCACGGCGTTTGGATTTGGGTAGTAGAAGCCGGCAAAATTCCTTGTCAGCTTCTAGCTATCCCGGTTATGAAAAGGCTTTTTACGGTGGCAGTTGCCGCTCTGCTGGCGGTGGTGGCCGTGGTACCCGCCTTCGCGGTGCCACCGGCCAACCTCACCATCACGTCCGAGCGGGGCCAGCCTTTTAGCCTGGTGCTCGACGGCCGGCTGCTCACCCGGCCCGTGGCCCGCCAGGTGCACGTAGACCTGCTAACGCCCGGCCGGCACTGGGCCGAGTTTAGCGTGCCTACGGCCTACGGCCCGCCGCTGCGCTTCCGCACCAGCGTGTGGCTGCAGCCCGGCCTCGAAACCGACTACGTGCTGCTCATGCGGCCCTACGGCCCGCAGCTGCGGCAAGTGGGGGTGGTGCCGCTGGGTGGCCCCGGCTACGGCGGCCCGGCTGGCTACTATGGCCAGGGCGGCGCGCCCTACGGCAATGCGCCGGGCGGCTACTATGGCCCTGGCCAGCAGCCCGCTCCTAACCAGGGCGGGTATGACAATGGCCCCGGCTACGACCCGCGCAACGCGCCTGGCAATGGGCCGGGCGGCTACAACCAGCCGGCCCCTACCTACCCCGGCGGCCAGCCGGGTGGCTACCCTGCCCCTACCCCGGCCCCCACCTATCCCGGCGGTGGGCAGCCCAACGGTGGCTACGTTCCGCCTACCAACCCCGGCCCCGGCGGCTATGGCAATTCGCCCGGTGGCTACCCCAATCCGGGTCCGGGCAACGGGGGCGGCTACTACCCCGGCTCCAGCACCACTACCAACCTGCGGCCCCTCGACCCAGGCGAAGCCGCCGACCTGGCCCAGGACCTGCGCCAGCGCCCCACCGAAGCCGAGCGCCTGCGCACGGCCACCGACGCCCTGGCCCAGAGCAGCTTGCGCACCGACGAGCTAACCGAACTACTCCAAACCTTCTCCCACGATGAGTCGCGCATTGAGCTCGCCCGCTTCGGCTACGCGCACCTCAGCGACCCCCAGAATTTCAGCCGCGTGTATGGCGCGCTGCAATTCAAGTCCAGCGTGCGCGCCTTGCAGCAAGCGCTGGGCTTACCCCAGAACTAACCAGACTACCCGCTCTTTCCAACCTAAAACACCCCCACGCAAAAGCCCCGGCCGCCAAGTTGGCAGCCGGGGCTTTTCATTTTTGGAGCGGCTTTACGTTTAACCTAGCGCAGGCGGTCGTAGCTGTTGCGCACCAGCTTCTCGTCGCTGCGGATAAAGCGGTTGGCCAACAGGTTCAGCATTAAGGCAATAGTGGGCAGGTAGAAGGCCGGTTGAAAGGCGCCTTCCAGCTTGGGGTTAAGCAGGGCCTCGCCCTTGTTGGAAAAGTAAAATTCCAGCCCAAACGCCGCTATGATGAAGAGCAGGTTGAGCATACCCAGCTTGAGCTGCCCAAACCGGTTGCGAAACAGGAAAATCTCGCGGGCCGCCGTCACGGCCGAAGCAATGGCGAAGGACGCAATAAGAAAAATGGGTCCCAGGCCCTTGGGCTCGGGCAGGCCGGTGGCGTTGAAGCCGAAGGCCGTGAGGGTGAGCTCTTGGTGGGTGAGGCCGTCGACTTTGTGCCAGAGCGGCAGCGCCAGCATACTGAGCATACATAAAGCCAGCAGCAGCAGAAAAACGCTTTGAATTCTTTGTATCATCTTTGCGGTTGTGGAAAAGCCCGCGCCAGTGCGCGTTGCCAGGCCAAAATTAGCCCTCAACCGGCGGACTCGCTTCGCCCCAACAATACTACTGGAATGCCCAATGCGTATATCGTGGATGCCGTGCGCACCCCGATTGGAAAATTTGGGGGCGCGCTCAGCAGCGTTCGCCCCGACGACCTGGCCGCCCTCGTACTGCGCGAGCTACTGCGCCGCAACCCCGACCTCGATAAGAATGCCGTTGAAGACGTGATAATGGGCGCGGCCAACCAGAGCGGCGAAGACAACCGCAACGTGGCCCGCATGGCGGGCCTGCTGGCGGGCCTGCCCGTAACGGTACCCGGTAATACCGTTAACCGCTTGTGCGCCAGTGGTTTGCAAAGCATTATTGATGCCTTCCGGGCCATCAAGTGCGGCGAGGGCGACGTGTACCTGGCCGGCGGGGCCGAGAGCATGACCCGCGCGCCGTTTGTGATGGCTAAGTCGGCCACGGCATTTGCCCGCGACTTTATGGCCCACGATACCACCCTGGGCTGGCGCTTCGTGAACCCCCGCCTGGCCAAGGAACACTACCCGTATACCATGGGCGACACGGCCGAAAACGTGGCCCGCAAGTACGGCATCACCCGCGAGGAGCAGGACGCCTTCGCCTTCGAAAGCCAGCGCAAATACCACCGCGCGGCCGAAAAAGGCCGTTTCCGCAAGGAGCTGGTACCGGTGTTTTTGCCCCAGCCCAAGGGCGACACGGCCCTGTTTGACACCGATGAGCAGCCCCGCATTTCGACCCTCGAAAAGCTGGCTACCCTCAAGCCCGCCTTTCAGCCCGAAGGCGGCACCGTGACGGCCGGCAACTCGGCGGGCATCAACGACGGCGCGGCCGCCGCCCTGCTGGTGAGCGACGATGCCCTGGCACGCTACAAGCTGCGGCCGCTGGCCCGCATTGTGTCGTCGGCCGTGGCGGGCGTCGACCCGTCTATTATGGGCATGGGCCCGGTGCCGGCCATCCACAAGGCACTGAGCCGCGCCGGCCTCACCCTGGCCGACATGGATTTGCTGGAGCTAAACGAAGCGTTTGCTTCGCAGAGCATCGCCGTCATCCGCGAGCTGGGGGCCGATATGAGCAAAATCAACGTCAACGGCGGCTCCATTGCCATGGGCCACCCGTTGGGGTCGAGCGGCGCGCGCATCATCGCCACGCTGGTGCACGAGATGCAGCGCCGCGAGGGCGTGCGCTACGGCCTGGCCGCCATGTGCGTGGGCGTGGGCCAGGGCGTAGCCATGATTATCGAAAAAATGTAAGTGTAGCGCGGACTTTGTAGTCCGCGCTTGCGCCACCCAAACGCGGACTACAAAGTCCGCGCTACTCCCACCCGCATGACCTACGACGCCTCTCCCACTTTTGCCGCCGCCCAGGACGCGGCCGACCCGCTGGCCACTTTCCGGCAGGAATTCCACATTCCGCCCGGCCCCGATGGGCAGCCGACCGCTTACTTCTGCGGCAACTCGCTGGGTTTGCTGCCCCGCGCCGCCCGCGCCGCCGTGGAGGCCGAGTTTAAGTCGTGGGAAACGCAGGCCGTAGAGGGTCACTTTCACGGCGAGTCGCCCTGGATGTTTTACCAGGACGCGCTGGCCGAGTCGGCCGCCCGCATAGTGGGCGCGCTACCGCTGGAAGTGGTGATAATGAACACCTTAACGGTAAACCTGCACTTACTTTTGGTGTCGTTTTACCAGCCCACCGCTACCCGCTACAAGGTGCTGATGGAGGGCGGGGCGTTCCCCTCAGACCAGTACGCGCTCGAAAGCCAGGCCCGCCTGCACGGCCTCGACCCCGCCGATGCCATTGTGGAGCTAGTGCCCCGGCCCGGCGAGCACACCCTGCGCACGGCGGATATTGAGGCCAAAATCGCGGAGTTGGGCGACTCGCTAGCCACCGTCCTCTTTGGCGGCATCAACTACTACACGGGGCAGGTGTTCGACATGGCGGCCATCACCCGCGCCGGGCACGCGGTGGGGGCCAAAGTGGGCTTCGACCTGGCCCATGCCGCTGGTAATGTGGTGCTTAGCCTACACGATTGGGACGTGGACTTTGCCTGTTGGTGCACGTATAAGTACCTCAACTCGGGGCCGGGTGGCACGTCGGGCGTGTTTATTCACGAGCGCTACGCGCACCAGCCCGACTTGCTGCGCCTGGCCGGCTGGTGGGGCCACGACCCCAAGGAGCGCTTTCAGATGAAGCCGGGCTTCCGGCCGTCGCCGGGCGCGTCGGGCTGGCAGCTTTCGTGCGGGCAAGTGCTGCCCATGGCCGTGCACCGCGCCAACCTGGAGCTATTTGACCGGGCCGGCGGCATGGCTACGCTCCGCACCAAGAGCGAAAAGCTAACCGGCTACCTCGAATACCTGATTCAGCAGTTGCAACTCCCTAAGACGAAGCTCGAAGTAATTACGCCCACCGACCCCGCCCAGCGCGGCGGCCAGCTCTCGCTGCTGGTGCACGAGCGCGGCCGCGAGCTGTTCGACTACCTGGCCGCCCGCGGCATCATCGCCGACTGGCGCGAGCCCAACGTCATCCGCCTCGCACCCGTACCACTCTATAATTCGTTTGAGGATGTATACCGGGCGGGCGCGGCCCTGCAAAACTTTTACAATTGAGAATGAGGAATGAAGAATGAGAAATTATTTCAACGATAATTCCTCATTCCCCATTCTTCATTCCTCATTTAATAAAATGGAAGACTACGCGGCCAAAATGGCCCTCAAGCCCGACGCGGCGTTGCGCGAATACGTGGCTGGCCACGCCCAGTACCGTGAGGAGGCCGTGCTGGCTGCCCTCAACGAGCTGCGTCAGCGCGGCCATCCCGCGCCCGAGGATGCCGTGCTGCGGCCACAGCTGGAGGCCGTGATGCGGCAGGCCCAGGCCGACGCCGACGCGCTGGCGGCCGCGCCTCCCGAAACGGATATGGCCGACTTGCCCCGCCTCTACTCCCCAGCGGGTATTGTGGTAGTCTCGGCTACGCTTTCGGTGGTGGCGGGGGCTATCTTATTGGCACTCAACCTGTACCGCCTCAAAAAGGGCAGCACGATTATCTGGCTGGTGGCCTTCGTGGTGGCGTACGTCATTGGCCGGGCTTTCTTTCTGAAATGGCTGATAGCGCAGCACCTGTTTTCGCCCTGGACGGCCCCACTCATCGACCTGCCGGTTATCATCGCCTACGTGTGGTGGTTTTGGCCGCGCTACATCGGCACTTACCAGTTTCAGCCGCGCAACTGGTTGCTGCCGCTGGGTATTTTTATGCTGGTTATCTTCATTTTTCTGCTGCTCAACCCTAACACGGCCCAGCAGATGAAAGCCCAGATAGAGCAGCAAATGCAACAGCGCTAGCTGCTTACAACAACTAGTAAAAAGCCCGGCCGGCGCTCTCCTTGTGAGAAGCACCGGCCGGGCTTTTGTTGGGGCCTGCGCCCCACGATGCTTAGCCTACGAGCTGGCAAATGACGGTTTCACCGCCCTTCACTTTCTGGCCCAGCTCTACTTTGATTTCGGCATCGAGCGGTACAAAAATATCGACCCGCGAGCCGAATTTGATGAAGCCAAACTCTTCACCCTGACTTACTTCGTCGCCTTCATTCACGTACCACACAATGCGGCGAGCCATGGCGCCGGCAATCTGCCGGAAGAGCACCAGCGGGCCCGCATCGCTTTCGACTACCACCGTGGTACGCTCGTTTTGGGTGCTGCTTTTAGGGTGCCAAGCCACCAGGTACTGGCCCGGATGGTACTTGAAATACTTGACAATACCCGATACCGGGTTGCGGGTGATGTGCACGTTGATGGGCGACATAAACACGCTAATTTGGCGGCGCGCATCTTCAAAGTATTCACTTTCATACACTTCCTCAATCACTACCACCTTGCCATCGGCCGGAGCCAGCAGCAGGTCTTCGTGGGTGAGCAGCCGCCGAAACGGCGAACGAAAAAACTGGAGCAGCATCAAAAACGCCACCACCGACGCGCCCGCAAAAATGCGGTTGAACACCACATTGGGCCCGTTGTAGCGGCTCAGCAACAGGTTGAGGGCCAGCAACACCAGCAGCGTGACAAACAGGATGCGGCGGCCTTCTTTATGTATTTTAATCACAGATTCAAACGGATTTAACAGATTTCGCAGATACGCCCGCTGCGCGGGCTGGCTACGCTTTTATGGCGGAGTAAGGGGGTTTTGGAGAAACGAGGGCTGGCGGTAAAAGATTTAGACCGTGGCGTTTCCTTCCCCAAAAGTAGAAAAGCGCGGGCCAACCGACCCGCGCCTTCCAGCATCTTAACTACTACACAAACCACTACACATTCAACTAAATCAAACCAAAAGAATAAAACAAACCAAAGCCAGTAGTCAGCCCGCGCAGCGGGCGTATCTGCGAAATCTGTTAAATCCGTTTGAATCTGCGGTCAAGCAGTGGTCGTGTTCTAATAGCCGCCGCGGTATTTGTAGGTCTGGGCTACTTTGTCGATAGCTACTACATAGGCCGCGATGCGCATCGGAATATCGTATTTCTGGCTGGTGGCGTACACCTTTTCGAAGGCCTCTGTCATGATGCGGTCGGCGCGGTCGGTGACCATGTCGAGGCTCCACTTGAAGCCCTGCTTATTCTGCACCCACTCGAAGTAGCTCACCGTCACGCCGCCCGAGTTGGCCAGGATGTCGGGCACCACCAGAATGCCTTTCTCATTGATGATGGGGTCGGCCGAGGCCGAAGTAGGGCCATTGGCACCTTCCACAATCACTTTGGCTTGAATGTAGGGCGCATTTTGCTCCGTAATCACGTCCTCCACGGCAGCGGGCACAAGCACGTCTACGTCCGAAATCAGCAGTTTGGTGGGGTCCATGGGCGTGGCACCCTCAAAGCCTTCGAGGCGGCCGCGATGGGCGTTTTTATAGGCAATGGCCTCGTCAATGTTGATGCCATTCTCATTCCAGTACGCCCCCGAAATATCGGATACTCCCTTCACTTTCAGGCCCTTATCAAACAAGAGCTTGGAAGCCCACGAGCCCACGTTGCCAAAGCCCTGCACGGCTACCGACGTCTCTTCCGGCTTCATGCCCAGCTTGGTGAGCGCAGCCAGGGTTGAAATCATCACGCCGCGGCCGGTGGCCTCGGTGCGGCCCAGCGAGCCGCCCATTACCAAGGGCTTGCCCGTAACCACGGCCGAAGCGGTAGAGCCCACGGTCTTCGAGAATTCGTCCATAATCCAGGCCATTTCGCGGGGGCCGGTGCCCATATCGGGGGCCGGTATGTCGCGGTCGGGGCCGAATACGTCCTTCATCGACACGGTGTAGGCGCGGGTGAGGCGCTCAATCTCGCCCACGCTCATGGTGGTGGGGTCGCAGATGATGCCGCCCTTGGCCCCGCCGTAAGGGATGTCTACCACGGCGCACTTCCAGGTCATCCAGGCGGCCAGGGCTTTTACCTCGTCGAGGTTCACGTTTTTGTCGTAGCGAATGCCGCCTTTGCTGGGGCCCAGAATGGTGTTGTGCACCACGCGGTAGCCCTCAAACACGCGCAC
>CAXTFI010000164.1:0-11564 GCA_964243255.1 uncultured Hymenobacter sp.
GTGGCGGGCAGGGGCAGCACCACGGCGTTGAAGCGGCGGCGCAGGGCGCTGCTCAGCTCGTTTACGCCGCGGTCGCGGTCGTTGGCGGTGGCAATCACGTTGAAGCCCTGCGTGGCTTGAATTTCGGTGCTCAGCTCGGGAATAGGTAACACCTTCTCCGAGAGCATGGTAAGCAGCGTATCCTGCACGTCGGAGGGGATGCGGGTAAGCTCCTCAATGCGCACGAGCTGGCCCTCCTGCATGCCGCGGTAGAGCGGGCTGGGCACCAGGGCGGCCAGCGAGGGGCCCTCGGCCAGCAGGCGGGCGTAGTTCCAGGAGTAGCGCAGGCTGTCTTCGGCGGTGCCGGCGGTGCCCTGCACCAGCAGGTTGGTGTGCCCGCTGATGGCGGCCGTGAGGTGCTCACTCACCCAGCTTTTGGCGGTGCCGGGCACGCCCAGCAGCAGCAGGGCGCGGTCGGTAGCCAGGGTAGCCACCGCTATTTCCATGAGCCGCCGCTGGCCGATGTACTTGGGCTCGATTTCGAAGCCATTGGCCAGCTGGCCACCCAGCAGATAGGTGACCACGGCCCAGGGCGAGAGCTGCCAGTTGGGCGGCTTGGGGCGGTCGTCGGCGGCCTTAAGGGCGGCCAGCTCTTCGGCATAAACGTCTTCGGCGTGGGGGCGGAGCAGCATTTTTCAGTGAGCAGTTAGTAGTGAGCAATGAGCAATGAGCAATTTTATGCTGAGCGTCAAGCTGACGAAGGAAGCATCGCTACCGCTTCGTTGCATTGGCAATAGTTAGCGCAGTTTCCAAGGCGGAGTACCGGGTCATTGTGGCGGGCTGTACAGCAACTTGGAAACCGCTCTAGTTACGCAGTAGAGATGCTTCCTTCGTCAGCATGACATGCTGGGTGCTATTTCATTCATGCAGCGACGCTTCCAGTTCGGCCTGGAAGCGCAGCGTGGCCACGAACGTATGGAGCTGAGGCTGAAACAGTTCGTGCGGCTGGGCGATGGCCTCCACCTGCCGGATGGCCTCGGCCACGTCGGCCGGGGCGAGGCTGGGGGCCACCGTTTGCACCAGCAGCCAGGCAAATTCACGCAGCTGCACGGGCGGGTTGTTGTAGTCATCCAGCACGGCGGTGCCCGCCAGCCGGGCGGCAATGGCCCCGATAACGGCCAGGCTGAGGGCCCGCGGCCAGGGCGCGGGCACCAGGTTCAGGCCGAGTGTCCAGTCGGCTTCCTGGCGGCGCACGCGCTCCAGGGTGGGGGCCAGCAGCACGGCCGGGCGGGCGGCGGGCGGCACCAGCGGGGCCAGGGCCGGCCAGTCGATAGTACGCAGGCAGTTGGCCTGTTGCAGCGCCGGGCGCTGCTGCTGCCACAGCGCCAGGAAGGCGGCGGCAAAGTCAGCCGCGTGGTGTAGCAGGGTGCTTTTGGCCCAGCAGGGCAGCAGCGGCACGGCCCACTCCGAAGCCAAGGCCGCAGCCAGCAGCTCGGCGGGCGCCAGGCTCAGGTGCGCCGCCCAGCGGTGCGGGGGCAGCAGCGCCAGCAGGTTGCCGAGGCGGGCGGCGGCGGGCCCCACCGTGGCAGCCGTACCCTTGGCAGCGGCTACGTATTCGAAGCGACTGTCTTTCTCCTCCATGCCATCGGCCAGCCACGACTTATCCCAGGTAGTGGGCAGGGTGATTTCCAACGTGACTTTGCCCAGGCCCAGCAGCTTGCGCTTGGCCGTGATGAGCGGCGCGGCCCGCGCCCACAGCCGCTCGGTGAGCGCCGTGCCGGGCAGCTGCACCAGCAGCGTAGCCGCCCGGCGGCGCGCCTCCTGGCCCCGCGCCCTGAGCAGGGTTTCGAGCGCCGGCTCGGCGGTGGGGTGGAGGTGGTCGGCCAGCAGGTCGAGCAGCGCATCCTGCACCTTGGCCGGCTCGGTGGGCAGGGCGGCCAGCAGCAGGGTGCGGGCCGCGTCGGGCGCGGCTTCGAAGCGCTGGCGCAGCCAGGCCAGGCGGGTGGGCAAGGCACCGTTTTCCCAAGGGCTGAGGTCGGCCGGGTCGGCAGTGGCGGGGGGCAGCGTGTCAGGTAATAGCTTAACCCACTGCGGGTTAAGGGCAGCCAGCCAGTAACCCCGCGCGCCGAGCGCTGGCTCCAGCGCGGCGGTGGTTTCGGCCGAGCGGGTGGCGTGTTGCAGCAGCGGCACCAGCAGCCCGGTGGGCACGCGGCGGCCGGCGGCCGCCACGCGGGCGAGGTAGCTGGGCAGCAGGCCGAGGTAAAGCGAGCGCACCAGCATTTGGTGCAGGCACTCGGTGCCGCGCGGGCCCAGCGCGGGCCGCGGGTCGGCGGGAGCGGGCGCAGGAGCGGGCACCGGGGCCGCGGCCGGCCGGTAGCCGGCCTTGCGCACGAGGGCCAGGGCCCCAGCGGCCAGCAACAGCGGCTGCGTGCGCCCGGCGGGCACCGGCAGCGCTGCCAGAGGCGGCAGGGTTTCGGCAGTTTGGCGGGTGCCCAGCAGGGCCAGGCGCAGCAGCTGCGGCCAGCTCGGGGCATTGGCCGCCGAAACAACCTCGGCGGCGGCTGGCGAGAAAACCGCTGCTGGCGCAAGGTGCGCGGTGGTCGCGGCCACGCCGCCCACTGGCTCCCGCGCATCAGGCAGCTGCTCGAAAAAGCTGTTGGCCAGCGTGTTAGGCGCCGGCTCGTCATCCATTGTCCAGCTTACCAGGGGGCAAAAGGCCTGGCCGTCCCACTCGCCAAACAGGGTCAGGGGCTGGCCGCCGCTCAGCGCCAGCCAGTGCCAGGCCAGCTCCTCATCCACCACGCGCAGGGGCAGCGTCAGGGGCTCGGTGGCGTGGTGCAGCAGCCAGCGGCCGTCGGGCAGGGGGTGCAGCCGCACCGGGGCCAGCACCGCCGGCCACTGGCGCAGCCAGGGCTGGTGGGCCAGGGCAGTGGCGTAGCTGTCCAGCAATTGGCTGATGGTGAGGCCCGGCGGAGTAGCCTCGGCCGCGTTGCCCCCCAGGGCCAGGCCCACCGGAACGGCCCGCAGCGGCAGCAGGCCGGGGTAAAAAGCCAGCTCGCCCGCATACGTGCCCTGCGGCACAAGCGGCGTGGCAAATGCCTGATTGCCAAAGGCAAACTCCAGCACCAGCGCCAGGCGGCCCGAGCGCTGGCCGTAGAGCCAGCTGCGGCGGCCCGTCAGGCGCTCCTCGGCCCAGGCGTACTGGCCCAGCACCAGCCAGGTATCGGCCACCACCAGGGTGGCGGGGTCGGCCAGCAAGTCGTCTTTTTTGGGGGTGCTGCCCACCTGCTGCTCCACGTCCTGGCGGGCGGCGGGCGCTAGCGCGTGGCGGTTGAGAAAGGTGCGCAGCAGCACGTACACTTCGCCCAGGCGGCTCAGCAGGCGGCTGGCCCAGTCGGGGCCGGCGGTGGGGTAGTCGGCCAGCTCGCGCAGGGCCGCCGCCAGGCCGGGCAGCTGGTTGTCGACGAGGCGGCCGGCGGGCGCTTCCCAAAAGCGGGCAGGCTTTTGGCCGAGGTCGGCGAGGCCGGCGCGCAGCAGGTCAAGCAGCCAGGTTTCGAGCTCCTCAGCCCCGGCCTGCATGCGGGCCTGGCGCTGGGTTTCGCGTTTTTGCCGGGCGGCGTTGGCAGTTGGGTTGCTGACAAAATTCTCAGAATCAAGAAGTTCTGAAGATGCTGGCGTAGCAGCAACTTGTGCGGGCTTAGCGGCGGCTTTCCCGGCTTGCTCCGCGCCTTTGGCCTGGCGCTTGTCGAGCCAGTCGGCCAGCCAGGCGGGCGGGGTGCCGGCGGGTAGCAGCGCCGGCTGCCGGGCCAGCAGCAGCAGCAGCCCGGCCCCGTGCTTGCACGGAAACACCCGGCTCGGGCACGAGCACTTAAAAGCCGGCTCGGTGAGGTCGATGCCCGTGAGGTAGGGCTTGCTGCCGCTACCGGCGCACTCGCCCCAGGCCGCGGCGGCGGTGCGGCCCAGGTTGCCCCACTTGGCGGGGCCGGCCAGCGCGCGCCCCCGCTTCAGGGTGCCGGGGTCGGGGACGAGGGCCGCGGCCTGGTCTTCGGAAAAGGACAGCATAGAAGGCAACCAAAAGAGGCTATTGGCGGCCCAAGTTAGGCCCGCCCGCCCGGCTGCCTAGCGCCGCCGCCGCCAAAAAAACAGCCCCGCGCCGGTTAGCGCCAGGGCCACCACCAGGCCATCGCGCAGGGTGCGGCCCTGCTGTGCTTCGGTTAGCTCGGCCTGCAGGGTGCGCTGCTTGTCGGTGGCCTGGCGCAGGCGCTCCTGCAGGTTTTGCTGCTCGTTTTGCAGCTCGCTCAGGCGCTGGGCGGTGAGGTTGCGGTCGTCGCGGCCCGTATTTTGGAGCGTGGCGGTGGTGGTTTGCAGCTGGGCAGCGGTGGTTTGGGCCTGCTGGGTGGTTTGGTTGAGCGCCGCCACTATCTGCTCGTCTTTGTCCACAATGCCTTGCAGGGCATCGACTACCTCCTGCAAATCCTGCTTGGAGGGCTTGTTGCTGAGACCCAACAGGCCATGGCGCTGCGCGCTGGCGGCGGCGTATTGCTGGGTGAGCACCTGGCGCTCGGCCAGCAGGCGGGGCAGGGGCGGGTCGGGGGCGGCCGCCTGGGCCGCCCCCGTAGCCGGGGCCAGCAAAGCCAGCACGCCTGCGAGCACTGAAAGGAAATATTTACTGAGAATCATGGGGCAAAGGTGCGGCCCGCCGCGCAGTAGTGTGCAGGTAGAGTACCAGGCTGTTTGTCAGAAACCCGGTTGAGGTTGTCGGCGGCCGTTTGCCCCGGCCGCGGGGCTTGCCGCCGGCCGCCTACCCTTTTGGGAGTAACCCTGGCCCGCCGCTAACCGTTGAGTTTCACCCAAGGCGCAGGCCAACAGCTTATGAAGAAAGAAGATATCATTTTTACGGATTGGCACCGCTGGCTGTTTGGCACGGCCCCGCCCTCTTTTACGGGCGAGGTAGCGGTGCGGGCCCTGGTGCTGCTTATCGTGATGCTGGTGGTGATACGCCTGCTGGGCCGGCGCATGAAGGGCCAGATGTCGGTGAGCGAGCTGGCGGTAGTGCTCACGCTGGGAGCCATTATTGCCGGGCCCATGCAGATTCCGACCGCCGGCCTGCTGCCCAGCGTGGCCGTGCTGGTGGCCGTGCTGCTGATGCACCGCCTCAGCAACTGGCTGGCCTTCAAGTACCGGCCTGTAGAGCTGGTGCAGCAGGGCGACCTGGCTTTGCTGGTGCGCGATGGCCGCCTCGACCTGGCCGCGCTGCAGCGCCAGGCCCTCTCGCAGGAGCAGCTCTTCAGCCAGCTGCGCAACCAAAACATCGCGCACCTGGGCGAATTGCGCCGCGTGTATTTTGAAGCCAATGGTCGCGTTAGCCTCTACAAGCTGCCCGAGCCCCAGCCCGGCCTGAGCATACTGCCCCGCGCCGACGCCCCGGCCACCGCCCCCGCTGGCCCCGCCCAGGGCCACCAGGCCTGCGCCACCTGCGGCTACGTGGCGCGCCCCACCGACCACAACGGCCAGCACTGCCTGCACTGCCAGGCCCATAATTGGGTGTCGGCCACGCTGTAGCCTGCCCCCTTCTCGTCTTACTTACTGTTCCGCCCGCATGCCGCCGCCGCCGCCTCATATTACCGACTACCTCCGCATTCTGATGGGCGATGCGCCCTGGAGCTTTCTGCTGGAGGCATCTATTCGCCTGATGCTCATGTACTTGCTGCTACTGGCTGGCCTGCGCCTGATGGGCAAGCGCATGGCCGGGCAGGTCAGCCGCTCCGAGCTGGCGGGGCTGGTGGCGCTGGCCGTCAGCATCGGCATTCCGCTGCTGTCGGCCGACCGGGGCCTGCTGGCCCCGGTGGCCATTGCCGCGGTGGTGGTGCTGGGTCACCGGGTGGCCACGCAATGGGCCGCCCGCCGGCCCACCGTCGAGTTTCTGCTGCAAGGCACCGTGACCACCGTAGTAGTCGATGGCGCGCTGCACCTGCACCACATGGAGCAGGCCGTGCTCTCGCAAGAGCGCCTGTTTGCCCAGCTGCGGGGCGAAAGCCTCGAGCACCTGGGCCAGGTGCGCCGCCTCTACATGGAAGCCAACGGCACCTTTAGTTTGGTGGAGGAAGAAGACCCCCAGCCGGGCTTGTCGCTGATTCCGGGCTGGGACGAAGGGTTCCGGCAGGCGCAGCCGGTGGCGGCCGGCAAGTTTGCCTGCCTTAGGTGCGGGCAAGTGGTGCCGGCCCCGCAGGCGCCAGCCACTCCGTGCCCCCGCTGCCAGGCGCGCGAGTGGGAGCCCGCCGTGCTGACCATTAAATAATAGTGCGGCCGCCAACAGCTGGCTAGCGGCGCTGAAGCTACGGCCGTAAGCTCCGCTATACGGTGCTGCTTAGCTGGTAGTAGCGGCCGGCTGCGTACCAAATTGGTAACCTGCCAGTTGCTTATCAAGTAAACACCGGCCGTGGGAACCCTGCCAGGCGTTGCCCACGGCCAGCGCCGGGTGGGGCTGGCTACCTGGGCCTAGCCACAACCTGATGACGACAACAGCAACGGTAGAAATATGGGGCGGGGTCGAATGCACCTGCCGCCGCGTGGGGGAGGCCTACTCAGACCAGCTCACGCGCAACGGCCACCGCGACCGCCTCGACGACCTCGACCGCTTTGCCGAGCTGGGCTTGCGCACCCTGCGCTACCCCATCTTGTGGGAGCACGTGGCCCCCGACAGCCTCGACCACCCCAACTGGCAGTGGGCCGATGAGCGGCTGGCCCGCCTGCAAGCGCTTAACATTGAACCCATTGTGGGGTTGGTGCACCACGGCAGCGGCCCCCGCTATACTGCCCTCGACCAGCCCAGCTTTGCGCCCGGCCTGGCCCGCTACGCCCGCCTGGTGGCCGAGCGCTACCCCTGGGTAACGCGCTACACCCCCGTGAACGAGCCGCTGACCACGGCACGCTTCAGCGGGCTCTATGGCCTGTGGTACCCGCACGGGCGCACCGACCACCAGTTTGTGCGCATCCTGCTTAATGAGCTGCAAGCCACCCGGTTGGCTATGCTGGCCATTCGGGAGGTGAACCCCGCCGCTCAGCTGGTGCAAACTGAAGACCTGGGCCAGGCCCACGGCACGCCCGGCACGGCCGCGCAGGTCGAGTTTGAAAACCACCGCCGCTGGCTCACTTTCGACATTCTGGGCGGGCACCTCACGCCAACCCACCCGCTGTGGGAGTACCTGCGCAGCAACGGCATCGAAGCCGCCGAGCTGCAGGAGTTTATCGACGACCCGCTGCCGCCTAATATGCTAGGTATCAACAACTACGTTACCAGCGAGCGCTACCTCGATGAGCGCCTCGATTTATATGCCGGCCAGCCCGCCATCAGCGGCGTGTGCCACCCGGCCTACGTCGATGTGGAAGCCCTGCGCGTGGTGGGGGTGGAGCCCAACGGCCTCGAAAACCTACTGCGCGACACCTGGGACCGCTACCACATCCCGCTGGCCATCACCGAGTCGCACCTGGGCTGCACCCGCGAGGAGCAGCTGCGCTGGCTGCACCAAACCTGGCGGGCCGCCAGCCGCCTGCGCACCAGCGGCGTCGATTTGCGCGCTCTCACGGTGTGGTCGCTGCTGGGGGCCTTCGACTGGGACAACCTGCTCACCCAGGATGGGGCCAGCTACGAGTCGGGCGTGTTCGACGTGCGCAGCGGGCAGCCCCGGCCCACGGCCCTCTACCAAATGGTAAGCAGCCTCATCAGCCAGGGCCACTACGAGCACCCCGTGCTGGCCAGCCCCGGCTGGTGGCAGCGCGACGTACGCTTCCGCTGGCTGGTTGAGGCAGCGTAAAGCATTGTAAATATGAACGTTAATTAGTTATGCTAACTTCGAAGCCCATCCTTATTGCGGGCGCGGCCGGCACGCTGGGGCGAGCCTTCCGGCGCATGTGCCGCATCCGGGGCCTCCACGCCGTAACCCTCGACCGCGCCGCGCTCGACATCACTTCGGCCGAGTCTATTGCCCAGGCCCTGCGCCAGTACCAGCCCTGGGCCCTCATCAACGCCGCTGGCTACGTGCGCGTCGATGACGCCGAAGCCGACTTTGCCCGCTGCTACCACGAAAACACCACCGGCCCGCGGCTGCTGGCCCAGGCCTGCGCCGCCCACGACGTGCAGCTGCTCACGTTTTCCTCCGACCTGGTATTCGATGGCCAGCAGGCCACCCCGTATTGCGAAAACGACGCGGCCCGCCCCCTCAACACCTACGGCCGCAGCAAGCTGCTGGCCGAGCAGGCCGTGCTTGAGCAGTTGCCCACGGCCCTGGTGGTGCGCACCAGCGCCTTTTTCAGCGCCTGGGATGAGCACAATTTTGTGCACCACGTGCTCACCGCCGCCCGCCAAGGCCAGCCTTTTGCCGCGGCCGACGACCTGGTGATTTCGCCCACCTACGTGCCCGACCTCGTCAACACCGCCCTCGACCTGCTGCTCGACGGTGCCCGCGGCCGCTGGCACCTTGCCAACCAGGATGCCTGCACCTGGGCCGAGCTGGCCCGCCTGGCCCTGCGCGTGGCCGGCCTCGACGAAGCCTGCGTGCAGCCGCGCCTGGCCGCGTCGTTTGGCTGGGCGGCGCGCCGCCCGCGCTTCAGCGCGCTGGCCAGCGTGCACGGCGCCCTGCTGCCCAGCGTCGAAAGCGGCCTGCACCGGCACCTGGCCGACGAGCGGCTGCTGCAATCGGCCACGCCCCCGGCCATACTGGTGGATTAATAAAAAACGGGTAATCAGTTAGTTATGCTAACTGATTACCCGTTTTTAGTTTATTTCATACAAAGGCTGCTGCCGGCTAAGCCGGGACGGTTGGCCCGGAGTGCAGCAGGCCGGCCGGCACTTCCAGCTCGCCGCTGTGGAAGCCGATGAGGCCGTTGCACTTGTCTTCAAGCCTCCTGCTCATCCAAATAATCCTGCCAGATTTCCTCCCACTCGCGCAAGTATGCCTGGGCGGTATCGTAGCTAGGAAAGTCGCAGGTGATGCGTTCGGTAAAGTATTCTTTTTCCCATTGCTGATTATTGGGATTCAATACGTATTCGAGCCTGGTTTTAAATTCGACTATTAATTGTCGGGTGTCATTGTCCTCAACTATAAAAGGCGAGAGATTAAAGCATCTTACTTGAGCTAAGTCAAGCGTAACCCCTGCATGGGTAACAATTTTAGGCTTGCCCATGAGCTAATTGAGATTTAAACCAAATGCCCGCGACCCAAGCTTGTGTTTAAAGCGCATTTCATGTTTAAAAACCTCCTCTTTGGTTAGGGATTTTGGCAATGTCATTAACAGCGTAAATTGAAATAGTTGGCCATAGTCCGAGTTGCTATTCAGTAGTTTCTTTAACAATACGTTGTTGCCGTGCCCTTTCGTAGCAACGTATTCATTCCAACGTTGCCATACACCACCTTGCCCATAGGCTGACCCTACATACTGTTGGCCGTTCGAGGTGTCTAAAATTAGGTATATACCAGCCACGGCTGATAGTAATCGGCACCACTCATCACGGGGTGATTGCGTAGCTACAAGCTTTTGTAATTCCGAAAAGGAAAGTGTAAAATCCAGGTAATCTGTAAAAGGTTTGCCGAAAAGCTTAGGCTGAATTTCCAACACTAGTTTCTGCGCTATCGGTCTAAACCACTGATGCCAGCTAAGGGCAGCTTTGCCCCAGTCGATTATTACGCGCTCCTCCAATGTTTCAAAGCCTGCAACTTTGGAAAAAGTGTACTGATAAACATCTTCAGGGTCGCGCTCAACCTCTTGAAAATCAATTTTGTATACGCCTACAAACCGTGCTCGACTGCCATCCTCACCCAAGCAGGAAACAACATAATCACAGTTGTGAAAAATAGGATTCCTCTGCTCCTGCTGATACTCCATGAATCGCTGTGGATACTTATGGTATAAGTCGTGAAGAGCAAGCTTAACACCATTCACTTCAACAGTGCCACCAGTATCTCGGTGCCTTACTAGCTTTGTCTTGCTGTCAATTGGCAGCCCTCGGGAGTATAGCAGCTCTTGCAGTGTAATAGGCTTGGTTTCGGACTCCTTGAAGCTGTATTCGCCCCCATCCACAACTCCTTCCCGGTAAGTTAAGATTATCTCGCGGCCATTGGCTTGGCGCAAAAGCTCAATCAGATTTCCGGGACTAGAGCTAAACCGGTCAAAATCTTGTGCCTGCGGAAATTTCTGTCGGTAAGCATTTTCTAGCTTTTCCAATTCCTGCCAGGTTTGTTCTTCGTTCGTCATATTAGGCACGGCTGGGTTTAATAAACAGCCGCGCCTAATAAGCATCGAAAAGCTGGTATTTCAAAATCAGTAATATCCCGAAGATTTAGCCTAGCCTACTTCGGTTGCCCTGCCTCCGAGTGCAGCAACCCCGCCGGCACTTCCAGCTCGCCGCTGTGGAAGCCGATGAGGCCGTTGCGCTCGTCCTCAATGTTGGTGGCCTGGGTGTACACGTCGCCCGCGATGGCGCGGGCGCGCAGCTCGCGCTTGAAGTCGCGGATGCTGTTGGTGCGGGCCTCGGCATCGGCCGGGCCGCCGTAGTCCGAGAAGCCGAAGCCGCCCCACTCGCTCACCAGCAGCGGGCGCTGGCCGCGGTAGAAATACGGGTCGCCCACCACCAGCGGGAACGCCGCCGTGCCCTGCAGCTCGCCGTGAATGAGGCGGTCGAGCAGCTCGCGCCACCGGCCCAGGTCGGGGGTGTAGAGGTGGGCCGTGAGCAGGTCCGACTTCAGCTGGCCCTGGTAGCTGATGTGGTGCCAGCCGTCGTTGTCAATCACCAAAAACTGCGGGTGCGCCAGCTGCATGAAGTTGTAGGTCTGCACGATGTAGCGCTGGGTGGCCGGGTTGGTGGCAATGTCCTGGGCGCCCCAGTCCTCGTTATACAGGCTCCAGATGACGATGCTGGGGTGGGTTTCCATGAGCGTGAGCATGCGCAGCAACTCGGCGCGGTGGTTTTCGCGGCTGCGGGGCGTGCTGCTGTGCGGGCTGGGCACCTCCACCCACAGCAGCAGCCCCAGCTCGTCGGCCAGGTTATAGATGCGGGGGTCGATGCCCGCGATGTGCACGCGCACCAGGTTGCAGCCCAGCGCCTTCATGGCGTGCATGTGGCGCTTCATCTCGGCAAAGGTGGCCGTGCCGGGCTGGTAGAGAATGCCGTCGAGGTAAATCGGCTCGTTGTTGAGGTAAATCTTGCGGCCCCGCGCCTCAATCTTGCGCATGCCGAAGCGGGCCTCAATCTGGGCCACGTAGCCGGTGGCGTCGATGAGCTGGGCCACCAGGCGGTAGCGGTGCGGGTTTTCGGGGCACCACACCTCGGCGCCGGGCACCTCCAGCACCAGGCGCTGCTCGTGCTGGCCCTCAGCCAGGTGCAGCGGAAAGTCGGAGCTGGCCAGTGAGGTAGTGCCGGTAACGTCTTCCGACTCAAATACTTGCAGCCGCACCGTGTAGTCGGCCGCGTCGTGCACGCGCAGGGTCAGGTTGAAGCGCACCAGCTGGTCCTCAATCGTGCTCACCACGCCCACCCGCGAGCGCAGGCGGTTGCGCTCCACGGTTTCGAGCCACACCGAGCGCACGGC
>CAXTFI010000165.1:0-11449 GCA_964243255.1 uncultured Hymenobacter sp.
CGCTGCGGCCCATCAACTCGGCCCAGGACCTGCTGCGGCTGGTGCCGGGCCTGTTTATTGCGCAGCACGCGGGCGGCGGCAAGGCCGAACAGATATTCGTGCGGGGCTTCGATGCCGACCACGGCACCGACTTTGCGGTGAGCATCGACGGGCTGCCGGTGAACATGGTGAGCCACGCCCACGGCCAGGGCTACGCCGATTTTCACTTCGTGATTCCCGAAACGGTGGAGCAGCTCAAGGTGTACAAAGGGCCTTATACGGCGCGGTTTGGCGACTTTGCCACCGCCGGCGCGGGCGAGTTCAGCACCAAAACCAGCCTCGACCATAGCCAGGTGAAAGTCGAAGTAGGCCAATTCGATACCTACCGGGCGCTGGTGATGCTCGACTTGCTGGGCACCCACCACCTGCTCAGCAAAAAGCCCGAGAGCGCCTACGTGGCCGCCGAATATAATTTTACCAATTCATACTTCGACAACCCGCAGCACTTCAAGCGCTTTAACGGGCTGCTGAAGTACACGGGCCAGCTCTCCGATAAAACCTCGCTCACGCTGTTTGGCTCGCACTTCGCCTCCAGCTGGGATGCCAGCGGCCAGGTGCCCCAACGCGCAGTGGATGAAGGCGTTATTGGCAGGTTTGGCAGCCTCGACCCCAGCGAAGGGGGCCAAACGCGCCGCACCAACGCCTACGCCGTGCTCACTACCGCCCTGCCCCAGGGCGCGGTGCTGCGCCAGCAGGTGTACTACTCGCGCTACTACTTCAATCTGTTCTCGAACTTTACGTTTTTTAAGAATGACCCCGTTAACGGCGACGAGATAAACCAGACCGATACCGGCCGCAACCTTTACGGCTACACCGGCACCTACGACCGCGACGACCAGCTTGGGAGCCGCAACCTGCACTCCACCTTTGGGCTGGGCACCCGCCTCGACGACGGCGGGCTGCTGCTGCGCCACGCCGTGCAGCGCCGCATCCTGGATACGGTCAACGTGGGCCGCCTGCACGAGCAGAATAGCAGCGCCTACCTCGACGAAACCCTGCGCCTGACCGACCGCCTCACGGTGAACGCGGCGGTGCGGGCCGACGTGTTGGTGTTCGATTTTCGGGGGCAGCGGGCCGACTCGGCGGGGGCTGGCTTTGTGCCGCTGGCGGGCCGCGTGACGCGCGGCCGGGTGTCGCCCAAGCTCAACCTTTACTATCAGCTTTCGCCGGCCGTGCAGCTATTTGCGCGCTCGGGCCTGGGCTTCCACTCCAACGATGCGCGCGGCGTGGTGCAGGGCACCGGCAGCTTCAATGCGCTGCCCCGCGCCTTGGGCGCCGAAGTGGGCAGCACCTTTAAGCCGGTGCCGACGCTGGTGGTAAACGCCGCCCTCTGGACCCTGCATCTGGAAGACGAGCTGGTGTATTCGGGCGATGAAGGCACCACCGAAAGCGTGGGCCCGACCCGGCGCTTCGGCGTCGATGTGTCGGCCCGCTACCAGCTGTCGGCCCGCTTTTTCCTGGATGGCGACTTCAATTACAGCCACGGCCGCATCATCGACGCGCCCGCGGGGGAGAACTACATTCCGCTGGCGCCCACGTTTACCAGCATCGGCGGCATCACCATGCGCAGCCCTAAGGGCCTGAACGTCAGCCTGCGCTACCGCCACATCGACAGCCGGCCGGCCCAGGAAGACAATGCCGTGCGCGCCGTGGGCTACTTCCTGCTCGATGCGGTGGTCAACTACACCCAGCCGCGCTACCAGCTGGGCGTCACGGCCCAAAACCTGCTCAATGTGAAGTGGAACGAGGCCCAGTTTGCCACCGACAGCCAGCTGCGCGGCGAGCCCACGTCGGTAAACCAGCTGAATTTCACGCCCGGCACGCCGTTTTATGTGCGCGCCAATGCTAGTATATTTTTCTGATAAATTAGGGTACGACCCCGCACCCTATACTCTAGGCGACTACTACCTGCCTTACATAACTAACCACCCGCCGCCGTGCCCCGCTCGCTTCTCGTTATCATCTTGCTGCTCAACTACCTGCTGGTAGTGTGCGCCAGTGTGAGCGAGCGGGCGGCCCCACCGGTGGCGCGGGCCTACGGCTACGTGCACCGCCCTGATTGCCAGCTCCAGAACGCCTGGCGCGGCGGTAGCTGCTTCGACGACTGCAACGGCGTGCAGTACCACGTGCAGAAGGGCCACAAAACCATGCCCTTGCAACAGCTGCTCACCTTGCTCAAGGGCGTGGACCTGCACTGCCTGCCCGCCGGGGCGGCCGTGACCGGGCCGTTGGTTGTGGGGGGCGGGGCCAGCCCGGTTGCCGGGGGCGAAGCCGGCGTGCCCACTGGGGTACGGAACCAGCCTGACAACCCGCCCCGCCGGGGATAAGCCGTGCGGCCGCCTGGGCAGGCGGCCGGGGCCGGGGCTGCCGCAGGCAGCCCCGGCCCCTACGTATTATCTTCATTAGCAGTACTTTGGCGTGTGCCCGGAACTGCGATTTCATCGTCTGCCATGCTTTTCTTGTCTTCCAAAACCGCAGCGGTGGCTGCGGCTGCTTTGCCCGTGCGCCTGCCGCGCCTGGTTGCTTGCGGCGCTGGCCCCAACCTGGCCAGCTTCCATCCCAAAGGGCCGCGCCCCGCGCTGGTGGGGCCCCCTGACCCGCGCGGCCGGCACCGCGCCGACCAGTCGCGCTACCAGGCCAAGTGCCGGGTAGCGATGTCATTTTAGCCTGGCGTATCGCTGCTTCAGGCAGTAGCCGCCCCACGTTCTTTTTCTGTAAAAAGCAGCGTGGGGCGGCTTTTTCGCGCCTAACTTTGGGTAATGAGGTGCTCTTGGTTTCGCTCGCCGTGGTATCGCTATGCGGTTTTTCTGGGCCTGAGTGGCTGGGGACTGGCCGCCTGCCAGCCGGAGGCGCACTCGGCCAGCCCGGCCCCGCTGGCGGGCCGGACGCAAGGCAGCCGCGGCCCGGCCGGTACCCTGCGCCGCGCGGCCCTGCCCGATTCGCTGCAGCTCACGCCCGTGCCCGCCGTGGCCGGCGTGCCCGATACCTTGCGCCAGGCTATTATGCAGTTGCACAGCATGTTAGGCCCGGTCGCGACTGAGCTGCGGCCCGAGGTGCTGACCCAGGCCTGCGTAGGCTACCTCACGCTGCACCCCACCGGCCGCATCGAGCGGGCCGGCCTGCTGGCCGTGGCCGACATGGACCTGCCCAACACCGCCGAGCGCCTCTGGGTTATCGACCTGATTAACGCTAAAGTGTTGCACCGCAGCCTGGTAGCCCACGGCCTGGGCTCGGGCCACCTGCGGGCGCGGCGCTTCTCCAACGCCGAAAGCTCGGCGTGCACCTCGCTGGGGTTTTACCGCACCTCGGGCACCTACGACGGCATTCACGGCTACTCGCGGCGGCTGGAGGGGCTGGATAAGGGGGAGAATACCAACGTGTTTGACCGCTACATTGTGCTGCACGCGGCCGACTATGCCAGCCCCGACTACCTGCGCCAGCACGGCCACCTGGGCCATAGCCGGGGCTGCCCGGCGCTGCCGCCCGCGCAGTACAAGCAGATTATCAGCACGGTGCGCACGGGTAGCCTGCTGCTGGTGAGTGGGCCGGGCCTGGCCTCGCGCTGGCTCGACGGGCCGGCCGCCGGGCGGCGCTTTGCCCGGCGCGGCTGGCGCTGAGCCGGGAATTATTTAGGTGGCCACCCCGTTCTAGCCGACCCAACGAGGTTAAAATCTCGTATAGTACCTTTCGCAAACAGGTAGTTCGTTTTGGCGGACGCTTTCCACTTACGTTTCACGTCGAAATTGTCATGAAAAAGCATCATTCCAGCGTAGTTCAACGCCAGCGCGACGGCCGCCGCCGCTCGCAACGCTTTGTGCGGCGCGTGCTACCTTTTGTGGCGTCGCTGTTTTTGGCTACGCCGCTGGCCGGCCCGCTCCTGAAATCATCGGCCCATGCACCGGCTACCACGGCCAAGGCCCTGGTGGCGCTCACGCCATTGGCCCGCTTCGATGCTACCCTGCGGCAGACCTACGACCGCCTGGGCGCCGAGCGGCAGGGCCTGCGCTTCGAGGTGTTTGAAAAAGCCATGACCGGCTACCTCAACCTGCGCGAAACCGGCCACCTGGCCGCCGACCAGCAGCACCTGACCGTGATTGACTTCGACCTGCCCTCCACCGAAAAGCGCCTGTGGGTGCTCGACCTGAACAACGATAAAATTCTGTTTCACACCCTAGTAGCTCACGGCCACAACTCGGGTGAAAACGGGGCCGACCAGTTTTCAAACACTGACCAGAGCAACATGAGCAGCCTGGGCTTCTACGTGACGGGCCAGGAATACGAAGGCAAGCACGGCCATTCGCTGCGCCTCAATGGCCTGGATGAGGGCTTTAATACCAACGCCCTTGCCCGCTCCATTGTAATGCACGGGGCCGATTACGTAAGCGAGGATTTCATCAAGCAAAATGGCCGCCTGGGCCGCAGTCTCGGCTGCCCCGCCCTACCGCTCGACCAGTATTCGCAGATTATTGACGCGGTGCAGGGTGGTAGCTGCCTGTTTTTGAGCAAGTCAAATGCGGGGTATAACTCCAAGTACCTCAATCAGAATATTGCGCTGGCGGCGCTTTCCCTCAAGGCGGCTAGCAACTCTTAGCGTCGATTCGCAATCAATAAAAAGCTCTTCCACACGTGTGGAAGAGCTTTTGTGTTTTCACCGCAGAAGACGCGGAGGCTTTCGCAGAAGAAGCGCAGAGGTCGTTCTTCTGCGAAAGCCTCCGCGTCTTCTGCGGTGAAAAATACTACTACGGCAAGTGCACGAGCCGTTGGTGCTGGCCCGCCATTTCTACCTCGTACAACCCTGATGCCGTGGGGTGGCCTTGGGCATCCAGCCCATCCCACGGCGCGGCATAAGTGCCCGCGGCGGCCTCGGTAGGCAGCTCGCGCACCAACTGCCCATACGCATTGCGGATGCGCAGCGGTGCGGGACTGACGGTCGGTACGTACCGCACGTAGTGCAAGCGCACCGACTCGCTGAAAACCCGGCTGTCGGGGGCGGTGAGCGTCAGCGTTTCGGGGTCGGTTTGGGTAGCGGGCTGGGTAAGCAGGCGCAAACCAGTGAGCGAAAGAGTAACTGCTTGTTTGAATGGGAGTTGTATTACCAGCTCGTGGCGGCTGGCGTCGTACTGCCAAGCCGAGGGCGCAAGCGGTTGGCCGGCAAGCACCAGCGCAGTAGGCGCGGCAGCTACGCGGCTCAGGCGCAATAAGAGGAGGCGCTGGGCGGGCATACCGGGGTAAGCCCCCGCGATGGTAGCCCGAAAATTGAGTTGGTCGCCCCGCAGGCTGGCTTGCAGCGCAACGGTGGCGTATTGCTTTTGGGCCAGGGCCAGCGCCGAGTGGCCATCATCCTCGTACACCGTGAAGGCCGAAATCGGCACGGCCGGGTCGGGGAAGTAGCGCACTACCAGCGTATCGGGCCGGAAGGCGGCCGTGCTGGCGCGGTAGGCCGTGAGAGGTATCAAAGCGCCGGCGCGAGCCAGCAGTGGCACGTGGGCCAGCGGCGCGGGCAGACCCACCGTGCGGCCGCCGGGCAGCGTTTGGCCGGTGGCAAAATCGACCCAGCCGCCGGGCGTGGCGGGCAGCTCCACATTGCGCCGCCGCTGGCCGGACTGGTTGATGGGGGCTACGAGCAGATTGGGCCCGAGTAGGTATTGGTCGCCGGGGGGAGGGCCGGAAGTAGGTTCGTCTGATTCACGCTGGTTTAAGGTAAGCGGAGGAGTTTTATTGAGCTCACTACCCCAGCCGCCATCCAAATTTGCCCTACTATCGCCTCCGCCCCAGTCGCTGCCCTCGTCCGCAGAAAGTGTATCGTTTGCGGTGAGAGGTAGCGATGGCGGCGCAATTCGCTGGTTAAACGAGGAATTAAAATCCATGGCCCGCGCCAGCGGCGCTCCGGTGAGCGTATTCTGCGCGGCCAGGGTGTAGAGGTAGGGCAGCAGCTCGTAGCGCAGGTGCGCGTAGTTGCGCACGATACTCTTATAAGGCTCGGGGTAGGTGTAGGGCTCGGGGGCCACCACCTGGTCGGAGTGCGGGCGCATGATGGGGCAGAGGGCCGCCAGCTGGAGCCAGCGCGTATACAGCTCGGGGTCCTGGGTGGCATTGGCCCCGAAACCCCCGGCGTCGGAGTGCATGTAGCCCACGCCCGCCTGGCCCATGCCCAGCATGAGAGGCACCTGCGCCTGCAAGCCGCTCCACGAGCGGTTGATGTCGCCGCTCCACGGAAACACCGAGTGGCGCTGCATGCCCGCCCAGCCCGAGCGCGCCAGGTTAAAAAGGCGCTCGTTGGGGTAGGTTTGGGCGTAGTTATCCTGCAAAAGCTGGGCCCAGGTCATGCCATAGGCGTTGTGCACCTGGCGGGCCGGTGCTCGCCCTTTGCCCAGCCGGTGGTACATAGCTTCGGGGTGGTTTTCGGGCTCGCCGAGGTCGCTCCACCAGCCGGCCGCGCCCTGGTCGTGCAGGCGCTGGTACTGCGCCCACAGCCAGGTGCGGGCCTGGGGCTTAAACACGTCCAGAATGCTCGCCGGCCCCGCCCAAAACGAGCCTACTGTGTAGGGCTGTCGCCGGGCCGTGGTGCCCACCAGCCCCTGCGTGCGCACGATGCTGTCGTTGCGGGAGGTACGCATCACGTAGGGCTCCGAGATGAGTATCGTGTTCACGCCCTGCGCTTTGAGGTCGCGCATCATGCCGGCCGGGTCGGGGAAGTGAGCCGCGTCCCAGGCAAAGTCGCCCTGCCGGGTAGTGCCGCCAAACCAGAACAAATCCAGCACCAGCGCATCGAGCGGGAAGTCTTCGCGGCGCATACGGCGGGCCACGGCCAGCAGCTCGGCCTGGCTGCGGTAGCCAAACCGGCTCTGGATAAGGCCCAGCGCCCAGCGCGGCGGCAGCGGCTGCCGGCCCGTGAGGGCCGTGTAGCGGTTCAGGATTTCGCCTTGGTTGGCGCCCGTTATCACAAAGTAGCTCAGCTTACCCTTGCATAGCTCACCGAGAAAACCTTGGTTGCAATCGTCTTCCAGGCCGTACTCTAGTACGTTAGGGTTTTTCTTGCCCAGGTCCAGGTAGGCCGGGGCGTAGTGGTCAAACAGCAGCAGATACCCGCGGCTGCTGAGCACCACGGGCAGGGTCACGTTCAGGTTTGGCTCGCCATTCTGGTAGCCGTAGTGGGCCTGGTTGTAGAGCGCCAGGCGGTAGCCGCGCCGGTCGAGGGGCAGGGCGCGGGCGCCCGTGCCGTAGAGCCGCTCGCCCGGCGCGAGGCGAAAACGAACGCCCGTGCCGGCCCCTTCATCGGCGGTGTAGCCTGGGCTCGGCGAGTCCGGGCGTGGGGGTAAGTGGGAAGGAAGTGGCTGGCGGCGAAAGGGCGTTGCGGCTTCGCTGAAACTTCCTTTGGATAATCCATCGCCAAATACCGTAACAGCCAACGTTCTCTTATCTATGCTAACTGACTGGCAATTAATGGTAAGCGTTAGCTTGTCGGGGTAGAATTGCACTCCTGAGCATACATCGGGACCGTATTTTTTAAGAATCGCGGCTGGGGGCGGGCCATCGCAGCCGTGCTGGCAAAGGGTTTCGTACTGCACCGGCTGCGGTGGTTGCACTACGCTTAGCGACGAATCGGCTACCGAAACTGAGCCCGGCGCGAAGTAGCTGATTTTAACCACGCCCGGCGCCCAGGTCTGGATACGCCGAACGCTGCCATCGGTAGCCCTTATTTCCAGCATCAGCCGCACCCATTCACCATTCCGGTAATCGTGGTAAACCCGGTGCGACTTATACCGCCCGCCCGGCACCTCGCGGGCCAGCACCGGCCGCCGGCCAAACGGGTCCTGAGTGGGCGGCTGGTCGCCCGCGCGCTGGGCATGGGCCGGGGCGGCGAGCAACAAAACCGCCGGGAGCAGCCAGCCGGCGCGGCAAAAAAACGGAGGAAGCATAACGCAAGGGTAGGAGGCCCCAAAGGTCCGCACCGCGCCGCTGCAAAACCAGCGAACAATCGGGCGCGGCACGAGCTTCTTAAAAAGCAGCTAGCGACCAGCTTACCCAATTTTTTGTTTGGTTGCTTGTCGGCCCTGACTTACCTCAACCCGACATTTGCCCCACACGCTCTTGCACTGCCGCCTGCCAGGTTAGCTGGCGGGCGGCCCCTTCTACCACTTCCTGCTAATGTCTGCTTCCCCCACTTTCTCGGCGGCGCCGCCGGCCGCGGCGGCCTCGCCGTATGCCGCGGTTTTTATTGATTTTGAGAACGTTTATTACTTTCTTAAAAACCACTACCTCGACCCGCAAGACCCCCACGACTACGCCCTCGACCTGGTGCGCGCCCTACGCGACACGCTCAAGCGCGAGCTAGGCCTCGACTCGCTGGTGCTCTACGCCTACGCCGATTTCGACCGCCTGCCCACCGGGCCGCAGGGCCCGCTCTACCTCATGGGCGTGGACACGCGCAACGTGCTGGGCACCGACCACAAGAACGCGGCCGACATGCAGCTTTGCATCGACGCGCTCGAAGTGCTCTACACCCGGCCCGATATCGGCACCTTTGTGCTGGTGGCCGGCGACCGCGACTACATCCCGGTGCTGCAGCACCTGCGCCGCCAGGCCCGGCAGGTGAAGGTGGTGGGCTTCCGCGAAAGTGTGTCGGGCGACCTCTTGCTGATGCTGGGCCAGGAGCACTTCCTCGATGCCCGCCAGCTGCTGCCCGCCGAGCGCCTCCAGGCCCTCGAAGACCACCGCGCTGCCCGCCAGCAGCAGGCCGAAGACGCCCGCCGCCTGCGCGAGCAGGGCACCGTGGGCGTGCCCACTGCCGCCGCCCGCCAGGCGGCCCAGGATGCGGCCAGCACCCCGGCCGGCCCGGTAGCGGCGGCCCCGCCCGCGCGGCTGGCCCCCAAGCCGCTCAGCCTGATGGACCAGCTGCTGCAGGAGCCCGCGCCCACCTTCCAGCCCATCCGGCGCGTGACGCTGCCCGACGAGCGCCGCTGCCTGGAGTTTTTGCTGGAGCAGGTACAAAAGTTTGGTAATCAGCAGGCTACGCCCGAAATATGGGTGAGCCCCTTCCTGCGCCGCCTCACCGATGTGCTGCCCGAGCTACCCGATTGGGAGCGCCGCCAGCTGCTCACCCACCTGCGCGACGCCGGGGCCGTGCGCATCGAAAAGCGCGAGGGCGAGCCGCATCCCTTCTCCGTCATCATCGTCAACTACCAGCACCCCGATGTGTGGGAGTTGAATCCAGGGGAGGAGAAGTGATTGATAATCAGTTATTTAGGATAGAATAGCAAAAAGAACGTCATGCTTCCCTGCGGTCTGCATGACGTTCTTTTTGCTCCTTACCCCCTTCACCCTCAGCTATTTCCAGTCTTGGGGGCCGTGGTAGTGGGGAAGCAAATAGTGGGCTTAGGCTTAGGGTCGCATTTCTTGTCGCGGTCGAAGCACGAGGTGAGCGCGAAGCTCGTGAGCAAGGCCAGCAGGGGCAGGCGCAGGTGGGTAAAGAATTTGGGCATGAGCGTGGGGTTTTGGTAAAATAAGTAGCCGGTACAGTGAGGGAGCCCGGCCGCACGGGCTAGGTTGCAACACCGCCAAAATATACTACTTATTTTGCTAAACTTCAACTGCCTCAGTCTATTGACTCAGCTCAAACAGCGGAAACGGCTGCAAGCCGGCGTAGCTGCTGCCCAGCTTGGGTAGCTCGGCGCGGTGCACTTGCAGGTAGGCGTTGTAGGCTTTGGCGGCGGCGTCGTAGTGGGCGCGGTAGCCCACCACGTTGTTATCAGCCGCCTGAATGGCCTCCACGTAGTCGCGCACGCGCTCGGAGGGCGCGTTGCCGTCGGGCGCGGCCAGGGGCAGCACTAGTTTGAGCACCGAGTCCTGGGCCGTGTCGTAGCGGTCGATGAGGGGCGAGGAGGCCATCGTTTGGCGGGTGTAGCGCTGGGCTGGCAGGCGGGCGCGGGCCTGGCGCAGGCCGGCCAGCTGGGCTTGGTTGGCGGCGGGGTACTTGCTGAGGTCTTGCAGCAGCTCGCGCAGGTCGGCGAGCTTTTTATCGTCGCTGGCCATCATGCGCCGCCAGTTCACGTCGGCCGAGTCGCGCAGCTCGTCGAGCTGGGCGCGCATGGCTGCCGGTGAGGCGGGGCTGGCGGCGGTGGTAGTGGTGCTTTTGGTGGCATCGGGCTTGCACATGGGCAGCACGGCGAGGGTCAGCAGACCGGCAAAAAGAACGGCTTTCATCAGAACCAAACGAACACCCGGCGGTAATATGGTACGGCCGGGGCCCCAAATTACGGTTCCGAACGCTCGCCTGCCCCCGGCCGTACCTTTGCGGCCGTTTTTTACCGCTCGATTTCCCTCTGTTTCATGGCTGATTTAACGCCCCTTTCCCAGCTTGGCGAGTTTGGCCTCATTCGCCGCTTGCAGCGCGACATTGCCCTCACGCAGCCTTCCACCATCCTGGGTATCGGCGACGATGCGGCCATTCTGGCCCCGCCCGCCGGGCAGGAGGTAGTCGTGACCACCGACCTGCTGGTGGAAGGCGTGCACTTCGACTTGTCGTTTTCGCCACTCAAGCACCTGGGATTCAAGGCGGTAGCTGTTAACGTGTCTGACGTGGCCGCCATGATGGCCACGCCCACCCAGCTCGTGGTGGGCCTGAGCCTGCCCAGCCGCTTCACCGTGGAAGCCGTGGAGGAGCTGTACGCCGGCATGCGCCTGGCCTGCGAGGCCTACGGCGTCGACCTGGTGGGCGGCGACACCACCAACAGCCGCGGCGGCCTGGTTATCAGCATCACGGCGCTGGGCCAGGTGGCAGCGGGCCAGGCCGTGCGCCGCTCGGGTGGCAAGCCCACCGACATCCTTTGCGTATCGGGCGACCTCGGTGGGGCCTACCTGGGCCTGCAAGTGCTGGAGCGCGAAAAGCAAGCCTTCCTGGCCGACCCCGACACCCAGCCCGAGCTCGACAACTACGATTACGTGGTGCAGCGCCAGCTCAAGCCCGAGGCCCGCCTCGACATCATGCACGAGCTGCGCGAGCTGGGCGTGCAGCCCACCGCCATGATTGATATTTCCGACGGGCTAGCTTCCGAAGTGCTGCATCTGTGCGCCGCCAGCGGCACCGGGGCGCGGGTGTTCAGCGAGTACCTGCCGCTGGCCAACCCCACGCTCGAAGCGGCTGCCGAGTTCAACCTCGACCCCATCATGGCCGCCCTCAACGGCGGCGAGGACTACGAGCTGCTTTTCACCATCCCGGTCACCGACCACGCCAAGATTAAAAATCACCCCGACATCACCGTCATCGGCCACTTGACGGAGCATAATGATGCGGTGAATTTAATAACGAAGTCGGGCCAGGCGGTGCCGCTCACGGCACAGGGTTGGTCGCACTTTACCGCAGATTCAAACGGATTAAACTGATTTCGCGGATACGCCCCTGCGGGGCTGA
>CAXTFI010000166.1:0-11420 GCA_964243255.1 uncultured Hymenobacter sp.
CCTCACCCCCTGGCCCCCTCTCCAAAAAAGAGGGGGCCAGGGGGTGAGGTGCCCCAGAGGGCGACCCCGCCAGCACGTAACGGCTCCGGGAAGTTCGAAGCAGGTCAACAGATTAGCTAATAGTCATTTAACTTTTTGGGCCGTCGTGCCGCGCGCAGCGCAGCATGACGGCCTTTTTGCGTGCTGCCCACCCTGGCCGGGCAGGTTTGTAGCAAGAAATAGTTCAGATGCCCAGGCAACCATTTGGCCCGCCCCGCCGAGTAGCTAAGTAGACCGGTCTTCCCAGGAGAATACGCTTGGGCTTATTGCTCAAGAGATTAAAAAGAGTAAAGCTTCAGCTTATTTCTTTCACTTTAACGGGCAGCACTATGAAAAACCTTGCACATGCCTTCCTGCTGGTGGCCTTTGGGTTGCTGAGCCACGCGGCCGGGGCCACCACCATTGTCATCACAGTGGGCGACAACTTTTACTCGCCCCAGACGGTCAGCATTCACCCCGGCGACGTGGTGACGTGGCAGTACCAGGGCGGCACCAACTCGCACCCCACGGTTTCTGATACCAACGCTTGGACGAGCTTCACCATCAACTCGGCCAATGTAAGTAAGTCGCTCACGTTTGCCACGACGGGGGCTTTCCCGTATCACTGCTCCTTTCACGGCGCGCCGGGCGTGGGCATGTACGGCGTGATTACGGTGGCGGCGGCCCTGCCCGTGCTGCCCACGCAGCTAGCCACGGAGGCCCTGGCCGCGTACCCCAACCCCGCCACCGGCTCCGTAACGCTGCGGCTCAACCAGGCCCAGGCCCGCGCCCACCACGTGGTGCAGTTCCTCAACCTGCTGGGCAGCGTGGTGCGCACCGTGGAGGTGGGCCCCGAGGCAGTGGGCCACGACCTAGCCATCAGTCTGGCCGACCTGCCGACGGGCATCTACTGCTACCGCCTGCTGGTGAATGACCAGGTAGTAGCCACGCAACGCCTGGTGCTTACTCATTGATGACCAAGGCGATGCTACTACTCACTCACCTCCTGGCCCGCCTCCGGCTGCGCCTCGGCCTGGGCTGCCTGCTGGTGGCCGTAGCCAGCGGCTGCAGCCGGGCGCCGGGCCCGGCCAGCCCCACCGGCGACCTGTACCTGGAGCTGGAGCCCAGCGTGGGCCCCGCGCCGCTGCTGCTAAATGGCCCGGCCTACCCCAACGGCAATGGCGAGCAGTTCACCGTTTCCACGTTCAAATACTACCTCTCCAATGTGAAGCTGCGGCGGGCCGATGGCAGCCAGTACGCCGTGCCCGACAGCTACTTTCTGGTAGATGCGGCGGCGCCGGCTTCGGCGCACATTGCCCTGCGACAGGTGCCGGCCGGCACCTACTCGGGCCTCAGCTTTGTGGTGGGGGTAGATAGTGCCCGCAACGTGGCGGGGGCTCAGACCGGCGCGCTCGACCCGGCCAACGGCATGTTTTGGGACTGGAACGCCGGCTACGTTTTCGTGCGCCTGGAGGGCACCTCGCCGGCCTCGGCCACGGGCCGGCTGCGGTTCAGTATTATCGGGTTTCAACGGCCTTATAACGCGCTGCGCACCATTGCGCCCGCTTTTGGGGGCGCTACGGTGGTGGTTAGCCCCGACCACCAGCCCGAAATTCACCTGGGCGTAGATGTGCAAAAGCTTTTCAGCGGCCCGGCCCCCATCCGCTTTGCCGACGTGTACGACTCGGAGGGTGGGCCCAGCGCCGTGCGGGTGGCCGACAACTACGCGGCCGGCATGTTCACGCTCGAGCACATTCACCCCAACTAGCCATGGGCCGCCCCTGGGCTAGTGGGCTGGTAATGACGGCCTTGGCAAGTATTTTGGCCGTAGCTGGCTTCTTGGCCCGGCTGCCGGAAACGGCGGCGGCGCTGCCCCGCAACTTCCCGGCGGCCGTGTATGCGCCGGCCCAAAACCAACCCAGCCGCCAGGCGTTTGCGCTGGGCCGCCGGCTGTTTTACGACGCGCGTCTTTCCGGCGATGGTACCGTGGCGTGTGGCAGCTGCCACCGGGCGGCCCAGGCCTTTGCCAGCCCCGACCGCTTTAGCGCGGGGGTGGGCGGGCGGCGGGGGCGGCGCAATGCCCCCGCCTTGCAAAACCTGCGCTGGAAGCAGACCTTCTTTGCCGACGGCGGGCCCAAAAACCTCGAAATGCTGCCGCTCGCGCCGCTTGCCAACCCGCTCGAAATGGGCACCACGCTCCCGGCCGTGCTGCGCAAGCTGAACGCCGAACCCACCTACCGCCAGCAGTTTGCGCAGGTATACGGCCGGGTGCCAATCGACTCGTACCAGCTGCTGCGGGCGCTGGCTCAGTTCACGGCCGCCCTCACGTCGGCTGGCTCGCGCTACGACCACTACGTGCGCCACGAAGCCGGCGGCACCCTGCTGCCCGCCGAGCAGCGCGGCCGCCAGCTGCTAACCCAGAAGTGCACGCCCTGCCACGCCACCGACTTATTCACCGACGGCTCGTTTCGCAATAATGGGTTGGCCCGCCGCTTTGCCGCCGACTCGGGGCGGGCGGGCATCACGTTTCGGGCCGCCGACCGGGGGCGCTTCAGCGTGCCGTCGCTGCGCAACTGCGCCCGCACGGCGCCCTACATGCACGATGGCCGCTTTGCCACGCTGGCCCAGGTGCTGCGGCACTACGACCACGGCCTGGTCGATTCGCCCACGCTGGACCCGGTTTTTAGGCGGGCCGACGGTCGCCTGGGTATTCCGCTCACGGCCGCGGAGCAGCGCGACTTGCTGGCTTTTTTGGGCACGCTCACCGACGAGGACTTTTGCCGCAACCCGGCGCTGCGGCCGCAGTAGCGTAGGCTCCGCACTAGGGCCTTATGTGCTCCTTAATGACTAGAGATGAGAGGCTTAGCTAATTTTTCGTAAACTAGTGGCAACCTTTTGGCGGGCTGCTCCGAGTTCCTGCTCAACCAGGCGCTCATCCTTTCCACCCTTCGGCTATGCCCAGCACTACCCCTGCCCAGCTTACCGAACTGCTCGCCGGCTGCCGGCGGCTGGAGCGGCCCAGCCAGCGCGCGCTGTACCAGCACTACTATGGGTTTGCCCTGAGCATTTGCCTGCGCTACCTCCACACCCGCGATGCGGCCGTGGAGGCCGTAAACGACGGGTTTCTGAAGGTTTTTCAGGAGCTGCCCCGGTTCGACGCGGCCCGCTACCCCGACCTGGCCGGCTCGCTGCGCGGCTGGCTGCACCGCATTATGGTGCGCACGGCCATCGACCTGTTTCGGGCCGAGCACCGCCACGCGCTGCACGCCAGCCTGAAGGAAGCCGAGCCGCTGAACGTGGATACGGGCCCCACGCCGCTCGACACGCTCTCGTTTGACGAGCTGCTGCAGCTCATTGGGCAGCTCTCGCCGGCCTGCCGGGCGGTGTTCAACCTCTACGCCATCGACGGCTACACCCACGAGGAAATAGCGGAGCAGCTGCACATCTCGACCGGCACCTCGAAGTCCAACTTATTCAAAGCCCGCGCTTGTCTCAAACAACTTCTTAAACGCGCTCACCACCATGCCTACGCCCACTATGCCAGATGAGGACCTGGATTCGCTGTTTCGGCGCGTAGCACAAACGTACCCCGAGGCCACCCAGCCGGAGCCCGGAGCCTGGGAGCGCCTGGAAAGCCGGCTCGATGCCGCTGCCACCACCCAGCAGCTGCGCCAGAAAATAGCCCGCGGCTTCGCCCTTGAGCTAGCCGTGCTGCTGCTGCTAACCTGGCAAGGCTATTTGTTGGTGCTGCGCCCGGCCCCGCCGGCCACCCGGCCCCGCCGGCAACTGGTAGCGCTACCCGGCCGCTTGCCCCGGCTGGGCCAGTCCTGAGTGAGGCTACACCTGCAGCGGTCGAAAGAGGTACACTTGATTTAGGTAGTAAAGAATTGGCAAATAAAAATTTATCAAATGAGAAGCCAGCGCAGTGGCTTGCCCCTGCAGCTAGTCGGCGCGAGCTACACCAGCTACCACCGGCAGCGAATGGAGGAGAAGTTGGCTTGCTAAGTAATGTCTTGACAAACAAAGCATTAGCAGGTAAGCCACTCACGTATCGGCTGGCCCCAGCCACTGACCGTCGCAACGCACAGTGGCTGAAAAAATCAGCAAGTGAAGCGCCATTTTATGGACGAAAGGTACTGACTACCCGGCCACTAGCTAGCAACTCTGGCAACCCAGCTAACCGCGCAGCGCCTGCCGCCACGGGCTACGACTTGCTCGCGGTTGCCGGGCCAATGCTTTTGCCAGCGGCCGGCTACCGGCTGCCCGATTCGCTGGCGCGGCTAGCCGCGCTGCCGCCGCTGGCGGACTCCGCCAACTCGGCCCCGACCGAAAAGCGCTTCGCCCCGCGGCCTGCCTACCGGCTGATGGTGGGCCTGCTGGGTGCTCCCTCGCTGAGCGCGGTGCGCACCCCGCAGTCGGCCCAGCTTGGCGGCGACTACGGCCTGACGCTGGAATATCGCCTGACCAACCGGCTGCGGGTGCGGGCCGGCGTGGTGAGCAGTTACAAGCGCTACCGCGCCGCCAGCACCGACTACCAGGTGCCCGCGTCCTGGCATTGGTTTGCCGGCGACTACACCCTCGACGCCAACTGCCGCGTTACCGAAATCCCCCTGGACCTGCGCTACGACGTGCTGAGCCGACCCACCTACACCGTGTTTACCAGCCTGGGAATCAACTCGCTACTGATGCGCAACGAGTGCTACAGCTACGACTGGACGATAAACGGCCAGACGTTTACCAAAACGGCCCAGGTACTCAACGGCTCCAACCATTTCCTGCGCGTGCTCAACCTGGCAGTGGGCATCGAGCGGCCGCTAGGGGGGCGCTGGTCGGCGCAGGCCGAGCCCTTTTGGCAAGTGCCGCTGGCGGGGGTGGGAGCCGGGCAGGTGCGGCTCAGCAGCGCAGGCCTGGCGTTCTCGCTTAAGTTTGGCTTGGCTCGCTAGCGTGTTTGGCTAGTTGGGTTGGGAGGGGCCGGCGCGGTTTCGGGGTGAGTGTACAGGCTGTTCTGGTGGCAGACCCCCCCCTGATGCCGACCCACGCAACGCGGCAGCGGGCAGCGGCAACGTGTAGTCGGTAGCTACGCCTTAGGGGGAGGTAAGCCAAGTGTAAAAAGACGGTCACGCAGCGCCTGTGTTTCAAGCCTTTATCGCCTACAAAGCTATGGTAGTCAAGCATTTGATATTGCTAAGCGCCGCGCTGCTGCTCGGGGCCTGCACCTCGCAAAATGGGGAAGACCTGCTGCAAGCCGGCGGGCTGCCCGCCCCCAGCTGCGACACTACCCAGGTAACCTACGCGGGCACCATTGCCCCACTGCTGCAGCAGCACTGCAGCAGCTGCCACGGTGGCAGCCAGCCCGCTAGTGGCTTCAACGTGAGCAGCTTGGCGCAGGTGCAGCGCGTGGCAGCCAGCGGCCAGCTACTGGGCACCGTCAACCACGACCCCGGCTACCCGGCCATGCCCCAGGGCGGAGCCAAGCTCTCGGACTGCGACCTCACCCACCTGCGCCGGTGGGTGGCCGCCGGCGCGCCCAACAACTAACTTTTGCTATTCCCCTCTGCCATGCAACAGCTCCTGTTTTTGCTGGGCCTGCTGGGCTGGCTGGCCACCGCGCCGCCCCAGGCACCCACCAAATATTTCACCCGCACGGGCACTATCCGCTTCTTTTCGGCGGCTCCGCTCGAAGACATTGAGGCGCGCAACCAGCTGGCGGGCGCGGTGGTAGACGTGCAGTCGGGCCAGCTGGCGTTTACGGTGCTGATGAAGGAGTTTCAGTTTCCTAATAAGCTGATGCAGACCCACTTCAACGAGAACTACGTGGAGTCGGAGAAATACCCCAAGGCCACGTTTACGGGCCAGCTGGTGGACTTTCAGGCGGGTACGCTGGCCGGGGGCGGGCCGCAGCCGGCGCGGGTGGCCGGCGACCTCACCATCCACGGCGTGACGCGGCGCGTGCAGGTGCCGGGCACGCTGGAGCAGCAAGGTGGCCGCCTGCTGGTCAACGCCAGGTTTGCCGTGGCCCCGGCCGACTACAACATCGAGATTCCGGCCCTGGTGCGGGCCCACCTCGCCAAATCGGTGGACGTGACCGTGGCCCTGGCCTGCGACCCGCTGCCCTAACCCCCGCTTGCTATGCGCTCAAAATCAACCCTTGCCGGGCTGGCCCTGGGGCTGGCCGGGCTGCTGGCCGCCGCGCCCGCCCACGCCCAGGATTTGCTGCAACAGCTCAACCACCTCACCGCCGATAGCCTGCGCCGCGCGTACGTGGCGGCCACTTTCAAGGGCACGCGCGTCATCAACGGGCAGTCCATCGAAACGCCGGGCGCGGGCAGCCTGCTGTTCCTGATTTCGCACCGCTTTGGCACGCTCAACAGCGGGGCGTACAACTTTTTTGGCCTCGACCAGGCCACCATCCGGCTCGGGCTGGAGTACGGCCTCACCGACCGGCTGGCGGTGGGCGTGGGCCGCAGCTCACTCGAAAAAACGTTTGACGGCTTCGGCAAATACCGGCTGCTGCGCCAAAGCACCGGCCCGCGGCCCGTACCCGTGTCGGTAACGGTGCTGGCCTCGGCTGCCCTCACCTCGCTGCGGTTTGAGCCCGCGCCGGAGCGCACCACCGCCTCGCGCCTCACCTACACCTACCAGGCGCTGCTGGCCCGCAAATTCAGCCCGCGCCTGTCGGGGCAGCTCATGCCCACGCTGGTGCACCGCAACTTCGTGGACCTGCGCCGCGACCAAAACAATGTGTACGCCCTGGGCCTGGCCGCCCGCCAGAAGCTCACCAAACGCGTGGCTCTCAGCGGCGAATACTACTACCTGCTGCCCGGCCCCACCCGCGACGACTTTCGCAACTCGCTGGCCCTGGGCTTCGATATCGAAACCGGCGGCCACGTCTTCCAGCTCCACGTCACCAATTCGCAGGGCATGATTGAGAAGTTCTTCATCCCCCAAACGACGGGCAATTTCTTCAAAGGCGACCTCTTTTTCGGCTTCAATATTTCGCGGGCTTTCCAGCTACGCAAGTAGTGGCGAAGGTGTTTAGGAAGTTGGGAAGGTGAGGAAATAGGAAGTCAAAGGGGCAAAAAAGGCCGTCATGCTTCGGCAAGCGGACGCCAGATGGGCATGACGGCCTTTTTTGGTTTGGATGATTTTCTACTAAACAGCGGAGGCGCACCGCCAAAGGAATACTGCGGCGCGGGCAGCCGGTAGAATAGCGGGATAGCGGTAAAAAATCCGTTTGCCGACGCAACCTCCTGGTTGCCGGGGCTGCCTTTGGGGGCAAATACTGTTGTATGCGGCCTCGAATTACTATTCATAACTTATTGCTGGTAAGTATCTTAACTGGCATTAGTGCGCCCAGCTACGGCCAGCAGGCCCCTACCCGCGCGGCGGGCCGCCTCACGGGCACCGTCACGGACGGGGCCACGGGCCAGCCCATCGGCTACGCCGCGGTGGCGGTGCTGGATGCCAGCGGCGCGCCCGTGGCCAGCGGCGTGTGCGGCGGCGCGGGGCAGTTTGTGCTGCCGGGTGTGCCGGCCGGCACCTACGTGCTGCGCGTGCGCTTGCTGGGGTACCAGGACCTGACGCGGCCGGGCGTGGTGGTGCCGGCCGGTGGCACGGTGGCCCTGGGCGCTTTGCCCCTGGCGGTAGCGGCCCACACGCTGGGCGAGGTAGTGGTAACGGCCCCCGCGTCGCTCATCGAGGAACAGGTGGACCGCACCATCTACCACGCCGAAAACGACCCGACCACCCGCGGCGGCGACGCGGCCGACGTGCTCCGGCGCGTGCCGCTGCTGAGCGTAGACCTGGAGGGCAACCTGAGTTTGCGCGGCAGCCAAAATATTAAAGTGCTGATTAACAACAAGCCCTCCACCATTATGGCCAACAGCGTGGCCGACGGGCTGCGCCAGCTGCCGGCCGACCAGATTCAGCGCGTGGAGGTCATCACCGCGCCCTCGGCCAAGTACGATGCCGAGGGTTCGGGGGGCATTATCAACATCGTGACCAAGCAAAACACCCTGCGCGGCGGCCTGCTGAGCTTGGATGGCAGCGGCGGCACCCGCTCGGGCACCCTCAACCTGAATGGCACTTACCGCACCGGCCGCATGGGCTTCGCGCTCGGCGGCTTTGGCCGGGCCGGCTACAACACGCCGGGCAGCTTCGCCAACGACCAGCTGACCACCAACCCCGCCACGGGCCAGCAAACCCGCACCACGCAGGCCGCCGACACGCGCCAGAACCAGCTGTTTGGCCGCTACACGCTGGGCTGGGACTACGACCTCGATAAGCGCAACGCGCTGGCCGCTTCGCTCACCTACGGCACCCGCAACGCCACCAACTACCAGGACGCGCTGGCTACCAGCACGTTGTCGCTGCCTCTGGGCCTCGCCACCCGCTCGGTGCGCAACGTGCAAACCACCGACGACTCGGGCACGGTAGACGCCAGCCTCACCTACACCCACCTCTACGCGGTGGCGCAGCGCGAGCTGAGCGTGCTAACGCTGCTGAGCCGCAACAACCGCACCTATAACTTCAACAACGACAACTACTTAGACGATAATGCGGCCAATTTGGGCCCGTCGGGCAACGACAACCCCAACACCAACCAGGAGCTCACCACCCAGCTCGATTACCAGACGCCCACCACCAAAAACCAGCTGCTGGAGGTGGGGGTGAAGAACATTCAGCGCACCGTGCGCAGCACCTACAGCTACTACGGCCAGCTGGCTAACTCGCAGGCTGACAACTCGTTTGATTACAGCCAGCACGTGGCCGCCGGCTACGCGGCCTACACCCTGGGCCTACCCAAGGGCCTCACCCTGAAGCCGGGCCTGCGCTACGAGTACGCGGCCATTGCGGCCAGCTACGGCCGCGGCCCGGTAGGTGCTATTCCGAGCTACGGCGTGCTGGTGCCCAGCCTGAGCGTGCTGCGCCGGCTCGCCAACGGCAACGTGCTGAAACTGGCCTACAACCGCCGCTTGCAGCGCCCGTCGCTGCAGTTTTTGAACCCCAACCTGCAAGCCGCCAACCCGCTGGTGCAAACCCAGGGCAACCCCCTGCTCAGCCCCGAATACACCAACAATTACGAGCTGGGTTACAGCACGTTACTTAAGCAGGCCAACCTGAGCTTCTCGGCTTTTGTGCGCAACACCACCGGCTCCATTCAGGCGGTGCGCACGCCGCTGGGCACCGCTGGCTACCCCGGCGCAGTGCGCATCGACTACCAGAACGTGGGCCACGAAAATGCCTACGGCGGCAGTGCCTTCGCCAGCCTCAACGTGGGCACCAAGCTCAGCCTCAGCGGCGGGCTCGATGCCTACTACGCCGTGCTGCGCAACAGCGTGCCCGACCCCGCCTACGCCGCCCGCAACGCGGGCCTCGTGGTGAGCGGCCGCCTCTACGGCAGCTACGCCCTGCCCAGGGGCTGGGGCGTGCAGCTGTTTGGCTTCTACCGCGGGCAGCAGGTGCAGCTGCAAGGCTCCCAGAGCAGCTTTGCGGTGTACAGCATGAGCTTAAAGCGCGAGTTTGCCGCCAAAAAGGGCAGCCTGGGCTTCGGGGCCGAAAACTTCTTTTCGCCCAGCAACACCGTGCGCACCGACCTGGCCGGCCCGCTGCTCACGCAAAACAGCACCGCCGTGCAGCACATCACGAGCTTCAAGGTGTATTTTGGCTACCGCCTCGGCAAGCTCACCGCCGACCCGCGCCCCCACAAGGCCGTGCAAAACGACGACCTGAAAGTAGACGAAAACGGCGGCGGCAGCCAGGGCAGCAGCGCCACCCCCGCCGCCGCCCGCCCGGCCAAGCCGCCCAAGTAAGCCAGGCGGGCGGCTTGGCCCAGCTAATTTGGGGGTTAGTAAAAGTCGAACCCCAGCACGGCCCGCAGCGGCGGCATAATGCCTACTTTCAGGATAAGGTATTCTGGATGCGCGCCCCACCCGGCGGTTTGCACGCGTTTGAGCTGGCCATCGGCCGTTTGAAAAAAATATCCAGCTTGCCGTGGTGGGCGTTGCCCAGGCGGGAGGCGTTTGGCGTCTACGCGTCGGCAGCTTCTCAGGTCAGGGCACGGGGCGGGCTGCCGGCGAAAAGTCGACAGCCCGCAGCCCCTAAACCTATACACGGAGTGAAAAGCTGCGCTAAATTAGTGAATGAGCCACGTTTTATAACGCGCAGATTACCAATAGTTTAGTCTATTACGGCCAATTTAAGTTATAATTCGGCGGCCAAAAACTCCATGGTATCGAGGCCGTCGGCGTAGTCGGCTACGCTGGGCTGCTGCGCCCGCCCAAAGGGCACGGAGCCGGCGTAGCGCCCCCCCGCCGACACGAGGCACTGGGTTTGGGCGGCCACGTCGGTGAGTTGGTCGAGCAGGTCAATCTCTTGAGTATAAGTACTATAATGCAGTACCGAAATGGGCGACACCAGCGCCGTGTGCTCGGTCAGCAGCAAGAAGCCGGTGTCGAAGTGCGGCACGGCATTCACCAGCAGTATGCTCTTGTTGTAGTCATAGTTGTTCTGGTACTTGTGGTGGTTGAGCACGTGCTGCCAGGGCTGCAGGGCATCGAGCAGGGGCACAAAATCGTAGCCTTCGGGCACGTAGAGCTTGCTCACGTTGCGGCAGCCCAGGCCATAGTACTGGAAGATATCGGGGCCCAGCGCGGCCAGCTCCTCCGCCGTTTCGTGGCCCGTGAGAATGGCCAGGCTAGTGCGGTTGCGCCGGATAATGTGCGGCCGGCTCTTAAAATAAAACTCAAAGTAGCGGGCCGTATTGTCCGAGCCGGTGGCAATGAAGGCATCGGCCGCGTTGAGGCGCTCCACAAACTGCAGGTGCTCCGCGAATTGTGGCTCTATCTCCAGCAGCTGCTGGCCCAGCCAGCGCATGAGCAGGGTATCGTCTTTGCTGAGCTTGGCCAGCAGCGTGTGGCCGCTGAGCAGCACGCACAGCAGGTCGTGGAAGCCTACCATGGGGATGTTGCCGGCCATTACCACGCCCACCTGGCGCGGGGCGGCGGGCTCGGCGGGGTAGCGGCCGGCCCAGTGGCTGAGGGCCGGCTCGGCCAGCAGGTGCACAATGCCGGCCAGGGCGGTGCGCACGTTGGGCAGGTCGAACCAGGCATTCTGGTTGCGGGCCCGAAAGGCCAGCTCCGTGATTTCGGCTTCGGTGAGGGCGGCGAGGTGGTGGCCCAGCGCGGCGAAGGCCGCGAGGCGGATGGGGCGGTTCAACATGAAGAAAAGGTAGCGGGGAGGCAGAATGAGCCGTACTTTTGAGGGTCCGAATCAGCCTTGGTCGGCGTTATTACGTACAGCCGGGCAGCTTTGACGAGCAAAATTACTCACTAGCATAAGGAGACGACGGCAATGGCCATCATGATAACCGACGAGTGCATCAACTGTGGTGCCTGCGAACC
>CAXTFI010000167.1:0-11399 GCA_964243255.1 uncultured Hymenobacter sp.
CCCAGCGTGGGGCTGAGGGCCGAGCCGCTGCTCTCGTGGCACATGTTGGAGCAGTCGGGCAGGTTGTTGGTGCCAAACTCGCGCACAAACAGCTGGAATAAAAAGGCGGGCTCGTTAGGTACTTTGCCCGACGTGTAGAAAATTGCCTCGTCGGGCGATTTGAGCGCGTTCAGCTCATTGGCCACAATCTGGAACGCCTCGGGCCACTCGATGGGCTCGTAGTGCGTGCCGCCGGGGCGCTTCACCATGGGGTGCGTGAGGCGGCCGGCGTTGTTCTGGTCGCGGTCGGTCATGCGCGACAACTCAACCAGGCTGTGCTGCGCGAAAAAGGCTGGGCCAGCCGCCTGGTCGTCGGCATCGGAGGCCAGGGCCTTGGCCCCGTTCTCGCAAAACTCGGCAATGGAGCGGTGCTCGTCGGGGTCGGGCCAGGCGCAGCTCGAGCAGTCGAAGCCGTCCTTTTGGTTCATTTTCAGCAGGCCCTTGGTGCCGCGCACCACGCCGTCCTCGCCCCAGCTGAATTGCATGGACTTGATAACGGCCGTGATGCCAGCCGCTACCTTGGCGTGGCCTTCCAGCCGCAGGCCGGTCAGGGCCTCGGGGGGCTGGGCCAGCACCGGGTACAGGTACTTGGCCTCGGCCGTGGGCGGGGCCGGAATGTGCTCGTGGGCGGGTGGCGTCTCGGCATTCGCCTCGTGGTCGGGCTTGGTCGGGTGGTCGGCGGCCGGAATCTCGTAGTCGGCCACCGGCGCTTCGCCCTGGTTGGGGCGCTCGCCGCTTACTGGGCTCAGGCTAGCCTTTTGCTCGTGTAGGTTGCCGGCCTTATTGGCGTCGGCAGCGGGTGAATCTTCCATGAAAATAACGGGGCGAATGAGGGCGGGAAATGCAGGCAAAAGACGGAACCAGCCGCTCAATGGCGACAATCCAGGTCTTTCTCAACCATAATACGTAGTTCTTGGTTTGCCGCCACCCGCACGCGTTCGGAAAAACCATTTTTTTCGGTCGAAACCCACTCCTCGGCTAGCGCGGCGGGCACTTCAATGGCCAGCGCGCCGGCCGCGTAGCGCACGCGCACGGCGGGCGCGGGGTCGGCAGTGGGCAGCTGCTCCAGCGAGTACACCAGCGTTTGCCCGGTTTCGGGCCCAAAAACAATGGTGTAGGCTACCCGACCCGTGCTGGCAAACTGCGCCACCTCGGCCTCTGACAGCCGCAGGCGCAGCGAATTTTCCTCTAGTCTGAGCTTCATCGCAGATTCAAACGGATTTTACGGATTTCGCAGATACGCCCGCTGCGCGGGCTGGCTACGTGGATAGTAGCCTGGTAAGTGCGCTAGGTTTCTTTGGGGTATCTCTAGTTAGGGCAAAGCGGGGGCTTAGCTGGAGACAATGCGGGATTCGTGGGTGTAAATATTAAACCGCTCCTGGCGCACAAAGCCCAGCAGCGTCAGGCCAAACTCCTCGGCGGCTTCTACGGCCAGGCTGCTGGGCGCGCCCACGGCCGCCAAAATGGCCACGCCGGCCACGGCTGCCTTCTGCACCAGCTCGAAGCTGGCCCGGCCACTCAGCAAAATAATATGCTGATTTAATGGTATTTGACTCGCCAGCAGCGCCGCGCCCACTACCTTGTCGAAGGCGTTATGGCGGCCCACGTCTTCGCGCAGCAGCAGCAGCTCGCCCGCCGCCGAAAACAGCGCCGTGGCGTGCAGGCCGCCCGTTTGCTCAAACACCTGCTGGGCCGCCCGCTGCCGCGCGGGCAGCTGGTGGATGAGCGCAGCCGGCACCCGCGGGCTATCGGCGGGCGGCGGCACCGGGCACGAGCTGGCGCGCACCGCCGCAATGCTGGTTTTGCCGCACACCCCGCAGCTCGACGTAGTGTAGAAGTGCCGCTCCAGCCGGTCGAGCTCCAGCACCACGCCAGGAGCCAGCTCGGCGCGAATTACGTTGCCCCGCTCCTCAGGCCGGCGCGGGTCTGCCTGGTGGTCAATTGATTGAATATCACCCGTTTGCTGCACAATGCCTTCGCTCAGCAGGAAGCCGGCCACCAGCTCGGCATCGTGGCCGGGGGTGCGCATGGTCACGGCCAGGCTATGGGTCTGGCGCTGAGTAGCAGGGCCGTAGCCCAGGCTGATTTCCAGGGGCGCCTCCACGGCCAGCAGGTCGGTGGCGCGGGCCACGGCGGTGCCGGTCACGCGCTGCACGGTGGTGCGCTCGGCGCCAGGTTGGAGATAAGGAGCTAGGGGCCGCATAAAATAAAGGCCCGGCAAGCTGCCGGGCCACTGTTTTTCTTAAGTAAGAAACCGGCGCAGATGTTCACCCGGCGGCCGGCCAGGCGGCGCGGCGCGGCCTACGCGGCCACCGGCTTTTCGGTCAAGTACTTAATCATCAGGCCCGCAGTCTGGCGGGCGGCGCTGTGTTGGCCCAGCTTTTGGCGCAGCTCGGCATAGCCTTCGCGCTGCTGGGCAATGTAGGCCTCGTCGGTGAGCAGGCGCTTGAGCTCGTCGAGCAGGTTGCGGGCCGTGAAATTACCCTGAATGTACTCTTCCACCACCTTACGGCCCACCACGAGGTTAACGAGCGAGATATACGGCACCTTGATAACGGCCTTGCTAATCATGTAGGTGAGCGCGCTGGTGCGGTAGCACACCACCTGCGGCACGTCGAAAAGGGCCGTTTCGAGGGTAGCCGTGCCACTGGTCACGAGCGCCGCACTGGCCCGGCTCAGCAAGTCAAAAGCTTGGTCAAAAATCAGTTTAATACCATTGCGCTCAAAGTGTTGGTAGTAGCTGCGGTCAAGGTTACTTACGCCGGCCACCACAAACTGGTATTCCTGAAAAGCGGGCAGCACGGCCAGCATCTCGTGCAGCATCTCCTCAATTTCCTGCTTGCGCGAGCCGGGCAGCACGGCAATAATCTGGCGGTCAGCATCGAGGCCGTGCTGCGCCATAAAGCCTGGGTTGGGCACAAAGCCCGCCACCTCATCAGCAGTAGGATTACCGATGTAATCTACTTTATAGTCAAAGCGTTGGTAGAATTCTTCTTCAAAAGGCAGGATTACGAACATTCGGTCCACGTAGGCCTTCACCTTCTCGCCCCGGCTTTGGTTCCAGGCCCATATTTTGGGCGAAATGTAGTAAAACACCTTGATATTCTGCGCTTTAGCCCAGGCCGCCATTCGCAGGTTGAAGCCACCGTAGTCCACCAGAATCAGCACATCGGGCCCATACGCCAGCATATCGGCCTGGCACTCTTTGAGGTAGCGCCGAAACTTGAGCACGCTGGTAGCGGCCTCCACAAAACCCATCACGGCCAGCTCGCGGTAGTGGCGCACGAGGTAGCCCCCTTCGGCCTCCATCTGGTCGCCACCCCAGTAGCGAAAATCGGCAGCCGGGTCCTGGCTTTTCAATTCGCGCAGCAAATGGGCGGCGTGCGTGTCGCCCGAGCGCTCACCGGCAATAAAATAGTATTTCATTTTTTCAATTATCAATCATCAGTTATCAATTATCAAGTGACAATTATCGCGCCCGGCAATCGGCTTCTCGCACGTTGATAACTGATGATTGATAATTGCTAATTGAAATCAGCCGAAGTATTCCACCGCGTTGCGCGGGGTTTCATAGATTTTTACGCAGTGCAGCCGGGCCAGGGTGATGGCGGGCAGCTCGCGCTCAATAATCTGCCAGAAGGCGATGGCCAGGTTTTCGGTGCTGGCCAGCTGGCCCTGCAAAAATGGCACGTCGAGGTTCAGGTTTTTGTGGTCTACCTGCTCGGTGATGTGCACGCGCAGCAAATCGGAAAGCGCCTTGAGGTCCACTACGAAACCGGTGTCGGGGTCAGGCTGGCCTTTCACGGTCACTATCATTTCGTAGTTGTGGCCGTGCCAGTTTTCGTTGGCGCAGGGGCCAAATACTTCCGCATTGCGCTCCGGGCTCCAGGCGGGGTTGTAGAGCTTGTGGGCGGCATTGAAGTGCTCGCGGCGGCTGACGTGTACCATGGTTCGTTTTTCGTTGGTGGCTGCGCGTTTTTCGTTGCGCGCCGACCAGGTTTATTGTGTGAGTAACAACAAAAAACCTACCGTGGCTAACCCAAAACGAGCAGCTAAAAGCTTTTTTTTCGCAGCAAAGATACGAAAAACGGCACCCCCAGCAGGGCCGTTACCAGGCCCACCGGCAGGCCCGCGGGCGGGTAAAGCAGCCGGGCCAGCAGGTCGCAGGCCAGCAGGAAGCCCCCGCCCAGCACCGCACAAAACGCCAGGTTGAGCCGGCCCGCCGTGCCCAGTAGCCCCCGCGTGAGGTGCGGCACCACCAGCCCCACAAAGCCCACCGGCCCGCACAGCGCCACCACCCCCCCCGTGAGGGCCGCCACCAGCGCCAGCAGCAGCCAGCGCAGCCGCGCCACCGGCAGGCCCAGCGCCTGCGCCCGCTCCTCCCCCAGCAGCAGCAGATTAAGGTCTTTTTGCAGAAAAACCAGCAGCCCCAGGCTGCCCGCCAGCACCGCCGCCGGCAACCCCAGCACCGCCCAGCTGGCCCGCTCAAACGAGCCAAACGCCCAGAACACCACCGTTTGCAAGTTGCCCTGGTCGGCTTTCAGAAAGGTAATGAGCGAGCCCACTGCCGCGGCCAGCGCGCCCACCGCCACGCCGCCCAGCAGCAGCGGCGCGGGCCGCACCCGCCCCCGCCGCGAGCCAATGGCCACCACCAGCACCGTGGCCAGCAGCCCGCCCGCCAGCGCCGCCAGCGGCGGCAAATACAGCCCGCCCAGCGTGAGCGCCGGAAAAAACAGGTAGGTACTAATGGCCCCCAGCGACGCCCCCGACGCCGTGCCCAGCAGGTAGGGGTCGGCCAGCGGGTTGGTAACCAGCGTTTGCAGCAGATAGCCGCTCAGCGCCAGGCTCGCGCCGGCCAGCCAGGCCAGCAGCAGCCGGGGCAGCCGCAGCTGCACCAGCACCAGCTGCGCCGGGTCGGTAGCATCGTAGTGCCGCAATGTTTTGATAATGAACGCATAATCCGTCACGTAGGAGCCCACGCGCAGCCCCAGGCCCAGCAGCAGCAACGAGAGCAGGCTGCCCGCCAGCAGCCACCGGCCAGGGTGGGTTTTAGACATAACTTACTTGCTTAGAATACTTTGCAGCTCACGCACGGCTTCTACTATGCGGGGACTAGGGCGCTGAAGTAGGTTGGGCGAGGTGGCAAACACGCGCCGCCCCTGGTAGGCGCGGGTGCGCCGCAGCTCGGGGTTGTTCCTGAAAAAAGTGCTGTCCAGCTTCCCAAAGCGCCCACCCAGCACCACGCCGGGATTCAGCTTGAGCAGGTATTCCCGCGTCAGGGCCGGGAAGGGCTGCGGGAAGGTATCGCGCACCGCATTTTGCCCCCCGGCCAGCCGAATCTCATCGGTAAACAGCGTGTTTTGGCCATACACGTAGATGGGGTCGGCCGAGGCCAGGGCCAGCACGGTAGGCCGCCCGGCGGCCGGCGGGGCAGTGGCCAGCTGGTCGAGCTGCGCCTGCAGCGAGTCGGTGAGGCGGCGGGCCTGGGCCGGCCGGCCCAGCAGCCGGCCCAGGTCATTAATGCCGCGCAGCACATCGGCCACGCGCCGGTACTTCTGGTAATACACCGGAATACCCAGCTGCCCCAGGCGGGCCGCAGCGTCGGGCGGCGTCATGCCCTCTACCGTAAATACCACATCGGGATGCAGGGCCACAATCGCCTCCAAATCAAGCGGATACGAGACCACCAGCGGCTTGCGGAGCGCGGCCGCCGGGTAGTCGTCGGCCTGGGTGCGGGCGATGATGGTGGCCGTGTCGGCCACGGCATACAGCATTTCGGTGAGGCTGGGGGCCAGCGCCAGCACCCGGCGCGGGCGGGCGGGCAGCGTAAGGGCGCGGCCCAGGTCGTCGTGCACCTGCACAGTGGCGGCCGGAGCCGCGGGTTTAGTTTCGGGCTGGCAGGCTAGCAATCCAACCAGCAGCAGGCTTAAAAGGGGCGAAACGCGCATGGCTGCAAAGGTAGCCAGCCGCCCCAAGGCGCTACCTTTGATTTGAATTTGGAATGAGGAATTGGGAATGAGGAATTAGGTCGCGAGCTATGCGAGCTAGATTCTTTCCAACTCAATTCCTCATTCCAAATTCCCAATTCAAAATTCCACTCATGATAGTCGTAACCGGAGCCGCGGGCTTTATCGCCAGCTGCCTAGTATCCCGCCTCAACGCCGCCAATTTCAACGACCTTGTGGTGGTCGATAACTTCGCCGTGGAGAAAAAGCTGCCCAACATTCAGGGTAAAAAGCTGCGCGAGTACGTGGACCGCGAGGAGTTTTTTCCGTGGCTCGACGCCCACCACGAGCAGGTGGAGTTCGTTTTTCACCTGGGCGCCCGCACCGATACCGCCGAGCAGGACCCCGCCATCTTCGACCTGCTCAACCTCAATTACAGCAAGCAGCTTTGGCAGGCCTGCGTGCGCTACCAGCTGCCGCTCGTGTACGCCAGCAGCGGCGCTACCTACGGCGACGGCCGCCTCGGCTACTCCGACCAAGACGATGCCCTGCTGCCCCAGTTGCACCCGCTCAACCCCTACGGCGACTCCAAAAACGACTTCGACAACTGGGCCGTGCAGCAAGCCGAAAAGCCCTATTTCTGGGCCGGCCTCAAGTTTTTCAACGTCTACGGCCCCAACGAGTACCACAAGGGCCGCATGGCTTCCGTCATTCTGCACGCCTTCCGTCAGATTCGCGAAAACGGCAGCATGCAGCTCTTCCGCTCGCACAACCCCGAGTACGTCGACGGCGGCCAGATGCGCGACTTCATCTACGTGAAGGACGTGGTCGAAGTGTGCTACTTCTTCCTGAATCATCGCACGCACTCCGGCATCTACAATCTTGGCACTGGCCAGGCCCGCACCTTTATGGACTTGGCCCTCAACACGTTCTCGGCCATGGGTCAGCCGGCCAATATCCAGTTTCGCGATACCCCCGAAGACATCCGCGACACCTACCAGTACTTCACCGAGGCCGACATGCGCAAGCTGCGCAGCGCCGGCTACCAGTTACCGTTCGCGTCGCTGGAGGAAGGAATTAGAGATTATGTGCAGGGGTACTTGGTAGCGGGTGCGTATTATTAATTTTGGTTAAGAAGATTCGTAATTAGGATTGTGACTGATATAATCCTCTATTACTTCTTCTAACGAATAAACCTCTTCGTCCTCATCAAAGTTGGCTATGTATTCTGTTAACTCTTTTTTAGAAAAAACAGGACTGACGAGTACTTCATAAATATGGTCAGCTAAAAGTTGTTGCAGAATTGATTTGTATTCGCCTTCAAAATAGAAGTCCATTTTGTCAGGGCCTTCGTCGTAATTCCAAAATTCGTATCGTCTAATACTTCTTGCTTCAAGTGAAGTATAAAACCACTGGTCAGCGTATTGATTTTCACTCCACGATGTTGTATGAGCACGAAATCTCCACAAAAATCCATTCTCAAAATCGTTGATAGTAACTAAGCCTTCTGCAAAATCTGGAATCCCCCATTTTTCTCGGTTCGCATTAAAATTATCAATATCTTGCTCGCGAATGAATGCTGCCCTGCTTTTAGCAGATTCGCTTCCTAGCTTTTCCAGCTTATCTGCGACTGATTGACGAAGTTCTGCAGACACAAGCAACTGACTTAAATCGGCAGATGAGCTAATTACATCAGTCAATACGCTAGGTCGACTGATAAGTATTTTGAGAGCTTCCTTTCTATTTTTCATATCGCATATAAAAAAAGCAGGCTATTTAGGCCTGCTTTTTATTTTACTTCGTGCCCGCCGACTTCGTAGCACTCGCTGCCCGGCCGCCCGGCTTCAGCAGCGCCGCGTACCGGTTGGGGTCGTTGAGCACGGCCACGGCCGCCTGAATATTGGGGTCGTCGTTGAAGCCGGCTTCGGTGCGGCCCCGCTCGTAGTAGTAACGCGAGGCAATTTCCTCTTCCAGCAGCTCGCGGATTTCAGACTTAAAGCGCTGCAGGTCATTGGTTTTGTTGGCGGCCACCTTGCGCTTGATGGCGTCCAGCTCCAGCTTGACGTCGTCGTAGTGCTTGTCCTCCTTCACCTTCTTGGTGAGGTCGGTGAGCGAGCGCTCGGCGTCGGTGCTGTAAGCCATGTTCTTGCCTTGCAGGTAGGTCACAAACTTCTGGTAATCAGCATCCGTCAGCTTGAAGTCGCGGGCCGGCACAATGGTGGCGTGCTCGGCGCGGTAGCGGGTGGCGTAGTCGAAGAGGTAGCTCTTCTGGATGAGCACGCGGGTGATGTCGGCGATTTCGCGGTCCTGCACGTCCACGTCGGGGGCTACGCCGCCGCCATCGTACACCACGCGGCCCGCCTGCGTTTTGAAAGCCGTGCGCAGCGAATCCGGGAACTTGCTCAGCGCGCCGTCGTCGGCGCGGTGCGAGTAGTCGATTTCCTGGATGCAGCGCCCGCTGGGGATGTAGTACTTGGCGGTGGTCACCTTGAGCTGCGAGTTGTAGCTCAGCGGCCGGGTGGCCTGCACGAGGCCCTTGCCAAAGGTGCGCTCGCCCACCAGCACGGCGCGGTCGTAGTCCTGCAATACCCCCGACACAATTTCCGACGCCGACGCCGAGCGGTTGCTCGTGATGATGGCAATTGGTATCTGGGTATCGAGCGGCACGTCGAGCGCCTTATAGGTCTTGTTCCACTCCGTCACCTTGCCCTTGGTGCTCACTACGTCTAACCCCTTGTCTACGAATAAGTTAGATATATTCACCGCTTCATTGAGCAGGCCACCGGGGTTGTCGCGAATGTCGAACACCAGCTTCTTGGCGCCTTTTTCCTTGAGCTTCACCACGGCGTTGCGCACCTCCCGGCCCGCATCCATCGTAAAGCCGCCCAGCTGAAAGTAGCCAATATCGCCGGTCAACATGCCGTAGTAGGGCACGTTATCAACCTGAATCTTATCGCGGGTGATGTCGATTTGCACCGGCTTGTCCTGGCCGTAGCGCGTCACTATGAGCTTGGCTATCGAATTAGCTTGACCTTTGAGCAGCTTGCTGATGTCGGCATTAGTCTTTTTATCAACATTTATGTTGTTGATAGTGAGGATTTCATCGCCGGGTAGCAAGCCCGCTTTTTGGGCCGGGTAGCCTTCGTAGGCGCTCTGCACCACCGTTTTGCCGTTGCGCTTGATGACCACCGCGCCAATGCCGCCATACTGCCCGGTGGTGAGGGTGCGGAAGTCCTCAATGTCATCCTCGGGGATGTAATTCGTGTACGGGTCCAGCGATTTCAACATGCCGTCGATGCCCGTTTTCACCAGCTTGCCGGGCGTAATCTCGTCCACGTAATACGTGTTCACCTCCTTGAATAAGGTGGCGAAAATGTCGAGGTTCTTGGCAATCTCAAAGTACCGCTCGCTATCGGACGCAGCCCGAAAGCTAACGAGGCCGAGCGCGCCGAGGCCCAGGGTGGCGAGTAGTTTCGTACGGTTTGTCATCGGGCAGAAAGATAATGAAGAACGAAGGAGCAAGCAGCCAGCCACCACCAAACGGCAACGCAAGTCTCTTTTTCCTATTCTTCACTGAAGATAAGTGAAACTATGGCACGGGTTGCACCGCCGGTTCTGCCAGCAAACGATTCAGCCCGGAAATTAATTTTTTTTCTATCAGCGGCAGCTCACTTTTTTCCTTGCCGGTGTACAGAATGCCCAACGCGGCCACCGGGTGGCCATTCTCGGCTTCCGTAAGCAGGTGTTTGTTAAGGCGATAGGCCTCGCGCACCAGGCGCTTGAGGCGGTTGCGGTCCACGGCGCGCTTGAACATGCGCTTGGGTACCGTGATGAGCACCTGCGGCGGGGCCGTGGTGCGGGCCGCGGCCGCCACCCAGGTAAGGCGCAGCGGGTAAACGCCCAGCGAGGGATTTTGCCGATTAAAAAGCTGCTCGATGCGCTTTTTGCTGCACAGGTGCTCCGCTTTCGGGAAGGTGTACCTCCGGGCGGCGGGCAGCGGGGCGCTGGTGGCGGGTAGCTCGTTCACGTTTTATCAAAATAGCGAAGCCGCATTGTGGCGGCAGTGCTTCCTGGCAACGCCAGAAAACTACCTGCCCCAACAATGCGGCTACCTGCTAGCTAAACTGCCATCAGCTACGCGCTAACAGCTTGATTGCTTAGCGCTTGTGACGGCCTTCGTCCGATACGGTGAGGCGCTTGCGGCCTTTGGCACGGCGGCGGGCCAGCACGTTGCGGCCGTTGGCGGTTTCCATACGGTTGCGGAAACCGTGCTTGTTGCGGCGCTTGCGCTGCGAGGGCTGATAGGTACGTTTCATGTCCGGTCAAATTGCGAGTTGGGCCGGCAAAGGTACGAATTCAGGTTTACAATAGCAAGGGCCAATTGACTAATGTAAGCTGGCGTAGCCCGCCGGGCGCGGCTAAGTAGCGCCAGATGCCGGGCAGGCTGCGTAGAGCGTCTGGTCGTCAGTGCCGCTAACCCAAGGCTGCAAAGGCAGTATACCTTAATTCTGACGGCGTCGGCGTAACAACGGCAAGACGCAAAGCTGCGTCTCTACAGCATTCGTCCTTTATCCATGACTTACTACCACGTTTCGTTCGAGAATCCGCTCACGTTTTACCTTCAAATCCAGCTCATGGTAGAGGTGCCGGCCGAGGCCACCGCGCCACTGGCCTTGCAGCTACCCGCCTGGCGGCCAGGCCGCTACGAGCTGCAAAACTTTGCCCAGAAAATCCAGCGCGTGGAAATCAGCGACGCCGAAACGGACGAGCCCCTCCCCTACCGCAAAACCACCAAGGACCGCTGGGAGGTGCCCGGCGCGGCCGGCCGCAGCGTGCGGGTGCGCTATAATTTTTATGCCCACCAGATGGATGCCGGCGGCTCGTGGCTCGATGCCACGCAGCTGTACCTAAATCCCGTGCAGGCGCTGCTATATGCCGAGGGCCAGCAGGACGCGCCGTGCCAGCTCACGCTGGACCTGCCCGCCGACTGGCGGCTGGCCTGCGGCCTGCCGCAAAACCTACCTAATACGCTGCAAGCCAGCAACTTCGACCAACTGGCTGATGCGCCGCTCATTGCCAGCCCCAGCATTCAGCACCAGCAGTACGAGGCGGGCGGGCTGCCCTTCCACGTGTGGGCGCAGGGCGAGGAGGCGCTGCTGAACTGGCCCAAGCTACTGGCCGACTTCAAGGCGTTTTCGGAGGAGCAGATTACGCTGTTTGGTGGCTTTCCGGTAGCTGACTATCACTTCCTTAACCAGTTTTTGCCCTATAAGCACTACCACGGCGTGGAGCACCACAACTCGACCGTGATTGTGCTGGGCCCCGCCGAGCTGCTGATGCACGAGGCGCTGTACAAGGAGCTGCTGGGCGTGAGCTGCCACGAGCTGTTTCACACCTGGAACATCAAGGCCATTC
>CAXTFI010000168.1:0-11312 GCA_964243255.1 uncultured Hymenobacter sp.
GAATAATAACCAGGATAATGCGCGCATCGGGTGCATCGTGCAGGAAAAACGACAGCCCCGCTGCCCCCATCAGCAGCCAAGAAATGGGGCTGCTGAACTGCCGGAAAAACAGCCCCAGGTCCGTCGTTTCATCTTTCGCTTTCAGCAGGTTGGGGCCTGCCAGCGCCTGGCGCGCCGCTGCCTCGGTCGTGGTGAGGCCGGTGGCCGTAGTGCGCAGCTGGGCCAGCACCTCAGCGGGGGGGAGGGCCCAGTAGGTGGCCAGCGCATCGGCGGCCGGGTCGGGGAGAGGGGTAGTCGGGTTCATGAAAAGGAGCAGGAGACTGGCCCGGCGGCGGCCGGCCGTCAGGTCTTTTTTCGGGAAAAACTACCCCGCGGCACGCGATACAGCCGCCGGACTTTGGGCAGCAGGGCCACGAACAGAATCGCCAGGGCCAGCCCCATGTAAAAGGCGTGCAGCCAGGTCGCGGCCCGAATAAAAATCATCTCCAGTTGGAGCCAGCCCACGAGCGCAAAGGCCACGTAGACGCTGCCCGTCCAGGCCCAGTGCATATCGGCGAAGCAGTTCAGCCGCTCGGCCAGGCGACTCGGCGGCTTCGTCACGAGGGCAACGGCCAACCAGCCGGGGGCCACGCCCAACACGAAAAACAGCACCAGCCCAGGCCCCAGAAAGCTATTAAACAGCGACCCCGCCAGCAAGGAAAGGGGCATTCTCAGCAGCTGGCCGCCGGGCGCCAGCACCAGCAGGCCGCCCCCACCCAGGGCCCCCAGGCTGAGAAAGCCCAGCAGAAACACCAGCAGGTGGTGGGTCGTCCGGGTCGTCATGGCGAGGCTAGGGCACCTACCCGCGCGTGGGTGGCCGCTGCTGGGGTATGATTAGCTGGTCTACCTCCAGCCGGCCGATACGCAGCCGGCGGATAATACCCCGGTTCAGACGCAGCTGCCCGATGGCCAGGGTGCCCACCGCCAGCGCACCGATGGCCAGCGCCCCGACCGCGAGGGCTCCCAGCGCCGTAGCGCTGATGGCCAGCTTACTGAGCTTTACTTGCTGGGGTAGTTGGCCGGCGGCTGCGGGCACGGCCGGAGGGGTAGGAACTTGCATAAAGAAGGGGGAATGGGGCTAGCTGCCCGTAAAAAAGCAAGTGCGAAAGGCGTGCAAACCGGCGCGGGCCGCCTCAGTGCGCCCACAGAATCCAGTCGTCCTCCAGGGGCAGGGGCAGGGGCACGGCCACGCCCTCCTACTGCGGCAGGAGGCGGGCTGGGTGGGCGTCACCAACAAGAGTGAGTAGCCTGTTTTCCAGGACCTATTTTAAATCACAACCAACAGATAATGAAGGGGTTTATTCCAAAATACATTCACCATTTTGCTGAGTAATTGCTTGCAGTAGTCAACAGCCCACCGTAATGGCGCTGATAGCCACCTGACGAATTAGCCACGCTGGCTAGCCCTTCAGCCGATTACCGGCAAGTTTGAAGCCCCGCTTAATGTCCTGCCAGGCATCGGCGGTAGCCTGGTCCGCTTTCGTAATGTCGGCAGCAAGCTCTGCCCGCCGGGCCGCTAGTTTGGCGATTTCCTGACGATTCTTAGCCTTGATTTTGTCGTCTTCCCGCCTCATGTCGGTCCGCAGGGAATCGGCCCTGACATCGATAGCCCGCTGCTCTTGCCGCATAGCGGCCACTACTTGGTCGCGGTCTTTTCGGAAGTCGGCGGCCACTACCTGATTTTTTGCGCGTACATCAGTTGCCACATCGTGGGCGTCTGCTTTCATCGCATCACCGGTGCGTTCGAGCGCAACTTCGGTGCGCGATTCTTTGCGCTCGTCGGAATGGCACGCGCTGAACAGCAGCGCGCCGGCCAGGAGCGGTGCGCTCAGGAGGAAGGTTGCTCTTTTCATAGTGAGTTGGTTTGCAATAAATTAAGGAATATTCCGCTGAGCCAACAGCTGCTGCTCGTGCGCCAGTGTTACCGCGCGCCAGGGGCACGCAGCTGCTGTTCAGCCGGTATGTCCTCGGCTGTTGCTAAATGGCCTTTTTGACTACCTTGGCGTCTTTTTTTGCCCGGTCCTTCATCAAAGTGGCCTCCCCCTTGCGGTGCGCTTTGCGGTCAGTCTTCAGGCCCTCCTTATCGTCATATTTTTTGTCGTTCGCGCGCGCCTCTTCGTTGCGTTGGAGGTTGGCTTTATCGGTCGCAACCGTGGCTTTTGCGGCCTCGACGGCGGCGGCTTTCTCCGGCTTTTTGTCCTGGGCCTGCGCTACATTCAGCGCGAGAGCCACTGCGAAAAAGGTGATGATTACTTGCTTCATGATAGTGACGGGCTGTGCCCTTGAAAAGCGAAATGAACTGGTTTACTACTGGTTGATGCGCTGTTGGTAACTCTCAAAGGTCCCTTGCATGGGCTGGTCGTGCCTTGATAAACATCAGGTGAAAGCCCTGCATTTTGTCAAGTGCTTTTATCCCTGGCTCGCCTTGGGGCTCGTCTTCCGAAAGGGCCGATTTACACGCCCTGCCATTGAGGCACCGAGCGGAGTGGGCGGCGCGGCAACGGGCCGAGCGGCGCCGGGTGCTGGTGCTCTTCCAGAATTTCATCGGCCCCGGCGCGCCTAAGCCGGACCACGGGCTCGGTGGCCGTTAGCCCGCTTTCCCGGCCGGTGCCCAGAGTGCGGCCGCTACCACCTCACCGCTGCCACAGAATCCGGTTGTCCTCCAGGGGCACGGCAATGCCTTCGTATTGAGGCAGCAGGCGAGCCGTGAAATCACCGGCCGGCCGGGTGGTCGTCACCAAAGCCTGGTACTGATAGCGGCCTTCGCTGCTGGCCGCGTCCGGCACCAGTGGAATGCACAGGGCCGCCGCGCCTTGGAGGCCGTTGGCGTACAGCTCGGCCAGCACCTGGTCGGGGGTGAGCGCGCCCAGCTGCACGGACACGTGAAACAGATAGCCGTTAGCGACGACCTCCGTCTGCACTGCGCCAAAGGCTAGCTTACCCCACTCATTATCAATTTTTTGGCGCAGCTGCCCGATAGCCGCGCCGGCCGCGCCGTGGTTGGCGGCGCGCTGGGCGTAGCGGGCGGCGGCGGGCAGGTAGTAGCCTTCCGTGTACTCGCGCACGGTGCGGTTGGCCGAGAACTGCGGGGTGAGGGTGGCCATGCTCTGGCGCATGCGCTCGACCCAGCGGGCGGGGATGCCGCGGGCGTCGCGCTGGTAAAACTCGGGCACTACCTGGGTTTCGAGCAGGGTGTAGAGGGCGTCGGCTTCGGCGGCGTCCCAGGCGGGGTCGTCGCCGTGCTCCTGCTCGTCGCCCAGCGCCCAGCCTACGGCGGGCGTGTAGGCCTCGGCCCACCAGCCGTCGAGCTCCGAGAGGTTGAGGCCGCCGTTCACGAGCACCTTCATGCCGCTGGTGCCGCAGGCCTCCCAGGGCCGGCGGGGCGTGTTGAGCCACACATCCACGCCCTGCACTAGGTGCTCGGCCAGCAGCATGTCGTAGTCACTCAGAAAGACCACGTGCTGATGCAGGTTGTGCTGCGCGATGAACTGCATCCACTGCTGAATCAGGGCCCTACCCCCCTCGTCGAAGGGCGGGGCCTTGCCGGCAAGCACCAGCTGCACGGGCCGCTCGCGGTTAGTAAGCAGCCGAATGAACCGCTCGGGGTCGTGCAGCAATAAATTGGGGCGCTTGTAGGCCACGAAGCGCCGGGCAAAACCCAGCGTCAACGTATGCTCCTCGAATACTTTGCCGGCAATATCAACCAGCTCGGGCGGGTAGCCCGCCACCGTAAACTGCCGGGCCAGCCGCGCGCGGGTGTAGGCCACCAGCGCCTGGCGGCAGCTGGTGCGCAGCTGCCACAGGGGCTCGTCGGGCACCTGGCCGATGTGCGCGGCCAGGGCGTCGAGGTCGCCGCGCCACCGGTCCTTGCCGCAGGCGGTGGTCCAGATTGCGTCGGCCGCTTCATCGTCCCAACTGGGCATGTGCACGCCGTTGGTGACGTGGCCCACGGGTACCTCGTCGGTGGGCCAGCGCGGAAACAGCGCTCCGAACAACTGCCGGCTCACCGCGCCGTGCAGGCGGCTCACGCCGTTCACAGCCCCGCCGCCCCGAATGGCCAGAAACGCCATATTGAAGCTCTCATCCGGGTTGCTGGGACTGAGGCGGCCTAGGGAAAACAACGCATCGACGGCTCTGCCCCACTCCTGCTGGGCGTAGTCGCCCAGAAACTGCTCCATCAGCGCCGGGCTGAAGTGGTCGAAGCCCGCCGCTACGGCCGTGTGGGTGGTGAACAGGTTGCCGGGGCGCGTTACGGCCAGCGCGGCTTCGAAGGAAAGGCCGGTGGCCTGCATCAAGGCCCTGGCCCGCTCCAGCACCACAAAGGCCGCGTGGCCCTCGTTGAGGTGGCACACTTCGGGCTGAATATTTAACGCCTGAAGCAGTCGCCAGCCGCCGATGCCGAGGATGATTTCCTGCTGGATGCGCAGCTCCATGCCCCCGCCGTACAGCTCGGCCGTAATGCCCCGGTGCACCGGCAGATTGGCCGCGTCGTTGCTGTCGAGCAGATATAGCATGATGCCGCCCACCCGCACCTGCCAGGTGCGCAGCCACACCGGGAAGCCCGAGAGCGTGATGGGCAACCGCAGCCACTCGCCGTTGGCCAGCCGCAGCGGGGTGATGGGCAGCTGACCGGGGTCATTATACGGAAAATAGGCCTGCTGTGCCCCCTGGCGGTCAATCTCCTGGCGGAAATACCCCTGCTGATACAGCAGCCCCACCGCCACCACGGGCACCCCTAGGTCGCTGGCCGATTTGAGCTGGTCGCCGGCCACGTTGCCCAGCCCGCCCACATAAATTGGCAGCGCCTCGCTCAGCATGTACTCCATGCTGAAATAGGCCACGCAGGTGAGCGGCGAATCTGGGTGCTGCGCCTGAAACCACTTAGGCTCAGCGGCGGCCTGCGCTTTGTGAGCCAGCAGGGCGGCCATTTGCGCCTGAAATGCCGGGTCGGCCAAGCGCTGCTCCAGCACCTCGCGCGAGGCGGTTTTCAGCACCACCCAGGGGTTATGGGTGCGCTCCCAGAGTTCGGCGTCGAGCTGCTGCCAGAGCGGGTCGGCCGCGTGGTTCCACGACCATTGCAGGTCCAGGGCCAGTTCCACCAGCGTGTCGAGGCCGGCGATTTCGGTGGGTAGGAAACCGTGGTAGCGGCTGAAATTCAGGTTGTCGGGAGTCATGCGGCCGGGGGTTGGGAAGAGGGATTTGCCAGGGCGGTGTCCACCATGGCCTGGGCCTGCGTGAGAATCTGGGTGAGGTGTTCTTGGCCCAAAAAGCTCTCGGCGTAAATCTTGTAGATGGCCTCCGTGCCCGAGGGGCGGGCGGCAAACCAGCCGTTTTGGGTCGTCACTTTCAGCCCGCCGATGGGCGCGTGGTTGCCGGGGGCCTCGGTCAGGATGGCCGTTATCGGCTCGCCGGCCAGCTCGGTGCCCGTGACCTGCTTGGCCGTGAGGGCAGCCAGCCGCTGCTGCTGCGCGGGGGTGGCCGGAGCTTCCACGCGGTCGGCCAGCGGCTCGCCCAGCTCGCGGGTCAGGCGCTGGTAGCATTCGCCGGGGTCCGGTCCCAGGCGGGCCGTGATTTCGGCGGCCAGCAGCGCCGGGATGAAGCCGTCCTTGTCGGTGGTCCAGACCCGGCCGTTGCGTCGCAGAAAGCTGGCTCCGGCGCTTTCCTCGCAGGCAAAGCCCAGCGTGCCAGCCAGCAGGCCATCGGCAAACCACTTGAAGCCGACGGGCGTCTCGAACACCGGCCGGCCCCGGCGGGCTGCCACCCGCTCTAGAAGCTGGGTGGTGACCACTGACTTGCCTACCCCCGCCGCGTCGCCCCATTCGGGCCGGTGTTGCAGCAGGTAGTCGGCGGCCACGACGAGGTAGTGGTTGGGCGGCAGCAGGCCGTGGCCGGGCGTTACGATGCCGTGCCGGTCGTGGTCGGTGTCGCAGGCAAAGGCGAGGTCGAACTCGTCCTTGCGCCCCAGCAGCCCCTGCATGGCGTAGGCCGAGGACGGGTCCATGCGAATCTGCCCGTCCCAGTCCACCGGCACAAACCGGAACGTGGGGTCCACCGCCGTATTCACCACCGTGAGGTTGAGCTTGTAGCGCTCCGCAATGGGCCCCCAGTAGTGCACGCCCGCGCCGCCCAGCGGGTCCACGCCGAGGCGCAGATTGCTGCTGCGGATGAGGTCCATGTCCAGCACGTTGCCCAGGTCGGCCACGTAGGTGTTCAGGTAGTCGTGCCGTTGCGTAGTGGCGGCCCGCCGAGCTTTTTCCAAGGTCAGGCGCTTCACCCCGCCCAGGCCGTTAGCTAGCAGCTCGTTGGCTTTGGCCTCAATCCACTGCGTGACGGCCGTGGCGGCCCCGCCGCCCTGGGGCGGGTTGTACTTGAAGCCGCCGTCGTGGGGCGGGTTGTGCGAGGGCGTGATGACGATGCCATCGGCCCAGCCACTTTTGCGGCCCTGGTTGTAGCCCACAATGGCGTGCGAAATAACCGGGGTGGGCGTGTACTCGTCGGTGGCGGCCAGCATGACGGTCACCCCGTTGGCGGCCAGCACCTCCAGGGCCGTATCGAGCGCCGGCTCCGACAGGGCGTGGGTATCCTTGCCCATAAACAACGGCCCATCAATACGCTGCGCTTTCCGGTACAGGCAAATGCTCTGCGTGATGGCTAGAATATGCGCCTCATTAAAAGAGCGGGTCAACGACGAGCCCCGGTGGCCCGATGTGCCAAAAACCACCCGCTGGGCCGCCACGGCGGGGTCGGGCACCTCGGTGTAGTAAGCCGCGATGAGTTTAGGAACGTCGACCAGGATTTCGGGCGGGGCCGGCTTGCCGGCCAAAGGACTGATTTTCATGGGGGTGACAAATGATTTTACCCGCATTCTACGGCTAGCGGGTGGCCCCGACGGCATGGGCCTGGGCCGCCACTCGCTGCGCTGCCCGCACCAGGGCCAAAAATTCGGGAGCGTGCAGCGAAGCACCGCCAACCAGGCCGCCATCTACATCAGGTTTGCGGAAAAGCGCCGCCGCGTTCTGGGGCTTGACGCTCCCGCCGTACAGCAGCGGAATGCCTTGCGCGACGCGCATACTATAGTGGTCAGCAATATGTTGACGCAAGGCGGCGTGCATGGCCTGGGCCTGCGCCGCCGATGCTGCTACCCCCGTACCGATGGCCCACAGCGGCTCGTAGGCAATGAGGAGACGGCTAAACGCCTCGGCCGGCACATGGAAAAGACTCTCGCTCAGCTGGTTTTTAACAAAGCCGAGGTAGTCGCCGCTGGCGCGCAGGGCCATCGATTCGCCGCAGCAGAAAATGGGGCGCAGGCCGCTGGCGAGGGCACTGGTTACTTTGGCCGCCACTACCTCATTGGTTTCCCCGAAGTAATGCCGCCGCTCGCTGTGCCCCAGTACCACGTATTCGACTCCCACGGAGCGTAGCATCGAAGCCGAAATCTCGCCCGTGTAGGCCCCCGCCGCCTGCGAGGCGCAGTTTTGGGCCCCCACCCATGCCCCACTGCCGGGCGGCAGGTAGGCCTGCGCCGTGGTTAGGTACAGCGCCGGCGGGCACACCACCACCGTTACGTGCGGAGCCGCGACCGCTGGCAGGCCCTGGGCGATAGCCGCTAGCAGGGCTGTGGCTTCCGGCAGCGTGGTGTTCATCTTCCAGTTGCCAGCAATGATTTTCTTACGCATAACGCATTGATGCTTAATCATTACATGGCGGCCGGGCCGTAAAAGCGCGGGCCAGGCGAACTTTACCTGGCCCGCGCCTGCCAATGGATTGGGTTATCGGGCTATGCCGTGGCCAGCTCGCCTACGCCCAGGATTTCGCGGGCGCGGGCCACCTCGGCGGCCGTGCCGTGGGCCACGAGCAGGTATTTGCCGGCCTTGATTTCCGTCTCGTAGTCGAGCACGCTGTTTTCGGGGATGCCAATGCTGGCCAACGCCCCAGCCAGCGCGCTGATGGTGCCGCCGGCAACGGCCCCTTCGAGGGCCAGCAGCAGCGCAGCTACTATCGGCCCGGCCAGTAGCACCGGCCCTACCCCCGGCACCAGGAAGAAAGCGGAACCGAACAGCAGGCTCCAAATGCTGCCCCAAAACGCGCCGGTGCCGCCCCAGTTCAGCATCCGGTCGCCGAGGTTGTAGTAGCCCACCACCTTCTCCTCGGTGTGCACGCCCTGGCCCACGATGGAGAGTTGCTTTAAATTGTAGCCGCTGGCCTGCAACTCCTCCACGGCCTGCTCGGCTTGCTCGTGGGTGTCGTAGAGGATGGACAGGATGGGTTCGTTCTTCATCAGAAAGGAGGGTAATACTTAGTGAGTGCTACCCTCCGTCCGGGCTGGCTGGCGCGGCACGGAGGGAACAGGACAAGATTACGCCCCTTCCAGAGCGGGTAGTATGACGGAAATCAAGCCCGAAGGTGACAATTGACAGATGCGACCTATTCTACTATACATCTGGTAGTTATACCCAATTTACTGATGCCTATAAGTAGCCGTCGGGCTCGAATTCGTGGTTGGCCACGAAGGTCAGCAGCACCTGTAGTAGCGCGGGGCGCACGCGGGGCTGCGGGGCGAATAACACGAGTTCGGAAGCAGGAACGGCCGCCAGTAGCGCGCGCAGCTCCGTGGCGTTGGCCACGCGAAAGCCCATGTTCCAGTCGGCAAAGCTGCGCTCGGCGCAAGCACCGGCTCCAAGCAAGCGGCAGCGGCGGTGGCGCGGGTCGGCCACGATGTGGTCGTAGTACAAAGCGCGCACCACGGCCTCCTCACCCTCCAGAATCTGCAAAAACCGCCCGTCGGGCGTGTGCAGCAGCAGGTCCGAGAGGTGGTGCTCCCGGTTGAAACCACAAGCCTGGTAGAGCAGCGCCGTGAGCGCTGCTGGGTCGAAGGGCCGCAGCGCCTAGCTCTGGTAAAGAAGGTGGTAGAGGCCCATAACGGCAGCAGCGTGAAGTAGAGCCCACCCGGAGCAGCCGGGTATTACCCCGGCCAACGTAAAGTTTAGCAGTAGGAAAGCTGCGTTGGTAAATTGGGTATCAGCTAGTTTTATCTTCGAAAAATGCTCGCTACCCCCTAGCCAGCGGCCGGCTCGGGCGGCGGTGCGAGCTTACTCAGCAACTGGGCCACGATGGCTTCGCCCTCGGGCAGACCCTGCTGGCGCCACAGCTCCACGCCGCGCCGCACCAGCACGAAGGCCGGTAACTCGCCGGGCGCAAAGCTGTGCACCACCACCGGGTAGCTACCCTCGTCCACCGTGAGCACCCGGATGACGCTCCCCAGCCGCTGCTGCAAGGCTTGAAGGGCCGCCAGCGTGGCCGCCCGCACCGGCTGGGCCGTGCCCACGGATGGCAGCAGCACCAGCAGCACCGTAGCATCGGGGGCCGGGGGTGGACTTAGGGGGTGGGTAGTTAGCGGCATGACGGTCGGACGGCTAGCAGCCGCAAAAGCAGCTAGCCGTAAAACTACCGCTTCCCCATATCCTTTGGCATGAGCATTCGGGCGCAAGTAGCTGATATGTATCATACTAATCGACCTAAGGTTAACCGTAGCTTTTAGGTAAGCTCCTTGCTGCTACCGCCCTGGGCGAGCCGCTGAGTCGGCGGCGGCGCGGGCTTTTTTCTTGGCCTGCTTCTTAAAATAGCCGCGTAACAGGAAGTTGTGTTGCAAGGCCGTCATACTCTCGTCAAGCTTCTGGGTGCTTTGCTGCACGTTGTGCAGGCTTTGGCGCACCTGCCGGGCGGCGGCGGTGTCGGCCAGCAGGGTATGGGCGGGGCCCCGCCCATTTAATAGCTGGTGCCGCAGGTCGCCCACGGTGGCAGCTAGCGTATCGGTGGTGCGGGCTAACTGCTGACCAGCGTGCCCCAGCTGGGCTGGCAATTTATTGTCGGTCAGTAAATAACCCAAGGTCCCCCGGCCCTGGCGCACGCCTTGCGTGAGCTGCGCGGCATCGGTGGCGGCGTGCTGCAATTGGGCACTGGCGGCCACCACATGACCTAGGCTTTGGCGCACGTTGGCGGGGAGCTGCTGGTCGTTCAGCAATTGCCAGAGGGCGCTGGTGTCGAGCTTGGTGGTCATCTGCCGCAGGCTTTGGGTGATGACGACCAGGTTTTTATTAGACACGTCGAGCGTACCGAGCATGGCGTCGATGCTGGCGGGGATTTTGGTACGCAGCACGTCGCCATCCTGCACAGCCGGGGCCGCCGCGGCCTGAGCCGTGAGGTTGATGATGGTATTGCCCACCAGCCCATCGGTGCCGATGGTGGCCACCGCATTCTGGCGCACAAAGCCTTGGGCGTCTTTGCTTAGGCTCATGGATACGCGCACGGTGCTATCGTTCAGCAGGTCAATGGCTTTGACGCTGCCTACGTTGATGCCGCCCAGGCGCACGCTGTTACCGGTGAGCAGGCCCGATACGTTGCGAAAATCGGCCTGTACCACCACGCTGCGGCCGAACAGATTTTGCTGGCGGCCCATCAGGTACAGCATCGCCAGCAAAAAGCCGACGCCCAGCACAGTAAACAGGCCGAGGCGCACGGTATTACCAGGGGAGTTTTGGGACATGAAGGGGAGAAGAAAAGATAATTTTATAGGGCTTTTTAGCCACTAATCCTGGCTGACAATCAGACAAAAAAGTCGTGTACTTTCGGGTCAGCATTGGCGCTCACCTCGGCAAACGTGCCCTCGGTGTAGCAGCGGCCCTCGGCAAGCAGGGCCACGCGGTCGGCGGTGAGGCGCACGCAGGCCAGGTCGTGTGAGATAATGAGGGCCGAGGTGTTGTATTTTTTCTGCACTTCGCGGATGAGGTGGTCGATTTCGCGGGCCGTGATGGGGTCGAGGCCGGTGGTGGGCTCGTCGTAGAGGATGATGTCGGGGCGCAGGATGAGCGTGCGGGCCAGCGCAATGCGCTTGCGCATGCCGCCCGAAAGCGCGGCGGGCAGTAGCTCGGCGGTGTCGGCCAGGCCCACGTCTTCCAGGGCCTGCTTCACCATATCAGCTTCCTGGGACGGGGTGTGGGTGAGCCACTGGCGGCGCAGCGGAAACAGTAGGTTTTCGCGCACCGTCATCGAGTCGTAGAGGGCGTTGCTTTGAAAGAGGAAGCCCAGCTTGGTGCGCAGCCGGTCGAGGCCAGCGTGGTCGAGGGCCCCCACGTCCTGGCCCAGCACCGTGATGATGCCCGCGTCGGGCTTCAGCAGCCCGATGATGCACTTGATAAGCACTGACTTGCCGGCGCCGGATTTGCCCAGCACCACGATGTTTTCGCCCCGGTTCAGCGTCAGCGAAAAGTCTTGCA
>CAXTFI010000169.1:0-11229 GCA_964243255.1 uncultured Hymenobacter sp.
GGGCCAGGTTGTAGCTCAGGTTGTCGCTCATGCCGTAGAGCTGGGCAAACCACACGCGGTCGTCGCCGGGGGTGAGGCCGGCCTGCTGCATCAGCTGCGTGAGCAGCAGCGAGCTAGCCTCGTTGTGGGTGCCCGCGCACAAACTGATGCGGTCCACGTGCTGCACGCAGTAGCGCAGACTCTCGTTGTAGAGGTCGTCGGTGGCCTGCTTGGTGGGGTTGATGGGGTTGGCCAGGCCGCGCTGCTGGGCCACGCGGGCCTCCTTCTCCATATAAGCGCCGCGCACCAGCTTCACGCCCACGTAGTAGTTGCCCCGCGCGGCGCGGTCGTGGGCGGCTTGCAGGGCCTCCAGCCGGTCGTGGCGGTACAACTGGTAGGTATTCCACACAATGGCGCGCTCGTCGTTGTAGCGGCGCATCATGTCTTCGGCCAGCTCGTCGATGGTGTGCTGAAACCAGCTTTCCTCCGCATCCACAAACAGGCGCACGCCGTGCTGGTGGGCGCTGGCGCACAGGGCGTCGAGCCGCTGCTGGCCGCGCGCAAAGCTGGCCTGCTCGGGTGCGGTGAGGGCGGTGCCGGCCTGCTTTTTCTCCAGCAAGGCCGTGGGCATCAGGCCCGTTACCTTAAATACCGAGAACGGGATGTGGGGCGTGGTGGCGGCCAGCGCAATGGTAGCCAGAATCTCGTCGCGGGTGTGGTCGAAGCTGCGGTCGTTGCCAGTGCCCTCCACCGAGTAGTCGAGGATGGTGCCGATGTGGTAGCGGCCCAGCTCGGCAATCACGGGCTTGCACTCGGCAATGGTTTCGCCGCCGCAAAACTGCTTGAAAATGCTGTGCTTGATGAGAAACTTGGTGCCCGGAAAATTGAGCTTGAGGGCCGACTGCATGAGACCGCCGCCGGCTTTTACCAGGCTGCCGTTGTTCATGGCCGCAAACAGGGCGTACATCTTGCGCAGCTCGCCGTCCGACTTGGCCTCGAAGGCAATGCGGGTGTCTTCAAACGAGATAGGGGCCGCGGGCGGCGCGGGTACGGCGGAGGGAACAGACATGGGAAGAGGCGAGAGGCGAAGGGGTATGCGAAGGTACGGCCCCCTTCGAAAAACCCTATTCAGCCCGGATAGGTTATGTGGGGTAAGCTTTAGCTTGCCGTCTTAAGCTTTTAGCTTGCTCTGTTAAAACCGCCTTACTTTCGGCAAGCTAAAGCTTACCGCACACCGCACACACTAATGACTACTACTGTTACTGCCGACACGTACTTCACCCGTCGGCTGGCCGCCAAGGGCCAACCGCTTATTATTGCCGGCCCCTGCTCGGCCGAGTCGGAAGCGCAGGTGCTCACCGTGGCCCGCGCCCTGAAGGCCGCCGGCCAGGCCGACATGTACCGCGCCGGCATCTGGAAGCCGCGCACCAAGCCCGGCGGGTTTGAGGGCCGCGGCACCGCCGCACTGCCCTGGCTGCAGGCCGCCCGCCAGGAAACCGGCCTGCCCATGTGCATTGAGGTAGCCACGCCCAAGCACGTGGAGGAAGCCCTGAAGCACGGCATCGACGTGCTTTGGATTGGAGCGCGCACCACCGTCAACCCCTTCGCCGTGCAGGAGCTGGCCGATGCGCTGGCCGGCACCGGCGTGCCGGTGATGGTGAAAAACCCCGTCAACCCCGACCTCGCGCTTTGGATTGGCGCGCTGGAACGGCTGGAGCGGGCCGGCATTACCGACCTGGCGGCAATCCACCGGGGGTTTAGCACGTTTGCGCCCTCGCGCTACCGCAACGCGCCTACCTGGGCCATCCCGATTGAGCTGAAAACGCGCTACCCCGCGCTGCCGCTTATCAACGACCCCAGCCACATTGGCGGCGCGCGCGACCTGCTGCTGCCCATCGCTCAGAAGGCCTTGGACCTTGATTATGACGGCCTTATCATCGAGACGCACCCCGACCCCGACCACGCCCTCAGCGACGCGGCCCAGCAGGTGACGCCCGCCCGCCTGCAAGAATTGCTGAGCGAGCTGAAGTACCGCTACCGCAGCTCCGACAACGCCGACTACCGCAACAAGGCCGAGGAGCTGCGCCAGAAGATGGACACCGCCGACCACGAAATCCTCGAAATGCTGGCCCGCCGCATGGCCCTCATTCAGGAGCTGGCCGAGTATAAAAAGGAAAACAACGTGAAGATTTTGCAGCTCGAGCGCTGGCAGGAAATCTTCAAAACCCGCCCCGAGTGGGGCAAAAAGCTCAACATCGACGAAAAATTCGTGGGCGAGCTCTACAAGCTCATCCACATCGAAAGCATCCGGCAGCAAACCGCCGTGCTCAACGGCCGCCCCGTTGATGGGCAGGTAAACCTGGGGCCCGGTCTGTAAATGAGTAGCTGAGTAAATGAGTAAAGTTTCAGCCGGACACTTTACTCATTTACTCAGCTACTCATTTACAGTCGCTGGTAAGTGTAGCGGGGGCCGTCGGCCGCGCTACACTGGTCGATGATAAGCGAGTTGGCTTGCAGGGTGTAGGCGCCGCCGGGCACGTAGGTATCGGGCACGGCCGGGCTCAGGGTAAGTTTGGGGCCGGCCGTGCCGCCGGTGCAGCTGGGTTCCTGGCTGGTGGCGTAGGTGCCCGTGGCGGCCAGCTTGCCCGCGCGTAGCAGCTGAAAGTGCTGGCTGGCATCCAGCGTCAGCAGCTCATCGGGCACGGGCTGGTTGGGCGGGCAGTTACACTGCAGCGCGGTGAGGCGCCAGCTGCCCACCAGCGTGGTGCCCGGCTCGGGCGGGGTGGCATTGCGCTGGCAGCCCGCCAGGCCGGCGGCTAACGCAATGACGGAAAGTGTTTTAAGCATGGGAAAAGGAGGAAAGAGTAAAGGCTATTCGGCTACCCAATGGTAGGTTTCAATAGCGCCGCCATCGAGGCAGACTGACTCGCCGATGAGCGTGAGGGTTTGCTGGCCGCCTTGCTGGGCTAGTCGGTAGCTTTTGCGCTCGTCGTTGGGCAGGCGCGGCTCGTTGGTTGAATACGTGAGCAGGGGCGCGTTGGGCTGGTCGGCCCCGCAACGCGGCAGGGTACCCATTGAAAGCTGGTAGCTGCTGCGATAATCTTCCTGGCCGCGGCGGCGCAGCAGCAAGTGCCCGCTCGTGCCGAACACCAGCTGCCGGGTGTAGCCTTCGGTAGCCGGGCTGCGCTTGCCCGCCCAGCCCAGGGAAGAAGCATCCCACTCCCAATGCCCGGTGGCCATGGCCAGCTCGTCGTAGTTGGCGGGCCGAATGTCGGCATCGTTCTGGCAGCTGGTAGCCAGCTGGGAGGTAAAGAGCAAGCCAGCCAAGAGCAGCAGTCGGTTCATGGGCAGGGTCGGTAAAAACGGGAAAAGGGAGGTGTAGCTGAAGGGAGTGCCTACGGGTGAAAACCGTTGCATGGCGCGGCAGCTTGCCAGTTGCTTGGGTTGCCCCGCCGTTTATTTGCACTCCCTTTACCTCCGCCGTTCTGCCCTTGACTAACTCGCCCACCATTGGCCCCGCGGCCCTGCCGGCCCTGGCCGAGCTGCTGCGCCAGGCCCCGCCGAGCCGCCTGTTTGTGCTGGCCGATGCCAACACGGCCCGCGACTGCTACCCGCAGCTGCGGGCGCAGCTGCCCGCCCACGAGCTACTGGCTATTGAGGCCGGCGAAGTACATAAAACATTGTTAACCTGTGAGTTAGTTTGGAATTGGCTCACCGGGCACCAGGCCGACCGCCACGCCCTGCTCGTGTGCCTGGGTGGCGGCGTAGTCACGGACCTGGGTGGCTTTTGCGCCGCCACCTACAAGCGCGGCCTGCGCTGCGTGGGCGTGCCCACCACGCTGCTGGCCCAGGTAGACGCGGCCGTGGGCGGCAAAACGGGCGTTGATTTTCAGGGTTTTAAAAACCACATTGGGGTGTTTCAGGAGCCGGAGGCGGTGTTTATGGAGCCCGCCTTTCTGGCTACGCTGCCGGCCGGCGAGCTGCGCTCGGGCTACGCCGAAGTCATCAAGCACGCCCTTATTGCCGACGCGGCGGCCTTTACCGCCCTGCGCGGGCTGGCCGTGGCCGCCGTGCCCGACTGGGCGCCCATCATCCGCCACTCGGTGGCCATTAAGGAAGCCATTGTAACCCAGGACCCCCACGAAAGCGGCCCGCGCAAGCTGCTCAACTTTGGCCACACCGTGGGCCACGCCCTCGAAAGCTACCTGCTGGCCCAGCCCGGCCGCGCCGTGCGCCACGGCGAAGCCGTGGCGGCGGGCCTGGTGTGCGAAAGCTGGCTTTCGGTCCGGCGCGGCCTGCTCAGCGCCGGGGAGCTGGCGCAGGTGCGCGAGGTGGTCGGGCTGTCGTTCGAGAAGCTGCAATTCGCTGATGATGAGGTAGATGCTGTTGCTGCCTACGCCCTGCACGACAAGAAAAACCGGGGCGACGTTATCAAGTGCACGCTGCTGCGCGGGCTGGGCCACGGCATTTTTGACCAGGCGGTGACGCTGGCTGAGATTAAGGATGCGCTGCGGGCCTATGCGGTGTAGGGCGTGTGGGTGTGCGGTAAGCTTTAGCTGGCACCGCAGGGCCGGGAGTTGACTGAAAAACAAGTAATTAGCGAACGGCAAGCTAAAGCTTACCGCACACACCCACGGCAAGCTGAAGCTTATCCTACACACCCACGGCCCTGCGGTGCCAGCTGAAGCTTACCGCACATGCCAAGCTTACCCTACATTAATATGACCAACCAACCTTTGCGCTGGCCGGGCGGCCCTTTGAGCGGCACGGCCCACCTGCCGGCCTCCAAGAGCGAAGCCAACCGCGCCCTGCTGCTCCAGCGCCTGGCCGGCGGCGGCACGCTCAGCAACCTGTCCGAAGCCAACGACACCGTGCTCATGGCCCGCCTGCTGGGCCAGGCCGCCAGCACCGACCACCTCGACGCCGAAGACGCCGGCACCGTGATGCGCTTTATGACGGCTTACCTGGCCGTGACCGGCTGGCGCGGCACCCTTACCGGCGCGGCCCGCATGAAGCAGCGGCCCATTGCCATTCTGGTCGAGGCGCTACGCACGCTGGGAGCTGAGATTGCGTATGCCGAGAAAGAGGGTTACCCGCCGCTGCGCTTTGGGGGACAGCCGCTGGCGGCCGGCGGCGAACAAACCGAGCTGGCCGTGCGCGGCGATATCAGCAGCCAGTACATTTCGGCGCTGCTGCTGGTGGGGCCCACGCTGCCCGGCGGCCTGCGCCTGCGCCTGACCGGCGACATTGGCTCGCGGCCCTACATCCACATGACACTGAACCTGATGCGGCACTTTGGGGCCACGGCCACCGAGCTGCCCGGCGAGGTAATCGAGGTAGCCCCTGGCGGCTACCGCCCGGCCGACTACGCGGTGGAGAGCGACTGGTCGGCGGCCAGCTACTGGTACGCGCTGGTGGCGCTAGGCCCGGCGGGCTCCAGCATCGAGCTGCCGGGCCTGCGGGCGCCGTCGTGGCAGGGCGACCACGTGATTCAGGACATTATGCGGCCGCTGGGCGTGCGTACCGAGTTTTTGGCCGATGGGAGCGGGGTGCGCCTCACCCAAACGCTCATGGCGCAGGCGGTGGCCGTGGCCCCGGTGCTCGACTTCACCGACTGCCCCGACCTGGCCCAAACCGTGGCCGTGGTAGCCGCCGCCCTGAGCCGCCCGCTGCGCCTGAGCGGCCTGCACAGCCTGCGCATCAAGGAAACCGACCGCATCGCGGCCATCCAAACCGAGCTGCGCAAGTTCGGGGCCGATATGCCCGAGGTAGCGCCCGGCGTGTTTGAGGTGCAGTCGGGTAGCTTTAGGGTTGCTGGCCAAGTAGTTGACACCTACGAAGACCACCGCATGGCGATGGCATTTGCGCCGCTGGCCATGCGCGGGCCGCTAGTGGTGCACGAGCCGCAGGTGGTGCGCAAGTCGTACCCCAGCTTCTGGCGGGCGCTGGCGGCGGCGGGCATGGCCCTGGACTAACTTGGCGCTATTCAAATCTAGTAACTTCTTGAACAACTTGCTCTTATGCTAACGTATTACGAGGCCGGCGCGGTGCTGCTGGCGAGCGGTTTGCTGCTGGCCAGCTGCCAGTCGAAGCCCGGCGCCGGAGAGAATGCCGACGGTAAAAATACCGGCGCGGTCTGGCAATCAGCTGCTTACACCTTGTATGCCGATAGCGTGGTGCAAGGCACCAACCACGCCCGTGCTACATCGGCCACGGCCCTGACTTCCAACTACCACAGCCCGGCCAACGAGCAGCAGAGCCCCAAAATCGTGTTCAAGTTCAGCCTCAACGGCAAGGACAACGAGCTGGCGCCCGGCCAGGACAACACCTTTCTGGCGCTGCCCGCCACGCCGGGCGCCACCCTCGAAACGCCGGTTATCACCTTCGGCCAGCGCTACCAGGACCCCCGCCCGGTACCCACCGATAAGTACCTGGCGCCCAGCACGTCCATAAAAATTCGCCTTGACCTGCGGCCCGTGCTGGCGGCCTTCGCCAAGCAGGGCTACTACACCACGTTTAAGGGCGAAAAGATTTATAAGCAGGACTTTAAAAAAGTATTCGTGGCCGGCAACACGGCCCCGCTGAGCTGGGATTTTGACAACCTGGTCAACAAGCCCGAGCTGGAAATGCACGATGCCGACGGCGACGGCCTCTACGAAGTGACGCTGACGCTCAATGTGCCGGCCGCCGCCAAAACCACCGCCCAGCAGTGGCAGAAGTCGATTAAAACGGATGATTTTCCGCAGTATACCTCCGAGTATCCGCTGGCCGATGCGCTCTACAACCTGGCCCTGGAGGAAGCCCGCCGCGCCGTGGAGCCCGACAGCACCTTCCGCACCGGCAAGGAGTGGGCGGGCGTGTGGACGCGCGACGTGAGCTACTCCATCATCCTGGCCCAGGCCACGTTGCAGCCCCGCCCGGCCATGAAAAGCCTGCTACGCAAGGTGAGCCCCGAGGGCCGCATTATCCAGGATACCGGCACCGGCGGGGCTTACCCGTGCTCTACCGACCGCGTGGTGTGGGCCGTGGCCGCCTGGGAAATATACAAGGTGACCGGCGACGCGGCCTGGCTGCGCCGGGTGTACCCGGTCATCAAAAAATCGCTGGCAGAAGACGCCCAGAACGCCTACGACCCCACCACCGGCCTGGTGCGCGGCGAGTCGTCGTTTCTGGACTGGCGCGAGCAGACCTACCCACGCTGGATGCAGCCCGTGGACATCTACCAGAGCGAAAGCCTGGGCACCAACGTCGTTCATTTTCAGGCCAATACCGTGCTGGCCCTCATGGCCCGGCAGCTGGGCGAGGCGGCCGTGGCCGCGCGCCACGAGCAGGTGGCCACGGCCATCAAGCAGGCCATCAACCAGCACCTGTGGCTCGATAAGGCCGGCTACTACGGGCAGTACCGCTACGGCCGGGTGTTTCCGGTGGTGTCGCCCAGGGCCGAGGCGCTGGGCGAAGCCCTGAGCGTGTACTTCGGCGTGGCCGACGCCGCGCGGGCCAAAACGGTGGTCGAAAAAACGCCCACCACGCCCTTTGGCATCCCGTGCATTTACCCCCAGATTCCGGGCTTGCCGCCCTACCACAACGACGCGGTGTGGCCCTTTGTGCAGAGCTTCTGGGCGCTGGCCGCCGCCAAGGCCGGCAACGAGGCGTCGCTCACCGAGAGCATGGCCGCCGTGTACCGCCCGGCGGCGCTGTTTTTGACGAATAAGGAAAACTTCGTGGCCAGCAACGGCGACTTTGCCGGCACCCAGGTCAATAGCAGCAACATGCTCTGGAGCCTCTCGGGTAGCCTGGGGCTGGTATACAAGGTGCTGTTTGGCCTGCACTACGAAACCGACCGGCTGGTACTGCAACCCTTTGTGCCGCAGGCGTTTAAGGGCGTGCGTAAGCTCACCAATTTCAAGTACCGCCGGGCCGTGCTCAACATCGAGATGACGGGCTACGGTAACGAAATTCAGGAGATTACCCTGGATGGGAAGCCGCTGGCCGGCGCGGCCGTGCCGGCCACGCTCACCGGCACCCACGCCCTGCGCATAACGCTCAAAAGCCAGGCCCCAGCTGAGGCAAAGGTTACCCGCGTGGCTAACCTCTTCAGCCCCGAAACGCCGCAGGTTTCCTTCGCCAACGGCCAGCTCCGCTGGGCCGCCATCAAGGATGCGCAAGCCTACCGCGTGCTCCAAAACGGCCAGCCCGTGGCCACCAGCGGCGCGCTCACCTACGCCGTGCCCGCCGGCCCCTACGCCGAGTACCAGGTGCTGGCCATCGACAAGCAGGGGCTGGAGTCGTTTGCCAGCGAGCCGCTGCCGGTGGGCGCGCCCGCCGTTGAGGTGCAGCTCGAAACCCTGGCCCCGGCCGCTGCCTACGCCTACAAAGGCTTCAGCGGCAAGGGGTTCGTGGAGGTGAGTACTACTAAAAACCAGAAGCTTACCATTCCGACCCTTGTACCTGAAGCCGGCCTTTATGCTATTGACTTCCATTATGCCAACGGCAACGGCCCTATCAACACCAACAACAAGTGCGCTATCCGCACCCTGCGCGACGGCCAGGGCCAGCTGCTGGGTACCGTGGTGCTGCCTCAGCGCGGGGTAGCGGAATGGTCGAACTGGGGCTTTTCGAACCCCATATTGGTGCAGTTGGCAAAGGGCAAGAATACGCTCGCGCTCACCTACGAGCCTGCCAACACCAACATGAACGGGGCCGTGAACCAGGCCATGCTTGACTACCTGCGGGTACGGCGAGTGCAGTAGCGCGAAGCGCTGCTTCGCGCTACTGCGCAGCCACCAACTTCCTCCTTCCAACTTCCTCCTTCTTATTTTTGCTTCCCATGAACGACGCCGAATTTGACCTGCTGGACGAATTATATTTCGTAACCCCTTTTAAGGTATTGCTCGAAAAAACCGGCTTGCCCGCCGCCGAGCTGCTGCCCGTGCTGGGCCGCCTGCTCGAGCGCGGCTTGGTGCGCTACTACTGGCCCGACCCCGACACCGAGCTGGCCTACGAGCCCACCTCGTTTGGCGCGCTGGGCCAGGATGCCAGCTACCTGGCTTCCAAGGAAGGCCTGCTGCAGCACAACACCCGCTAGCCGTGGCCGCCCCCGTGCCCGATACCCTGCCGGCCGCGCCCGATACGGCCGTGGTGGTGCCGCCGCCCGGCCGCACGCCCGGCTACTACGTGCGCCAGCGCCTGTGGGCCAACCGGCCCGCCGTGGTGGGGCTGGTGTTTATCGGGCTGTGCGCGCTGGTGGCGCTGCTCGGCTACTGGGTGCTGCCCGACAACTCGCCCGATGCCAACAACGGCCTGGTGCAGCTGCAAAAGCAGCCCCCCGGCTTCGTGGCTACCATCCGGCAGGTGCCCGACCCCAACGCGCCGGCCCCCGGCAACGTGCTGCACGTGTGGCTGCACGGCCGCCCGCCCCAGCTCAAAGATTCAGTTATCAGTTACCAGTCATCAGTTATCAGCCAGCCGGCGGCCGAAACTCACTCATTTGCTCATTTACTCAAGCGCACGTACTGGCTGGGCACCGACAAGGCCGGGCGCGACGAGCTGAGCCGGCTGCTGCTGGGCACGCGCATCTCGCTGGGTATCGGGCTGGTAGCGGTGCTTATCTCGCTGGTGCTGGGCGTATCGGTAGGGGCGGTAGCGGGCTACTTTGGCGGCTGGATTGACAGTGTGTTGCTGGGGCTGATGACGGTGGTGTGGAGCATTCCGGGCATTATGCTGGTCATTGGCATTTCGCTGGCCCTGGATAGTAAAGGCGTGTGGGTCAGCTTCGTAGCGGTGGGCCTCACCATGTGGGTCGATGTGGCGCGGGTGGTGCGCGGGCAGGTGCTGGGGCTGCGCTCGGCCACGTTTATCGAGGCGGGGCGGGTGCTGGGGCTGCCCACCAGCCGGCTTATTTTTGTGCACCTGCTGCCCAACCTGCGCGGGCCGCTTATTGTGCTGGCTACCAGCAACTTCGCCGCCGCCATTCTGCTCGAAGCCGGCCTGAGCTTTCTGGGCCTGGGCGTGCAGCCGCCCGCCCCCAGCTGGGGCCTGATGGTGAAGGAGGGCTACGACCTGCTGGGCACCCAGGCCGGGCTCTGGCTCACGGTGCTGCCGGGCCTGGCTATCAGCTTGTTAGTGTTGAGCTTCAACGTGCTGGGCAACGGCCTGCGCGACGCCTTCGACCCCAAAACCTCGCTTACCTGAACAGGAGGCTGGTTGGGCGGCTGCGCGTATTATTGTGGTACCTTCTCGTTTTCTGCGCCCGGCCGGCCTCACCAGCTAGTGGGCATTTTACGTTTCCCCTTATGCCCAACACCGCTGCCCTGGTTGGCCTCGAAAAACGCCTCTTTCTGAAGGAGCGCGAGCTGGGGGCGCTGCTGGAAATTACGCAGGCCATTACCCACGACTCGGTCGAGGCTGACTTGTACAAGATTTACCAGTTCACGCTCATTGGGCAGCTGGGGGTGCGCCGGCTGGCGCTGTACGTGCTGGATGAGGGGGCCTACCGGCTAAAGGTAAATTTTGGTACCGCGCTGCCCGCCGACTCCCTCTTTTTACCCACCGAGGTGGGCCTCTGGTGCACCCGCCCGTCGTGCGTGGTGCAGGAGCTGGAGCTAGGCGATGCCTGGCAGCATTTTGAGCTGCTGGTGCCCGTGCGCCAGCAAGATGTGGTGCAGGCCCTGGTGTTTGTGGGTACGCTGCAGGGCGAATATGCTAGCAGTGAGGCCCTTTCCTTTTTAGAAACGCTGAGCAACATCCTGCTCGGAGCCGTGGCCAACCTGCGCCTGGCCCGCCAGCGCGAAACCCTGCTCGTGGCCGAAGCCACCACGCGCCGCGAAATCGAGATTGCCCAGCAGGTGCAGCAGCTGCTGTTTCCGCAGCACCTGCCCAATAATGCGCACTATGCCCTGCACGCCACCTACCAGCCCCACACCGAGATAGGCGGCGACTACTACGACGTGGTGGAAATCGACCCGCACCGGCTGCTCATTTGCGTGGCCGACGTGAGCGGCAAGGGCGTGCCGGCCTCGCTGCTGATGTCCAACTTTCAGGCGGGCCTGCGCACGCTGCTGCGCCAGAACATCGACCTTATGACCTGCGTGCACGAGCTCAACCACCTCATTTTTCGCAACTCGGGCGGCGAGAAGTTCATCACCGCCTTTCTGGCCATTCACAACCGCCGCACCCACGTGCTCGAATACGTGAATGCCGGCCACAACGACCCGCTGCTGCTGCCCGACGCCGGCCCGCCCCAGCTCCTGC
>CAXTFI010000170.1:0-11200 GCA_964243255.1 uncultured Hymenobacter sp.
GGCCTGCACCCCGAAACCGGCGAAAAAATAACCGCCCGCCTCGGCAAATACGGCCCCTACGTGGCGCTGGGCGATACCGAAGGCGAAACCAAGCCCGCCTACGCCAACCTGCGCAAAGGCCAGTTCATCGAAACCATTACCATAGAAGAGGCGCTGGATTTGTTTAAGCTGCCGCGCGTAGTGGGCGAGTTTGAAGACAAAGCCATGACCGCCGCGCTCGGCCGCTTTGGCCCCTACATCCGCCACGACGGCAAGTTTTACTCGCTCACCAAGGAGCAGGACCCGCACACTATTACGGACGAGGAAGCCGTGGTGCTCATCGAAGCCAAGCGCAGGTTGGACGCGAAACGGCTTATTAAGGATTTTGCAGAAAACCCTGATATTCAGGTGCTTAATGGACGATTCGGTCCCTACATCGTGGCGGGCAAGAAGAACGTGAAGATTCCCAAGGGCGAGGAGCCCACCGAACTCACCCTGGAGCGCTGCCTGGAACTAGCCGCCGCCACCCCCGACAAGCCCGCCAAGGGCGGCCGCTTCGGCAAAAAAGCCGCCGCCGAGAAGCCCGCCAAGGAGGCCGACGCCCCGGCTAAGAAAGCGGCCAAAGCCCCGGCGGCAAAGAAGCCCGCCGCCAAAAAGAAGGCCCCCGCTAAAAAGCCTGCTACAGCCCCCAAGAAGCCCGCAACGGCCAAAAAAGCTGCCGCCACCAAGTAAGTTGGCCCGCCTGATAATGTTAGAGCCCCGCCCAATCGGCGGGGCTCTTTTGCGTTATACTACCTGCGGTTAGGGCGGCGTTAGGAAGCCGATTTTTTCAAGTACTTACCTGATGCTTATCAGACTTCCTGGCCTGGGCTGGCTGCTCAGCGTTGCCACGGCGGCCGCGCCGCCCGCCGCTACTTACCCGTGGCTGGCTGCGCGGCCCGCCCCCACCCAAAGCCTGGCCCTGCGCTTTGCGCCGCCGGCGGGCTGCCGGCGCGTGGCGGTGACGGCCGGCTCGTGGGGCGCGTGGCTGCGCGGGTTGCCGCTGCGGCCTGGTGGTACCCCGGCCCGCCTCTACAATGGTCAACTAAAAGATAACCAAGCCGTGGTGGCGGCCGTGGTGGATATTGACCCCGGCACCAAGGATTTGCAGCAGTGTGCCGACGCCGTTATCCGGCTGCGGGCCGAGTATTTATTCAGCCAGAACCCAAATAAAATTCACTTCCACCTGACCACCGGCTACGATGCCTGGTTTTCAGACTACGTGGCCGGCACCACTTTTCGGGTGCGGGGCGAAGAAGTGCGGCCCGCGCCCAAGCCGGCCGAGGCGCCCACCCACGCGGCGCTGGGCCGCTACCTGCTACCGGTATTTGGCTACGCGGGCACGCTTTCGCTGAGCCGCGAGGTGCAGCCGGTAGCGCTGGCCGCGGTGCAGCCCGGCGACGTGCTGGTGCACGGCGGCCGCCCCGGTCACGCCGTGCTGGTAGCCGACGTGGCCGAAAACCTCCGCAGCGGCCAGCGGTATATCCTCTTGATGCAGAGCTATATGCCCGCTCAGAATATTCACCTGCTGCGCAATGTGAGCCACCCGGCGCTGGGCGCCTGGTTTGCCGTGCCCGGCCCCGCCGGGGCTGAGTTTGACACGCCCGAGTGGACGTTTGGGCGCGCCGAATTGGGTCGCTTTGACTGAGTGTGCGGTAAGCTTTAGCTTGCCGTAGCGGCAGACGGCAAGCTAAAGCTTACCGCGCAATGGCTTGAATCCCGACGGCAGAAAGCTCCGAAAAATGCTGAATTACGCGGTCGGCCAAGCGCAAATCCTGCCCGGCCGAGTGCGGGCTAGCGTAGCCAATGCAATAGATACCGGCCGCCTTGGCCGCGGCCACGCCGTTAGCTGAGTCTTCGATAACGATGCACTCGGTAACGGGCGTTTCGGCCAGGGCTGCCGCGTGCAGGAAGATGGCCGGGTTAGGCTTGGACTGCGCAAAGTCTTCACCGCTAACGGTATGTGAAAAATAAGGAGCCAGCCCAAACCGCTGAAACACCCGCCCTATCGTGGCCTTCGATGCCGAAGAGGCCACTACCAGCTGCATCCCGTGCCGCTGAATATCCTCGATAAGCGCCCGCGCGCCGGGCAGCAAATCAAGCGTAGCATCTTCGTCAAAAGCCTTATTAAATAACTCGCGCTTCCGCAAAAGCAGTTCTTCTACAGGTTGCGGCAACGCAAACTCCTGCTTGAGCCGCTGAAATACATTGCGCGTCGATGACCCTAAAAATGAGGCATATAGCGCATCCGGAACGGTGATGCCCAGCTCGGCAAACTGCGTTACAAAGGCGTGGTGGTGGATGGGCTCGGTGTCGATAATGACGCCATCCATATCAAAAATTACGGTACGAATCATGGGGCCGGCCGCGAGGGCGTTAGGTCGGGCCAAAGGTACCCCGCGGCCGGCGGCCTACCGGCCAGAGTTGGCGGCGGGCCGTAATTTGCGCCTCCTGGCCCTTTTTGCATGAATCTTTTTTCCTACGCCACCCTGGCCAGCTACGAGTGGCAGCACCCGCGCCTGCTGCTGCTGCTGGCCTTGGTGCCGCTGCTGCCGCTGCTGCGCGGGCTGCTGGCCCGGCGGCGGCGGCAGGTGGTGGTGGCCTTTGGGCCGGGCGGCATCCGGCCTGACTGGCGAGCCGGTTTGCGGTTTATTCCGGTTATTGTGCTGGCCCTGAGCATGGTACTGTTAGTAATCGCCGTGGCGCGCCCCCAGCGCCCCAGCGAGCACCTCACCCAGACGGGCCGGGGCATCGACATTGTGCTGGCCCTCGACGTGTCGGGCAGCATGGAGATTGAGGACCTCAAGCCCACCCGCCTCGAAGCCGCCAAGCGCCTGGCGCGCCGCTTTGTGCAGCGCCGGGCCGGCGACCGCCTGGGGCTGGTGGCCTTCGCCGGGCAGGCCTACTCGCTGGTGCCCCTCACCACCGACTACGACCTGCTGCTCGACAACCTGCGCAGCCTGCGCCCCGGCCTCATCGACGACGATGGCACGGCCATTGGCACGGCGCTGGGCGTGGCCATCAACCGGCTGCGCGAGTCGCCGGCTAGGTCGCGCATCTGCGTGCTGCTCTCCGACGGCGAAAGCAACGCGGGCAGCCTCGACCCGCTGCTGGGAGCCCAGCTGGCCCACGCCTACGGTATTCGGCTCTATACCATTGGGTTGGGCGAAGATGGCTACGTGCCCTACGGCCGCGACTCCACCACCGGCAAGCCCCGCTACGTGCAAACCCGCCTCGACGAAACCACCATGCGCCAGCTGGCCCAAGCCGCCGGCGGCCGCTTCTTCCGCGCCACCGACAACGCCGCGCTCAGCCGCGTTTTCGGCGAAATCGACAAGCTGGAAAAATCCGATATCCGCACCCAGCGCTACCGCAGCGTGCAGGACTTTTACCGGCCCTACCTGGGCTGGGGCATCGCGCTCTGGCTACTTTGGCTGGCACTACGCAGCACCTTCATGACCAACGTGCTGGAAGACTGAGTTTTAATGATTAATTGCATAATGGTTAATGATTAATGCTGTTTAATTATTATCCATTTTAATTATTAACCATCAATAAACTAACCATTGACCATTACTAAATTAATCATTAAAAAAACCGTGTCCATCGCCGAGAACATTACCAAGTTTGAGCAGCAGCTAGCCGGCACCTCCGCCCGCCTAGTGGTCGTTACCAAAACGCACCCCGTGGAGCTGCTGCGCGAAGCGTACGCGGCCGGCGCGCGCATTTTCGGCGAAAACCGGGTGCAGGAAATGGCCGCCAAGCAGCCCGAGCTGCCCGCCGACGTGGAATGGCATCAGATTGGTCAGCTGCAAACCAATAAGGTGAAATACCTGGCGCCCTTCGTGCACACCGTGGAGAGCGTCGACAGCCTGCGCCTGCTGCAGGAGCTGGACAAACAGGCCGCCCGCCACAACCGGATTATCTGCGGCCTACTGCAATTTCACATTGCCCAGGAAGAAACCAAAACCGGCCTGAGCCTGGCCGAGGCCGAAGAGATTTTGCAATCACCGCAGTACCAGGCCCTGCGCCACGTGCGCCTGACCGGCGTGATGGGCATCGCCACCAACTCGCCCGATGAGGCGCTGGTGCGCGGCGAATTTCAGCAACTCCGCCAGTATTTCGCGCACCTAAAGACGACGTATTTTGCTGATAATGAAGATTTTCGCGAACTATCAATGGGGATGAGCGCCGATTACGCCTGGGCCCTGGCCGAAGGCAGCACGCTCATTCGGGTGGGCAGCGCCATCTTTGGCCGCCGCGCGTAAGCTGGCTTTTTTCTCTCCGCGATTATTCTGGTGGAACACCATATTTCCGTACCCCGCACGGCCCGTTATCAGCAACTAGGCGAGGTTTCGCCCGCTACTAGGCAGCTTTGGCTGGTGCTGCACGGCTACGGCCAGCTGGCCGAGTACTTTATCCGGCACTTCGCCGCCCTGCACGCCACCGACCCGGCCGGCACAGTCATTGTCGCGCCCGAGGGCCTCTCCCGCTTCTACCTCAACGGTACGGGCGGTCGGGTGGGTGCCTCCTGGATGACCCGCGCCGACCGCCTGTGCGAAATTGAAGACCAGACTGCTTACCTTACGCAATTACTTGACCAACTGCTAGTTAGCTGCCTAGCTGACACCCGCGTTACGGTGCTGGCCTTCTCGCAGGGCACGGCCACGGCCAGCCGTTGGCTGGCCCGCTACGCCGGGCGCTGGCGGCCTCACCAGCTGATACTATGGGCCGGCGACTTTCCGGCCGATATCGACGCGGCCGCGGCCCGGCAGCTAGTAGTCGACCTGCCCATAACGCTGGTCAGCGGCGACCAGGATGAGTACGTAAGCGCCACTCGGCTGCATAGCCAAGCCGACCTTTTGCGCCAGCACGGAGCCCACGCGACGACGCTTCATTTCGTCGGCGGCCACACCTTAAACCCCAGCTTAATCCAACAGCTTCACGCTGGCGCACTAACCTGACAAGCGGCTACGACCGGCGCACGGTGGCCGCCGCCGCCTGGGCCGCCGGAAATACCACTACCTCAGCAATCTGCACGTGCGGCGGGCGCGTCACCATAAACTGAATAATGTCGGCAATGTCGGCGGCCTGCAGGGGCTGCACGCCCTTGTACACGCCGGCCGCGCGGTCCTCGTCGCCCTTGAAGCGCACCTCCGAAAACTCGGTTTCGACCATGCCGGGCGCCACTTCGGCCACGCGGATGCCCTTGGGCAGTAAATCGAGCCGCATGGTGCGCGTGAGCATCGCTACGGCTGCCTTGGAGGCGCAGTACACGTTGCCATTGGCATAGGCTTCGTAGCCCGCGATAGACCCCATATTGACGATGAAGCCGCCCTCCCCCATGCGCGGCAGCACGGCCCGGCTCACGTAGAGCAGGCCCTTCACGTTGCCATCGAGCATGGCATCCCAATCGGCCGGGTCGCCCTCCTGCAACGGGCTCAGCCCGTGCGCGTTACCCGCGTTATTGATGAGCACATCAATGTGCATAAACTCGGCCGGCAGCGTGGCTACCGCCGCTTCTACGGCTGCCCAGTCGCGCACGTCAAACGCGAGGATATGCACCGGCGTGGGGGCCAGTTCCTGGGCCAGCGCCTCCAGGCGCTCGCGCCGCCGCCCCGTCACCACCAGCTGAAAACCCGATTTTGCCAGGGCTATTGCGGTGGCCCGGCCAATGCCGGAAGAAGCACCCGTGATGAAAGCAGTCTTTTTCATGTAACGATTATCAATCATCATTTAACATTAGCAAACCTAATTTGCGGCATATCGCGCCGCCCTACCAACTTTCCAGGTTGGCCCTTCCCCCGGTCCGCCAGCGCGGGATACGCCCCACCTTGGGGTAGCTACTCATCTCTAAACTGCGCCAACAGGTTTGTTAAATGATAACTGCTAGCGGTTAAATGACCTTATTCAATGTTGAGATAAAGCGTTACCGTATTGGTGCGCAAGCTCTGCAAGCTACTGCTATACTGATTGTTACGCGGGGCCAGAATATTGCGCAGGCCGTGCGAGAAGCGCAGCTCGGGCCCAAACTTGAAGTACGGATAAAACAAGTCCAACCCGAAGCCATACTCCAGCAGCACGTCGTTGCGCGCTACACTCAACTGGTTGATGGCCGGCGTGCTTTGGCGTTGCGTCACGGCAATGCTGGGCTTAATGCCCCCAATCATGTAGAAGCGCGTGTTGCGGCGGCGGTTCGACTGGTACTTGAGCAGCAGCGGTAGCTCCAGTTGCGTGGTGCCCACTTCCTGGGTCCGAATGGTGTCGGGCTGGCCAGCGCCGGCACTTGTAAACTCTACCCGGCGCGTCATAAAGTTGAGGCCCGGCGCAAAGCGCAGGTGAAACGGCGTGCTAGGAGCGCCCAGCCGGACATCCCCGATAAAGCCCACCGCAAAGCCGGGGCTGATAATGGCATTGGCCGCCAGGCCCCGCCCCTGCTGCGCCGCCTTGAAATAAGCCGCCGACTGCTCCAGAAAAAACCGCGAGAAGTTGGGGGCTATAAAAATGCCCGGCCGGAAAAACCGGTCGTTGTAGTTGGAAAGGTTATCAACCGTGATGCCTTTGATGCGCCCTTTGCGGCTCCGGTCGATGGCGTCGCTGCGCTTGCGCTGCGCAAATGCGGGGCCCGCCAGCAGCACTAGTAGCACCAGCGGCACGAGCCCGCGGCACAGGCGACCACCAGTTATTTGCGCGCCGTGTAAATGGAGCTGATTCCGAACGTGAGGGGTTGCCATGCAGGATTAATAAAGCCGACGCGGCCCAGAATGGCCACAAACTCGGCACCGTCGGGAAAAGCCTGCACCGATTCGGGCAGGTAGGTGTACGCGCTCTGGTCTTTGGAAATTACCTTGCCAAAGACTGGCAGCACCCGACTGAAGTAAAAATTATACGCTTGCTTGAGCGGAAAGGCAGTAGGCTTGCTGAACTCCAAGATTACGAGCTGCCCACCGGGCCGCAGCACGCGGCGCATCTCGGCTAGCCCGCGCTCCAAGTGGGCAAAGTTGCGCACGCCAAACGAAGCCGTTACCGCATCAAACTCATCGTCGCCAAACGGCAGGTTTTCCGAGTCGGCCAGCTCCAGCTTAATGCGGTGGCTCAGCTTCTTGTCCAGCAGCTTTTGGCGGCCCACTTCCAGCATTCCGGCCGAGATGTCTACGCCCGTTACCTGGGCATCGGGCGCGGCCGCCCGCAGGGTTTCAATGGCAAAGTCGGCCGTGCCGGTCGCGATATCCAAGATGCGGGCCGGGCGCAGCGCCCGCAGCTCGTCCACAGCTTTGCGGCGCCAGTAAATGTCGGTGCCCGCGCTCAGAAAGTGGTTTAGAAAGTCATACTTGCCAGCAATGTTGTCAAACATCTTGGCCACCTGCGATTTCTTATCGGCGGCGTCTTCTTTATAGGGTACTACGGCCATAGGAGGAGTGCAAAGAACGGCAGTGCGCCGCAAAAATTGCGTAGAAAGCCGCCCCGGACTTGGGCCAGCTACCCAGCAGGACAAAAAAACGGCCGGACTGTTCGTCCGGCCGTTCTATTTTTTCAGCAAAGCTGCCGGAGCTTACTCAGCCTTGGCTTTCACCTTGGCTTTTTCGCCCGAAGCGTCCTTGGCTTTCGAATCCAGCTCGCCGTCTTTGGCAATTGTCTTCGACTTTTCGCCAGCGGCACCCTTGGTTTTCACTTTCACTTTGTCGCTGTCTTCGTCCACTTTGGTTTTCACCTTGGTGCCGTCAGCCATCTTCACCTTGCTCTTGCCGGGCAGCGGCGCCATGGGCGTCGACGTAGTGGCAGCGCTAGCCGAAGTCGTGGTGGTCGTAGTGGGCGGGGTTGCGGGCTGCACCATGGGCATTTTCTCGCCTTCTTTCAACACCACCTTAAACTCGTCGCGGCGGTTGAGCTGCATGTTCTCGGGCGAGTCGTTCATGACGGCGGGCTTGAGCTCACCGTAGCTCACCGTGGTGAGGCGGGCGGCGGCTATCCCCTGCTTCACGAGGTAGTTCTTGGCCGCATCGGCGCGGTTTTGGCCAAGTACCATGTTGTACTCCTCCGTGTTGCGCGAGTCGCAATTGCCTTCAATCGAAATATTGAGGCCGGTGTTGGCTTTCAAGACGGTGGTTATCTTTTTCAGCACCGTAATCGACTCTGGACGCAGCTTGTACTTGTCGGTATCGAAGTAAATCTTGTCCGTGCGGAAAGGATTCTGCGAAAGCGTGTCGATGTAGTCAACGTAGAAGTTCTTGACGATGCTCGTCGAGTCGTTCGTCGAAATCGGTACGGCAAACTCCTGCGTCTCAATATTCTTACCGTCTTTGTTAACGGCTACCTGGTAGGTGCGGGCCGACAGAACCTTCACCTGGTAATCACCGCCGGGGTCCTTGGTTACGTCGCGGAAGCTGATGGCCGTTTTGTCGGCCTGCGTGCCGTTGAACACCAGCTCCACACCGGGGATGGCCTGCGTGCTGTCACGCTTCGAGAACACCGTGCCTTTGATGGTGATGTTCTTGATATAGCTGATGGTGTAGATGTCTTTTTCGCCGTAGCCACCGATGCGGTACGAACTGAGGTAGGCGTACGTGCCATCGGGCGCCAGGCGGTAGTACGAGTCATCATCGGGGGTGTTAATGGGGTAGCCCATGTTCTCGGGCCGGCCCCACTTGTGGCCGATGCTGTCGTACTTCGACAGGAAGATGTCGTAGCCACCCATCGTATTGTGCCCTCTCGAAGCAAAATACATGGTCTTGCCGTCGCGGCTCAGGTATGGGCTATCGTCGTCCTCCTTGGTGTTGATGGCACCACCCAGCGACTTAGCCGGGCCCCAGTCGCCGCCCGCAGTGCGGGTGCTGTAGTAGAGGTCCAGGTTGTTGTCTTCCGAGTATTTGCCGGTCGAGAAATACAGCGTCAAGCCATCGGGCGTGATGTAGGCATCCCCTTCGCGGGCCTTGGAGTTAACGTTGCTGTTGAGCTTGGTAGGCTGGCCCCAGTCGCCGCCCTGCGTTTTCGACGATACGAAAACGTCGCCGTCCTCGTCGTCGCGGTACATGAGCAGCTTGGTGTCATTATCGAACAGCTGGTTCGACGCGTCGTGGCCTTTGCTGTTGAGCGCGGAAGCCAGCGAGCGGGGTTTTTCCCAATTGTCGGCATCAATGCGGTGGGTTTCTACAATACCCTCGTAGTACTCCCCATCGGCGGCAATATCCTTTTTGCCAACGCGCTGCTGCAGGCCGGGGATGTCGGCGGGATTAGCACGAGTCGTGAAAATCAGCGTTTTATCATCCGAAGAGATAACGGGGCTGTGCTCCGCGTACTGCGTGTTTACCGTGGGGCCCAGGTTCTTCACGAAGATATCCTTGGGCGAGTTGAACAGGACTTTCGCGTTCTTGCTGTGCTGGATGAGTTGCGCTACTTCTTCGCGGCGGGTGTCGTTCCGCTTTTTCAGCGTGGCGTTGTAGGCCTGGTAGTGCGTGATGGCCTCATCAAAATTGTAGTTGAGGTGGTCGACGCGGCCCAGCCAGTACTCCACGTCTTTCGACACTTTGGGCTTCAGCTTCTGCGCCTTGTAGATGTAGTCGCTGGCCTTCTCTTTGTCAAAGGACAAGTACGCTACCCCGGCCCGGAACAGTGCCTGCGCATTGTTGGGGTCCTTGGCAATCACCCGCTCGTAGTAAGGGATGGAGGCGCGGTAGTTCTCCTGGTTGAACAGCTTGTTGCCGGTTTGCAAGTCCTTACGGGTGCTTTGGGCCTGGGCCGAAGTAGCCACGGTCGCCGTGAGGGCTAGCGCGCAGGAAGCTTGCAGCAGCCTTTTGGATACGTTGTCCATTGAAAAAAGGGTGTTTGGAAAATTTTAGAGTGAAGAGCGAAGAGGGGACTTCAGCAGTATGTCGGGGGCGAAATAGCCGGTGAAGGCAGCTTCGCTTTTGCCGACTTATACTACATTATGGCATCAGGGTTGGCCCGGTTGGCCAGCTTAGCGCCAAAATCTTTGCAGGGCCGCGGGGCCCTTTGCAGCAACAAATATACCGAGAAAGAACTACTGGGCAGACGAGCCTCGGGCACTAAAGCCAGTTGGCAACTGTCTGGGAAGGTTCTTAGTAGTAGTGATTGCTGCTAATAGGAGCCGTACAAATATAGTGGCAGGTTTTGAAACACAACCCGTTAGCAACCGCTGCGCACTTGCTGTCGGGGTCAGGAGCTAACCGGCACCCGCAGTGCAACGCATCTTTGTACCCGCATCGCCTGATAGGTAACCCAATAATGATAATTCGTGAAGCAAGTTTTTTAGTTAGTAATACGCAGGTAGCGCTCTGCCCGGCCCCCAACCGCCCCGAGTACGCCTTTATTGGGCGCTCCAACGTGGGCAAGTCGTCGCTGATAAATATGCTGACCAGCCGCTCGGGGCTGGCCAAGACCTCCAGCACACCGGGTAAAACGCAGGTTATCAACCACTTCAATATCAATGATGAGTGGTACCTGGTCGACTTACCGGGCTACGGCTACGCCAAGGTGAGCAAAACCTCGCGCGCCGAGTGGGGCAAGATGATAAATGCCTACCTGACCAGGCGCGAAAACCTGACCTGCGTGTGTGTGCTGCTCGACTCACGCCACGCGCCGCAGGCGGCCGACCTGGAGTTTATGACCAAGCTGGGCGAGGATGGCGTGCCGTTTGTCATGATTTTTACGAAGACGGACAAGCAATCGACCAGCCAGACCAAGGCGTTGATTAATAGCTACCTGGCTAAGATGCGTGAAACCTGGGACGAGTTGCCGCGCTACTTCGTGACGTCGGCCGAAACCGGGCTGGGGCGCGAGGAAGTACTGGATTTTATTACGGAAATAAACCGGCAGGTGGCGGCCGATGCCGCGGGCGCCTAGCTACTTTTGGCCCGTCAATTGCCCAGGGGCAGGGTCTTTTCGCCTTTGCCTTTTTACTTACCATGAAAAAAATACTGCTTACACCCCTGGCCCTCTGCGGCTTGCTCACCGTTGCCCAGGCCCAAACGCCCAAGCCCAATACCGTGCCGCCGTCCCAGACTGCGCCGCCGGCCGCGCAGGGCACGGGCCTCAACCACGTGGGCAGCGAGATTCCGGTGGCGGCCTACTACGAAGGTGGGCAGGAGGCGATGTACGCCTTTATTGCCAAGGAGCTGAAATACCCGCTGCTGGCCAAGCGCAACCGCATGCAGGGGCGCTGCAT
>CAXTFI010000171.1:0-11006 GCA_964243255.1 uncultured Hymenobacter sp.
TCGACCGGCCCGATAGCCCCGGCCACCCCTTCGTGATTATGGTGGTGGGCGTGAACGGCGTGGGCAAGACCACCACCATCGGCAAGCTGGCCCACCGCTTTCACAGCGCGGGCAAGAAGGTAGTACTCGGCGCGGCCGATACCTTCCGGGCGGCGGCCGTGGACCAGCTCATCATCTGGGGTCAGCGGGTGGGCGTGCCCGTTATCTCGCATGGCATGAACACCGACCCCGCCGCCGTGGCCTACGACGCCGTGCTGAAGGGCGTGGAGATGGGCGCCGACGTGGTGATAATCGATACCGCCGGCCGCCTGCACAACAAGGTAAACCTGATGAACGAGCTCAGCAAAATCAAGCGCGTGATGCAGAAGGTAATCCCCGAGGCCCCGCACGAAGTGCTGCTGGTGCTCGACGGCAGCACCGGCCAGAACGCCTTCTTGCAGGCCAAGGAATTCACCAAAGCCACCGAAGTATCGGCCCTGGCCATCACCAAGCTCGACGGCACGGCCAAGGGCGGCGTAGTCATTGGTATCTCGGACCAGTTCAGCATTCCGGTGCGCTACATCGGGGTGGGAGAAAAAATGACGGATTTGCAGCTCTTCGACCGGCACACCGTCGTCAATTCGCTGTTCAAGAAATAAGGTTTAGCAACGCTAACCTGCTCTTCGAAAGCGTGCGGTAAACTACCGGGCGCTTTCGTGCGTTTGGAAGGCTACTAACATTTTAGGTAATGCGCATTCTCTGCTTTGGGCTGTTGGCCAGCGGCCTGCTGGCCGCCTGCAACTCCCATACCGACACCACTACAACTATTCCCAACGTGCCGGTAAACGTGCAGCTCGACCTGCTCGACCAGCAAAACCGGGCCCTGCGCTTCGACAATGGGGTGATAGCCGTGCCGCCCACCGGCATCAACGGCGGGGGCGTGAAGGGCATCTACGTGGTGCGCCAGAACGCGACGACGTATCAGGCGTTTGAGCGCAATTGCCCCTACCAGCCGCTCAGCAGCTGCGCCACCGTCACCCTCGACCGCAGCTCGCGCCTGTTTTTTCGGGACAGCTGCTGCACGTCGCAGTTCAGCCTGCAGGGCCAGGTAACGGGTGGCCCGGCCGCCCGCTCCTTGCGCCAATACAGCACCAGCCTAAGCGGTAGCTTGCTGACAATCACGAACTAAGGAGTTTTTAGTTTAAAAAGCGCGGAAATTATCAGCCGAAGCTTGCTTAATCAAAAGCAGCCGTCTTATCTTTGCAGCCCGAAAGCGCCGGTTTCGGAATGATTAGCTTCCTTAGCTCAGCCGGTTAGAGCATCTGACTGTTAATCAGAGGGTCCCTGGTTCGAGCCCAGGAGGGAGCGCTTTAGCTAGAATGCCCGCCGATAATCGGCGGGCATTCTTCGTTTCTAGCCTCTGCGGGCATATTTTAGGTTGCGAGTTCGGTTGTTGTCGGCTATCGCGGGGCACACCAGCGAGCGCTAGGGCTAGCAGTTTGTGGCCTATACCTGCCAACTGTGCGAAGACTAAATCAAAGGCATTGCCTAAGCAACCGGTTTCATTTGTGAGTGGGAATGTGGGCTGCTAGCGGGCGGAAAGGAGCCAGCCAAGTAGGATGCAGAAACTGACTGAAACCGGCTGCCCACTGCCTTAGCTCGCATGAAGCAACTCGGCTTGGTATGGCAACCCGTTATCTTGCACCTTAGAGCGGAAGCCGCCCCACCTTGTGTTGGCTTGGTAGATGCCAGCGGGTTTGGAGCAACCCGTGGCAAGCTAGTTGCCTATGCTTAAATCTGTCACTTGTTGAAGTAAAGACATCCGTAGTGAACATTTAAGTTAAGCCGGCTGTCTCATTTTCTGGTTATTGGCTCGGATAGCCATTGTCTTGCCTCTTATTTTTCTGCAATGCCTCTGGACCACCTACTTGCCACTGTTGGGCATATTGCAGCTACTACCATTACCGAAGAAGCGCCGGATATTGATGCCAAGGGGCACTGGCCGGAGCATAGCATCCGGGCGCTGCAGCAGGCCGGGCTGGGCGGCCTGGTAGTCGCGCCGGCGTACGGCGGGCACGGCCAGGGCCTGTTCGGCCTCTCGCGCACTTGTGAGGTGCTGGGCGAAGTATCGGCGTCGGCGGCGCTGTGCTTCGGGATGCATTGCGTGGGGACGGCGGTTATCGGCTCGAAGGCGACGCCGCAGCAGCAGCAGGAATTTTTGCGGCCCATTGCGGCCGGCGAGCACCTGACCACACTCGCGCTAAGCGAGCCGGGCACGGGCGCGCACTTCTATTTTCCGCAGACGCAGCTGCTTGCCCTTTCCGAAACCGAGTTTCTGGTGAATGGCACCAAAAGCTTCGTTACCAACGGCGGGCGAGCCGATTCCTACGTGCTTTCGACCGTGGGCGTGGACCCCGAGGCGGCCCGCGACGGGTTTTCGTGCCTGGTGGTGCCCAACAGCACCGCCGGCCTGGAGTGGGGACCCGAGTGGAAGGGCATCGGGATGCGGGGCAACTCCTCGCGCTCGCTGCTGCTGAAGGACGTGCCGGTGCCAGCGCAGTACCTGCTGGGCGAGCACGGCGACCAGCTGTGGTATATTTTTCAGGTGGTGGCGCCATATTTCCTCACGGCAATGGCAGGTACTTACCTGGGCATCGCGCAGGCCGCTTTCAACGAGGCGCGGCAGCACTTACTGGGGCGCAGCTACCGCCACAGCGGCGCCACGCTCAGCCAAAATAGCCTGCTGCAACACCGGCTGGGCATGATGTGGTCCAGAATTGAGCGCACCCGCCAGCTGCTGTACCACGCTACCCGCCTCGGCGATGCCGGCGACCCCGGCGCCGTGCTCCCCATTTTGTCGGCCAAGGCGGAAGTGGGGCACTGCTGCGTAGAGGTCGTAAACGAGGCCATGACCCTGATGGGCGGCAGCTCCTACGGACAAAGCTCGCGGCTGGAAGTACTGCTGCGCGATTCGCGGGCCGTGCACGTGATGGCGCCTACCACCGACATTTTGTACACGTGGCTGGGCCGGGCGCTGCTGGGCCAACCGCTACTGGAGGAGTAATGCCAACCGGTCGCATCCTGTACGCGGGCCTGCCGGGCGACGTGCTGGCGCTGCTGCAAAGCCAGCTGGCGGAGGTGTTGCTCGAGCCCTTACCACCCGAGCAATCGCCGGGCGACGGGCCCCTGCTGCGGCAGTATGAGCTGCTCTTGATTGGCCCCGGGCAGGAAACTCCCATTCGCCTGGCGCAGGAAGCCTACGCCGTAGACAAGCACCTGTCGGTGCTGCTGCTGGCCGAGGCCCGCTTGTACGAGAAGCTGCGGCAGGCCCTGCTGTTTTCCCCATTTGTGGGGCCCACGGTGCAGTGCGTACCGGCGTCAGTGGGGGCGCGGCTGGCGCCCATTGTGGAAGATGCCTTGCAGCGCACGGTGCAGCGCCGCAGCTTTGCCAAGCTCAAAAGCTTCTCGCTTTCGGGGCTGCAATTTGAGCCGCAGGTGGTGGCCAGGGTGCGGGCCGACTTCTCGACCAAAGTGCTGGAGGAGGCCCCGCTTGGGGCGGTGCTCGTGTCGGGAGCCGGCACCGTTACCAGCATCAACCGCTACGCGCTCGACTTCTTTGGCCGGCCCGAAACGCAGGTGCTCGGCACGGCCCTGAGTTATTTGTTTCCGGCGGCAGTGCGCCCGGCGCTGGAAGCATTTTTGCACGATGGCTACTTAAGCGCGCCCAAGCAGCTTTTTGCCGTGCCCTGGCCCACGGGCACGGTGCACCTGGAGGTGTCGGTAACGGCAATTGCTGCCCCCGTGGCGGGCGAGTACCACCTGGTGATGCTGAACGACACCACGGCAATGGTGCAGGCGCAGCAGCAGGCGCAGGCCGATGTGAAAGCCTTGCAGCGGGCCAACGCGGACCTGGACAACTTCATCTACTCGGCTTCGCACGACCTGAAAGCGCCCATCAGCAACATTGAAGGGCTGGTGCTGGCGCTGCGCGAAGAGCTGGCCGAGCCCGCCACGGCCGCCACGGAGGTGCCGCCCCTGCTCGACCTGATACAAGGGGCCGTGGAGCGGTTTAAGCGCACTATTGACCACCTGACGGACCTGACCAAGCTCCAAAAAGCCTACTTGCAGCCGGCCGTGGCCGTGGACCTGGCCGATGTGGTAGAAGACGTGCGCCTGGACCTGTTGGCGCAGCTGCAGGCCACGGGGGGCCAGTTGGCCGTTGACCTGGCGCAGGTGCCGGCGCTCTCGTTTCCGCTCAAGCATCTGCGCAGCATCATTTATAACCTGCTCAGCAATGCCCTGAAATACCGCTGCCCCAGCCGGGCGCCGCGCGTATGGCTGCGCACCTACCCGGCCGACGCCTACTACGTGCTGGAAGTGCAGGACAATGGCCTCGGGCTGGAGGCGGCGCAGCAGGCCAAGCTGTTTGGGCTGTTTCAGCGCATGCACGACCACGTGGAGGGCTCGGGGGTAGGGCTGTACATGGTGCGCAAGATTGCCGAGAACGCCGGCGGGCGCATCGAAGTAGAAAGCCACGTGGGAACGGGGTCTACATTTCGCGTCTATTTCCCGCGCGAGTCGTAAGTAGGCAGTGGCGTGCTTACCGCTTGCGCCGCTCTAGCTTATCCTCCCCGCTGCTATGTCCTTGCTACCCGCCATTCTATTAGTCGACGACGACCCCACCACCAACTTTATCAACCAGCGCTTGCTGCACCGCATGCAGGTAAGCCAGGAAATACTGGTGGCTGGCAATGGCCAGGAGGCCCTGGCGCTGCTAGACGCCCGCGCGGCGGAGCCCACCACGTGCCCGGCCTTGATTCTGCTGGATGTGAACATGCCGGTAATGAACGGCTTCGAGTTTCTCGAAGCGCTGGCGCTACGCCCCCAAACAGCCGCCGCCACCGTGGTGGTGATGCTCACTACCACGCGGCTATACCGGGACCTGACGCGCCTGGAGCAGTTGCCTGTGGCCGATTTTCTGCAAAAGCCCCTGACCCGCGAAGCCGTGCAGGCCGTGCTACGGCGACACTTTGACCAGAGCAGTCAAGCCGATAAGGTAGCTGATGCTGGTGAGGCAAACGAGCCAGCCAACTGAAGGCTGGCCCGCGTGCCAATCGTGGGCGCAGCTGATGCCAGGCGCAAGAAGGCAGTTGGCAACGCTTGGGGCTGTTTGCAACCTAGTGGTGGGGCTTCAGATTAGGATTACACGCGGAGGGCGACTACTCTAATCCAGAGAACTACACCCGCCGCCTACGCCTACCAGAACACCGAGTACAAGGCCACAATAATGCCCAGGATGAGCACGGCGCCGGCCGTGAAGGTGGCGTGGGGCTTGAACATCGACGAGTCGATTTCGAGGCCGTTGGTTTTTACGCCGCGGGCATTTTCGAAGAGGCTGATGAGCACCATACCGATGATGCAGAAGATGAACACGAAGCCCATGCGGTCGAGAAACGGGATTTCATAGATGCTGGAGCCCGGAGGCCGCACCGCGAAGCCGAAGGGCGCCAGGAAGGAAAGGTCGAGGCGGGTGGGCAAAAACTTGAGTACCACCGACAGCACGAAGCCGCCAATGGTGGCAAACAGTGCCGCGCTCGACGTGGCTTTCTTCCAGAAGAAGCCCAGGATGAACATGGCGAAAATGCCCGGCGATACGAAGCCCGTGTACTCCTGAATGTACTGGAAGCCGCCCTTCTTGTCGATGCCCAGGTGCGGGGCGATGAGCACCCCCAGCACCATAGCTACCACCACGGCGATTTTGCCGGTAGCTACCAGCGTTTTCTCCGAGGCGGTGGGGTTGATAACCTTCTTATAAACGTCGAGGGTGAAGATGGTGGCAATGGAGTTGGCCTTGCCGGCCAGCGAGGCCACCACGGCCGCCGTGAGGGCCGCAAACGAGAGGCCTTTGAGGCCTTCGGGCAAGATGTTGAGCAGCACCGGGTAAGCGCGGTCGGGGTTTAGGTCGGCGCCCGCGCCAAACTCGCTTGCCCCAAACACGTTTTGCTTGTAAAGCACGAAGGCCGCGATGCCCGGAATAACCACGATAACCGGCATCAGCAGCTTCAGAAACGCGGCGAAGAGCAGGCCCCCGCGGGCGGTGGGCAGGTCGGCGCCGAGGGCGCGCTGCGTGATGTACTGGTTGCAGCCCCAGTAGTTGAGGTTCACAATCCACATGCCGCCGAGCAGCACGGTGAGGCCCGGCAGGTCGAGGTAGTTGGGGTTGTCGCGCTTAAAAATCATGTGGAAGTGGTCGTTGGCCTGCTGCGTCATGATGTGGAAGCCGCTCAGAATGCCCGTGGTACCGTTGTGCTCGGCCACCAGGCTCAGGGCCAGGTAGGTGGTAGCCAGGCCCCCCAGGATGAGGAAAAACACCTGAATCACGTCGGTGAAGCCAATTACCTTCATGCCGCCCAGCGTGATGATGACGGCAAACACGGCCAGCCCGTACATGCAAAAATCCAGGTTGAGCCCCGCAATGCTGCTCACGGCAATGGCCCCGAGGTAGAGAATGGAAGTCAAATTGACCACCACGTAGAGCAGCAGCCAGAACACGGCCATAATCATGGCCACCGTGCCGTTGTAGCGCTGGTGCAGAAACTGCGGCATGGTGAAAATCCGGTTCTTGAGGTACACCGGGATGAAGAACACCGCCACGATGATGAGCGTGATGGAGGCCATCCACTCGTAGGTGGCAATGGCCAGGCCCATCTTGAAGCCCGAGCCCGACATGCCCACAAACTGCTCGGCCGAGATGTTGCTGGCAATCAGCGACGAGCCGATGGCCCACCACGTGAGCGAGCCCTCGGCCAGGAAGTAGTCTTTAGAATCGCCCTCCAGGGTGCCGTCGTGGCCCGTTTTGCGGTTGTAAATCCAGATGCCGTAGCCGGATACGATTAGAAAGTAAACGAAAAAGACGATGTAGTCTAGGGTAGCCAGCTGGTGCATAGGGCGGGAAAGACGAATGGAAAACGAAAGTAGGGCAAATATCTGCTACCCGACCTACGCAAACGATTGCATTGGTAAAATTCCTGCATAGGTTGGTAAAAAACTTACTCGCTCAGGGCGCGACGCGCCACCAGTCGACGGCCGCCTGGCCCGGTGCGGCTTGCGCCGCGGCCCCCAGGCAGAAGAACCCCATTTTGGCACCCACCCACTTGCCTTCGCGGGCCCCGAACTCGGGGCCAAGCAATTCAAAACGCTGCCCGTCAGTGCTATAGCTAAACTGGCAGCGGGCCCCGGCCCGCACCGCCACGCGCAGGTACAGCGGCTGGCCGGGCGGCACGGTGGCCGTGGCAGCCACGGCTTCCAGGTCACCCTTATCTGCCTGATTGCAAATGCTTTGCGTGAGCAGCAGCTGGCCAGTGGCCTGGCGCGTTAGCGTGAGGGTGGCGTAGTCCAGGCCCAGCATCACGAGGCCGGCCCGGTCGCCGGCATTTTTGGGCTGAAAGGTGAGCTTGGCGGTGGCGGTGAAGTGCTCAGCGGGCAGCTTTTGCAGCAGCAGGTTGGGCACCAGCCAGAGGTTGGGGGCGGCCGTCGGGGGCGGCACGGCGGCCAGGGTTAGCTGGCCGGGGGTGCTCGCCGCGGCCAGCCAGCCGGGCTCCGGGTTGGCCTGCCACTGCCACTGCGGGCCGGGCTGCCGGTGGTCAAACTCGTCGGAGGTAGCCGGCACGGCCACCGCCACCGGGCCCGGCACGGCGGGCTTGCGGTAGGTGAGCACGGGCTCGCCGGTGCCGTCGCCGTCGGCATCGCGGCCGATAACGGGCCAGTCGTTTTGCCAGGTCATGGGCTGCAGGTGCACTACCCGGCCGTAGGGCCCCTGGTCCTGGAAGTGCAGAAACCAGTCTTCCCGGCCATCGGGCGTATCGACCCACGCGCCCTGGTGCGGGCCGTTGACGGGGCTTTGGCCCTGGGCCAGCACGATTTTATCCTCGTAAGGCCCAAACACCTGCTTGCTGCGCAGCGCCACCTGCCAGCCGGTGGGCACGCCGCCGCCCGGCGCCAAAATGTAGTAGTAGCCGTGGCGCTTGTAAAACTTGGGCCCTTCGATGGTGGGGTGGTTTTGGTGGCCATCGAACACCAGCCGGTCCTCGCCCAATAGGCTCAGCCCGTCGGGCGCCATCTCGCTCACGTGGATAACGCTCTTGATGCCGGCGCGGCTGTTGGCGAAGGCGTGCACCAGGTAGGCGCGGCCGTCCGCGTCCCAGAGTGGGCAGGGGTCAATCCAGCCCTTGGCGGCTTTCACGCACACCGGGGCCGACCACGGCCCGGCCGGGTTTTTGGCCGTGACGACGAAGATGCCCAGGTCGGGGTCGGGGTAGTAGAGGTAGAACCGGCCGTGGTGGTGGCGCAGCGCGGGGGCCCACACGCCGTTGCCGGGCTGCACCTGGTCGTAGCGGGCGCGGGGCAGCTGCACGGGCAGCGCGTGGCCGATTATCGTCCAGTTCACCAGGTCTTTGGAGTGCAAAATGGGCAGGCCCGGTGCCGCGTTGAAACTCGACGAGGTGAGGTAATAGTCGGTGCCCACGCGCACCACGTCGGGGTCGGAATAATCGGCGTAGAGCACCGGGTTTTTATACTGGCCCTGGCCCAGGTCGGGCAGCCAGGGGGCCTGCGCGTGGGCAGCCCACGGCCGGCCGGCCGCAGCAACTAGCAAGAGCAACCAAAACAAGCGCATACGGAGCAGGTTAAAGCGAGCGGCAGGGCCCGAAAGTAGCGCCCCCGCCGCCGGGCGCGGGCCCTGGCCGGCGCATCCGGCCATTGGCGCGCCGTCGTATTTTTGTAGGCATACCTACTTTCTGCTGTGAAAAAAGCGCTCTACCTTATCGGCTCGCCCAACCAGACCACCCAAATGCACCGCGTGGCGCAGCTGCTGGAAGACGAGTACGAACCCTACTTCAGCCAGCTCTACTACGATGGCTGGATGCGCGGCTTCTACGAGTGGCTACTGCGCAACAATGTGCTGGAACGAACTGTGGTACAAGGCCTTGTGAAAGAAAAGGCCGACCGCTACGTGGCCCAGCACAACCTGCGCCGCGACTTTGAAAACCGCGAGCTGCGCCACGACTACGACCTGATAGTGTGCTGCTCCGACATTATCGTGCCCTGGCCGCTGCTCAAAAAAACCAAGTCGGTATTCGTGCAGGAGGGCATGACGGACCCGCTCAACCTGTGGGCGCGGGTGGTGCGGCGCTTCACCAATTTCCCCATCCTCACCATCAGCACCGCCCTCAATGGCATGAACAATTGCTGCGACGTGTACTGCGTGGCCTCGCCCGGCTACGCCCGGCACTTCGAGCACATTGGGGTGGAAAAGGGGAAAATTATCGTCACGGGCATTCCCAATTTTGACGACATCGAGAAGCTGCGCCACAACAATTTTCCGCACCGGGGCTACGTGCTGGTGGCCACCACCGACATGCGCGAAACCTTCCGGCCCGACAACCGCAAGAAGTTTATCCGCCACGCCACGCGCATTGCCGCCGGCCGGCCCATGTTTTTCAAGTTTCACCCCAACGAAGACATGGCCCGCGCCACGGCCGAGGTGCAACGCTACGCCCCGCCCGGCACGCGCATCTTCACCGAGGGCAACACGGAGGAGATGATTGCCAACTCGGTAGAGCTCGTAACGCAATATAGCACAGTAGCTTACGTGGGCTTAGTGTTGGGCATTCCGGTGCACTCGTACTTTGATGTGGAAGACCTCAAGCGCAAGCTGCCCATCCAGAACGGCGGCGTGAGCGCCCAGCGCATCGCCGACGTGTGCCGGCAGTATGGGCGGTTTCAGGGGTCGGGGCCGGCCTTCCTCAAGCAGTACAAACTCACTGCTGCCCCGCAGCTAGCCGCCGTGGAGGCCGAGCCGGGCTAATTGGAACTCTCAGGCCACTAGTGTTACATTTTGTACTCATAATGTTACGTTTTATACTTTAGCTGATGCTCACCCTTATCCAGGCCCGCCGTGGCTCCTCGCGCCTTCCCGACAAAGTCAGCCTCGACCTAGTGGGCCGGCCGCTGTTGGTGCGGCAGGTCGAGCGGGTGCAGCAGGCCCGCCTGGCGGGCCGCGTGGCCGTTATCACCACCGACGAGCCCAGCGACGACGCCCTGGCCGACTTGTGCCAACGTCATGGCATTGAGGTGTTTAGAGGCAGCGCGCTCGACCTGCTCGACCGTCATTACCAGGCCGCCCGGCACTTTGGCGAAACCGGGGCCGTGGTAAAAATTCCGAGTGACTGCCCGCTCATCGACCCGGCCATCATCGACAAGGTGCTGGGCTTTTACCTGGAAACCGCGGGGCAGTACGACTTTGTGAGCAACCTGCACCCCGCCACCTACCCCGATGGCAACGACGTGGAGGTGATGACCTTTGCCGCGCTCGAAACCGCCTGGCGCGACGCCCGCCGCCCGCTGGAGCGCGAGCACACCACGCCCTTTTTCTGGGAAAACCCGAACCGGTTTCGCCTGGCCAACGTGGCCTGGGAAACGGGCCTGGATTATTCGATGTCGCACCGCTTCACGATTGATTACCCGGCTGACTATCAGTTTATAAACGCCGTATACGAAGCGCTTTACCCGGCCAACCCGCACTTTGGCCTAACTGACATCCTGACTTTATTAAAACAAAGGCCGGACATTTACGCCTTAAACGCCGACCTGGCCGGCGTGAACTGGTACCGCAATCACTTGGACGAGTTGAAAACCGTGGAGGCGGCCAATACGAAGCAATTGTAAATCAATAAGATAAGAACGTCCTGCTCATCTGGCGTCCGCCTGTCGAAGCATCTCGCTCGCGCCATTGGGATTACTAACCCAACGCGAGGCGAGCGAGATGCTTCGACAGGCGGACGCCAGATGAGCATGACAACGATTCAGACGTTTACTTATGACGACCGAAAAGAACCAAGAATTAGCTGAGCTGGCCCTGCGGGTGCGGGCGCACATTGTGCGCCTCAGCACCGATGGCGGCTGCTTCACCGGCGCCTCGCTGAGCTGCGCCGACCTGCTGGTGTACCTCTACGCCGACTTTCTCAACG
>CAXTFI010000172.1:0-10709 GCA_964243255.1 uncultured Hymenobacter sp.
TATAAATGTTAGTGGCTTTTTAATCGTAGCTTTTTAGCTTTTTAAATAAACAGGTATAAAACAATAAAAGGGGAGGATAAAGTAGCTAAAATTGTTGTCTTGTACTCTCGTTAAAAGCTAAAAATAGTTCTTCTTTTACTGGCCTTTACCTTACTCTCATGGCAGACAAAATCCCCAATCCGGAAGTAGCTGATTTCATCCAAACCATCAGCCGCGAGAATCTGAGTCCCTCCCCAGCGGCTGACTCAGCCCCCGTAGCACCTGGTCAGCAACTGCCCACTCCCACTGCCCCGTCGGCTCCTACGGTGGCGCCTGTGACCCTCGAATCCCCCGAACCATCGCCAAGTACCTCGGCGGTTGCTGCGTCGCCCCAGCCGCGCCCGTTGGCCTATTTCACCACCCCTGCCAAGGAAGCCACCAAGAAGCAAAGCGTGTACCTGCCCGTCGAGCTGCACCGCGCCCTGGCTACGGTCGTGAACCTACCTGGCGTCGAGGTAAGCCTGACTGACCTGCTGGCCAACATCGTGCAGGCCTGGCGTGACGACCACCGGGCCGAAGTCCGCAAACGGTACAGAGAAGGCGAAAAAAGCATATAAGCCCGTCGCTTGTACCTCAATAAACTATTGATTACTAATTACATAGTTTATTTACTATACTCGCAAAATACTGGCTTTTAGGGATTTGTTGTTTTTGTTTGGGCTGCGCCGCTCGGGTTGATTCGAGTTATCCACACTCTAAAAGCCTTTTTTCTCTCGCGCGAAACACAAGTTGTGTATTTGTAAAGCTTTGTTCTATTTGTAGTGTTCACAAGTATTTGTTTTTCACATAGTTATATAAGGTAAAAACGGCTTTTAATCACGTAAAAACGGCTTTTAATCACGTAAAAACGGCTTTTAATCACGGTAAAAACGGCTTTTAATCACGTTGTAACGCTAATTAGAAGCGCTATCTGTAAAACATTGGCGTTTATAACGTACAATTGTCTTCTAATCAGTTAGTAGCTACCCGATGAAGGACGTTGAAATTCGCCAACACAATATTCTAACCAACGCTCGGTATGAGTACACAGAGTTACAGTTAGACCTCTTCTTCTTCTTGGTATCTAAGCTGCGAAAGGACCAAAAATCGGAAACCTATGAGCTAGATATTAGAGAATTGGCTACCCTGACCGGCAAGCAGTATCACTTGCCATACTTACGCAAAGCCACTGAGGACATGGGATCGCGCATGTTCGAAGTAGAGACACCAGAGCGTCATATGCAGCTCTGGATGTTTCGCAGCGTAGAATATGTGAAAGGGACGAGAATTATCGAGGTGACGCTATCAGATAAGATTCTTCCCTATTTATTCAACCTGCAAAGCAACTTTACTTCATACGGCTTGGCTGCTGCGCTACGTCTCAGCAGCAAATATGCTAAGCGCATTTACCCATTATGTAGCCAGTGGAAAGATAAAGGCGAAACTAAAAAGTATGATATAGAGGAATTTAAGAAAATGCTCGGCCTACTTGACGACAAGGGAAATGATAAGGCTTCAAGGATTAGTGATTTGAAAAGCAAAGTTTTAGATATCTCTGTAAAGCAAATCAATGAGCATACCGAACTGCACGTTAGCTACACACTGGAAAAGAAGGGTAAATCCTTCAAAAACATCATTTTCACGGTTAAGCCGCAAGCTCTGGCCGAAACCATTCCCTTTGAGCTAATACAGGGCGCAACGGCTCCAGCTGGCCTCCAGCAGCACCAAGTAGAAAACGCTGGCCGGCTACTCGCGCAGCTCAGCATCACCACGCCCGACCTATTAGCGCAAATTCTGGCTAACCCGGCGCATGTCGCCGCATGCAACAAGTTTGCCCACGACCTGAAAACCGGCAAGCACACCAAGTCGCACTCTCTGTCAGGCCTGTTGCTTACCATCCTGGGAATCAAAAAGGGGAGCAATGGGCCGCTGTTCGACAAGCCCACCAAAGCTCGTCAAGCCTAGCCCTGGCCACTGCTCTACTTGCCAAACACCCGTTGCCAAAACCCTTTTTTAGTGGGCTCTGGCTCGGCCAGCATCACCGGGGCCTCTCCCCCTGGCTCAGGCAGTCGCTTTTGCAACTCCCCCAACTGCTCGTTTTGGCTAAGTAGCAGTTCCTCAATGCGTCCAATGCGCTGACTATTCATCTGACTAGTCAAAGCATTCAGCACGTCGTTCTGCTCTAGCAGGCGGTTTTGTAATTGTTGAATAGTCTGGTCACGCTCCGCAAGCTGCCGCTGCAACTCGGCAACCTCCGGCACCTGAGCCTGCGCTATCACGGTCGGCAACGGTTCGGCCTGGCTAGGGTATTGTTGCGCGAGGAACGTCTGACTAATCAGATAGGTGTTGCCCTTGGGAGTCTGCTCAACCTGAATATGACTAGTCTTGGCGTGTTGTTTGACTAGTCGCCGGATAGTCTGCTCAGACTTGTTAACTTGCTGAGCTGCTTGCTTTATGGTTAAAAAAGTAGCGGTGTTTTCCATCGGGGCTATGACTAGTCAGAAGCCACAAAGTAAACAGTCTGGCAACTTCTTCAACCTGTGCTTGACTAGTCACTGACTAATCAGTGACTAGTCAAGCATTTACTTAAGATGCATAGGTATCTTCTGGCTCCAAGTGCCGTACCTGCAACATCGTGGCCAGCGTATCGAGCAAGGGCTTCACCTTGTCGGCTTTGGTGCACCGAAACCGGCCGGCTACCTGAGCGCTGCTCAGGGCCTCGCCGGCCGCCTGCTGGATGATGGCGCGCACGGCAATCATTTGCTGAGCCAACTCGCCGGGCCACGGCTGGACCATGGCGGCGGTGACTACTGTGGCGGCGGTCGCGGCGGCGGGCAACGCCAAGGCAGCCCAGCAGTAAGCTCCCTTTGCTGGCTCCTAATTAGACCGCTAAATGGCGCTGGAAGTGCTCTTGCAGCAAGGCATTGATTTTGGCCCGCGTCAAGGGCTTTTGCAGCACGGCTAGGTGGTGCAGGCCCCGCAGGCGCTCCAGGTCGTGGGGATGCACGGAGGAGGTGAGCACGACCACGTGAATGGCTGGGGCCGGGGGCGGGGGCTGGTAAGCCGCTAAAAAGTCGATGCCGCCCATCACGGGCATGTGGAGGTCGAGCAATACCAGCGCCGGACACGTGGCGGCGGGGGCGCCGCAGTGGCGGGCCAGCAGTGTCAGCGCTTCCCGCCCGTTGTGGGCCACCAGCACCTGGTCCGTAACCCCCAGGCTTTTGAGCAGGTGCGCATTTAAGAAATTACTGGTTTCGTCGTCATCGACCAACAGGACACTGGAAAGCTTTTGCATAGGCACCGAAGCGGAGGGCTAAAAATAAGAATGCTCGCCTATTTTTTTAGCTTTTTCTCGTTTATGCGGGACCGGGCAGCGTGATGGTGAACGTGGTGCCCTCCCCAATCCGGCTTTGCACGGCAATGGTGCCCCCGGCGTTTTCTACTAAACGCTTGACCATGTAGAGGCCGATGCCGGCGCCTTCCACGTGGTCGTGCAGGCGCTGAAACAGGCCAAACAACTGGCCTTGCTGGCCCTCGGTCAGCCCCAGCCCGTTGTCCTGGACTTCGAGCACCACGGCGGCATCGGTGCTGCGGCAGCGCAGCTCCACGACGGGCGAGCGGGCCGGGTGCCGGTACTTAAGCGCGTTGCTGAGCAAGTTGTAGACGATACTCCGCATGTTTTGCGGCGCGAACGACACGTGGGGGCACGCCGCCACCGCGACCGTGAGGGCGGCCCCGGCGGTGGCCAAGTCGGGGGCCAAGTCGAGGCGCAGGTCTTCCACCAGGGCGGCCAGGTCCACGGTTTCGGCGGGCTGGGCGTGGACCCGTTGCAGCCGGGCCACGTCGGTGAGCTGGGCAATGGTCACCTTGAAGCGGTCCACGGCCCCCTGCATCCGGTCGAGCAGGGGCAGCACCATGGCGGTTTGCAAGGCCTCGGCGGGCAGTTCGTCGCGCAGGGCGTACAGCAGCCCTTCGATATTGGAAATGGGCGTACGCAAGTCGTGCGAGGCGGTGTACACGAAGGTGTCGAGGTCGGCGTTGGTGCGGGTAAGCTGCTGGTTGGCGGTGGTCAACTCCTGGTAAAACGCCTCGCGTTCCTGCACTTGGCGCTGGGCGGCGGCCAGCAGCTGGACCTGGGCGGCCTCGGCCTGCTGGCGGGTGCGCACCCGCTCGGTCACGTCGTAACTAAACGAGAGCACGGCGTGGGGCGGCGCGGCGCCGTGGCGCAGGGGCAGATAGGCCTGGTCCAGGAATACCTCTTGGCGCTCGCCGGTGGCCGGGTCCAGTACGTAGGCCGGGGCTTCGTGGGCGCGGTAGGGTTCGCCGGTGCGCAGCACCTGCCGCAGCCGGGCCGGGAAGCCCTGGGCCTCGGCTTCGGGGAATATTTCGGCCACGGTCCGGCCCAGCACGGGCCGGCCCTGGGTTCGGTTCAAAAAGGGCGCGTTAAAGAAGGTATACCGCAGCTCCTCGCCCTCGAACGTGACCACGGCGGCCGGCAGCTGCGCCAGGATGCTGGTCAACTGCTGGTCCTTCAATTCCAGCTGGTGCTGGGCCTGCTTTAGTTCGTGAATGTCGAGGTTGGAGCCGAACCACTGGCGGACCCGGCCAGCCGCTTCGGCCTCGGCCAGCGGCTCGGGCACGCCCTGGCTGGCAAACCAGCGGTACTGGCCGTCGGCCCCGCGCAGGCGAAACTCGTAGCCCCACGGGCGGCCCTCGGCCAGGGCCGCGCCGTATTCGCGGGCCACGGCGGGCAAGTCGTCGGGGTGGATGAGCCGGGGCCACACCTCCCCAATGGGCGCGCCGGGGGCCATACCGGTGTAGACGTACCACTGGGAACTGATGTACAGCACTTGCCCGCTCTGGTCGGCGGTGAAGCTGGTGCTGGGCAGGCTTTCCGTCACGCGCCGCAGGCGTTGGGCGGCGGCCACCGATTCGGCCTGGGCGCGGCCCAGGGCCTGGGTGCGCTCGAACACGCGGGCCTCCAGCCCTTGGTTGAGCTGCTCCAGCTGCCGGCGGGCCGGCTGCTCGCGGGCTTGGCTCTGGCGCAAAGCTTCTTCCACGGCCGTGCGGGGCTGGTCGGCGGTGTCGGCGAAGCTGACCACCAGCAGGTCGCCGGCCCGGTGCGCGGCCAGTTGAAAGTAGTTATCCAGCCCGTCGTGCTGATAGTTGACGTCGAGGCGGCCCGGCTCACCGGCCAGAAACGTGTCGCGGTAGAAGGCAAAGATGCCGGCTTCGACCGCGCTGGGATACAAGGTCAGGAAGGACTCGGTCGGCCGCTTGGGCCGGGCCAGCATCCGCTGGGCGGCCCGGTTGAGCTGCACGTAAGCCAGGTCGATGATTGCGGCCGGGTCGGCGGGGGCGTACACGGGCCGGAAGAGGATAACGCCGGTAAGCGAAACGTCGAGCAGGGTGCGGAGCACGTCGGCGGGCGACGGGTCCGCGGCGTTGGGGAAAACAGTCGGCATACCGGCGCGACACGCGCCACGGAAAAAACGGCCAGGGGTGCAGCGGCGGAGACTGCGAACGGGTACTGGCCGACGACCGCGCGGTTACGGTCGAGGTTCCCCCTGACGGGCGGGGATAGCCGGGCTGTTGTCCATGCGGACCCGGCAAACTAAAGGTACAGCGTTTGCGGGGCGAAGGCTCAAATGCTTGAACCAGCGCACGCCCAAAAGCCTCTTCCGCTAAGCGGCGTTAGGTCAGCTCCAACACTTCCGCTGCCGGAATGCCCAGCTTCTTATACATGCGGCGCAGAAAGTCGCCGTTGGCCGGCCGCCGCCCGCGCAGCACCTCGCTCAGGCGCGACTCGCCCACCTCCAATAGCTGCGCGAGCTGCTTCTGTTTCAAGTGGCGCTTAAACATTTCGACTTGTAGCCGGCCCGCGACCGTGGTGGGGGGGCCGGGATTGTGGCCATTCGCCTCTTCAAAGGCGTGGATGGCATCGCGCAGCACCACTAGGCGGTCGCGGTTGGCTTCTTCGTCGGTGGCCAGCGTCCGGAATTCCTTCACGGCGGCTTTGTGCTCGGCTTCGGTGGTCAGGTTCACGGGCTTAGGAATTAGAACAAAAGGGAAGAAATACGACCTCACAGGTCCTGCAACTGCTTTTTACTAAGCTTACTGTAATCGGCATGCGTCATGATGCGCCGGATATCGACGGTACGCAGCGAAAAGAGCACCTGGGCGACGAGTCGGTAATGGTTACCCTTGATGTCGAAGACATAGCGGCCCTGGCCAATGTAATCCGCCGTAGCGAAGTCCGCCAGCAGCTCGTTGTGGCTCGACCAGGTGCAAAGCTGCACTTGGGCAAACCAGACCTTCAACGCCTCCCGCGCCTGCGCGTTCTTGCGGCCGTAGCTGGTGATAATCTTTTCCTCAATGACAATCATCGCCATGCCTCAAACGTACGCAATGCAGAATAAAATTCCGTATTGCGTAGTCCGCTCACCGCTGGGCTTTCTTAACCGACCATACGGCAGGAAGCCCGTTATTATAGGATGCCCGCTTTTAAGCTACTAGTACTGAATTGGATACTTTGTTGACTGGCGAGCGTACAGTCCATTCATCGGTCAAGTTGCACACTTGGTCAATCGTCAACCTACCCTGGATGAACTCAACCAGCAGGCGTACCTCGTAGTAATCGGCGGCACAGGCCGTACCCCGCGTAACCCGAAGACATGCCCGAACAACTCGCCGCCTTTCTATCTGCTCCATCATTCCGCAAAATTCCGGCGCAAAGGGCAACATACAAGCTGAATAACAACCGTTTAAGCTGCGATAAACACCCTATTTTCTGCGCGAAATACGTAGCTACCGGACTAAGTAGCTAATTTACTCCAAGCGCCATTTTTTGGCCTTGGCAAAACAGGATTTTAGGAGCAGCGGGGAAGTACAATCTTTTCCCTCTTGTTCTAGGTTTTGTCCCTTAACATAACATTAGATTTAGGACAAAATAAGTCATTGATTTTTAGTAATTTGTCCTTCAATATCTTGGCGATAACGCTTGACACTGGCGCGGCTAATTCCGGTAAGCGTCACAATTTCAGCCACCGATAAGCCCCGCTCTAAGGCCGTGGCGACCTTGGCCAGCTTCTCAGCATCGCGCCCAGCGGGCCGGCCCAAGTGCTTCCCCTGCTGCTTGGCTAGCTCAATGCCGGCCAAGCTCTTCTGCCGGTTGTTCTCCCGCTCGTACTGATTGAAGGAGCTGAACACCCCAATTATCATCTTGCCGGCCGGCGTGCGCGAATCAATGCCCAGGTCGAGCGCCCGAAAATGCACCCCGCGCCGGTTGAATTCCTCCACCAACTGAATGGTGTGCACGGTATTGCGGCCAAGTCGCGCCAGGCGGTTCACCACTACCACGTCGCCTTCGCGCACGGCGGCTAGCAACTCGTCGAGGGCCGGGCTATGGGTACGCGTGCCGGAAACCTTCTCCTGAAAAATGCGCGTGCAGCCTGCTTGGGTGAGGTCTTCCACCTGCGTGGCTAGGTTCTGGTCGGTGGCGGAAACGCGGGCATAGCCGAAAGTGTGCTGCATGGCTCAGGAAGTATGGGTCACAAACTTACATTACGGAACCCACTTCTTGAGCCATCAAAAAAGCTAGGCCAGCGCTAAATCGCTATGCCGGCCTAGTGGCTCAGAAAGGTGCACCTTTTGGAGCCTAGCTTATTCTTTATTTAGCTTGGATTTAGTAACGGCGGCAACTCTTTCTGATAGGGTCTTCGCTAGGCAGCCCCGACCTTTACCCTGCCCCTACTGCTGGATTGATGCCCCCATTCGACTTACTTGCTGTCTTCAACGCCCAGCCCGGCGCTACCCTCTTGCTATCCCCGGACTGGGTGATTCTGGGCGCCAGCGACGACTACCTGGCCGCGACCCTGACCCAGCGGGAGGCGATTGTGGGGCAGTTCATCTTTGAGGCCTTTCCCGACAACCCCCAAACCCCCGAGGCCAACGCCGTCGCCAACGTGCGCGCCTCCCTGCAACAGGTGCTGGCGACCAAACAGCCGCACACGATGGCCCCGCAGCACTACGACGTGCCCGACCCCACGCAGCCGGGCCGGTTCGTCGAGCGCCACTGGCAGCCGCGCCACACGCCCGTGCTCGATGCGCTGGGGCAGGTGCAGTGCATCCTGCAATCCGTGCAGGACATCACCGCTCGCCGTCAGTCCGAACAGCAGCTGCGGGAAAGCGTGGCGGCCGAGCAAGCGGCCCACGCCGTGGCCGAGCAGCAGCGGCAACGCTTCCGGGAGGTCCTCACGCAGATGCCCGCCTACATTGCCGTCTACCAGGGGCCGGACCACATCTACCAGTTCGTCAACCCCGCCTATCAAAGCCTGTTTCCGCACCGCGCCTTCCTCGGCCGACCGTTTCGCGAAGGCACCCCGGAGGCCGTCGAACTGGGGGTCGTGGCCTTATTTGACCAGGTGTACCAGACCGGGGAGCCGATTTATCTCCGCGAAATGGAGGGCTGGTTCGACTTTCACAGCACCGGGCAGCCGGTGCAGGTCTTTCTCAACATCTCCCTGCACCCGTTGCGCACGGTGCAGGGCCACATCGACGGCGTACTCGACTTCACCTACGACGTGAGCGAGCAGGTGCGTGCGCGCCGTCAGGTCGAGCAACTCAACCAGGAGCTGGAAAACCGGGTACAGGAGCGCACCCAGGAGCTGAGCGCCAGCAATGCCCACCTGCGGCGCACCAACGCGGACCTGGACACCTTCGTGTACACGGCCTCGCACGACCTCAAAGCGCCGATTACCAACATTGAAGGCCTGCTGCTGGCCCTGCACGAGGTGCTGCCGGCCGAGGTACAGCAAACGGCGCTGGTGGCCGAGCTGCTGCGCTTGTTGCAGGACACGGTCGGCCGCTTCCACTTCACCATCACCCAGCTCACCGACCTGGTGCGCTTGCAACAGAGTCAGACTGGCCCGACCGAGCCCGTGGCGCTGAAGCCGCTGCTGGAGGCGGTCTGCCACGACCTGGCCCCCGAGATACGGGCGGCCGGGGCCACGGTACACGTGCAGGTGCCGGCGGACCTGCACGTCACCTTCAGCCCGGCCAACCTGCGCTCCATCGCCTACAACCTACTCAGCAACGCCGTGAAATACCGGGCCTTTGACCGGCCGGCCCAAGTGTGGGTACGGGCCGCGCAGCAGGCCGGCGCGGTGGTGCTGGCCGTGCAGGACAATGGCCTGGGGTTGGACCCGACGCAGCAAGGGCGCTTGTTCCAGGTGTTCCAACGCCTGCATACGCACGTCGAAGGGACGGGCGTCGGCCTCTACATGATTAAGCGCTTGATAGAGAACGGGGGCGCCACCATTGCCGTAAGCAGCGAGCCCAGCGTGGGCACCACGTTCACCGTGACGTTCTGCGCCTAGCGCGCACCTTCCTTTTGTCTCGGTGCCCTATGCCCCGCTTATCCAGCGTGCTGCTGGTCGATGACGACCGCACCGCCAATTTTTTGCACCAGCTTCTGCTCACCAACATGGGGATTGTCGGGCAAGTGCTCGTGGCCGAGGATGGCCAGCAGGCCCTCGTCACGCTCGCCGGGGCCAGTGCCCCGCCCGACCTTATCCTGCTCGACTTGAACATGCCCGTGCTCAATGGCGTGGACTTCCTGACGCGCTACGCCCAGCTGCCGCCTGCTAGCCCGCGCCCGGTCGTAGCGTTGCTCTCCAGCTCCGACTATTCACTGGACCAGGCTCGCGCCCAGCACCTGCCGGTTGATGCGTACCTGACCAAGCCGCTAACCCGCGCGAAATTGCAGGGCGTCTTGCAGCAGTATTTCCCGCAGTAGCCGCCGCTTACCTCGTGAGTTGGCGTTGCCAGCGGCGGCGAACGGAGCCGGTGGGTACTCTGGGCTTGCGCAGTTGGCGGGCCAGCGTAAACAGGATTTTGGGGGCAGTGGGGAGGAACAATCTTTTCCTCTTATTCTAAGTTTTGTCCCTTCACATAATGCAAGTTATATCCCCGCTCTTAGAATCGGTGCGGTTTTGGTTAATGTATCACGCCTATCTATCTTTAGCATATTTTTAAGACGAAGCCAAAAATTTATGAAAGATTACTCCGACAATTCTCCGCGTCTATTCGCCACTATTTGTCTCCTCGACCGAGTAGCAGACCAGATTTCTGAGTTTATTCTCGTTTACATCTACAAATGGACGCTCTACTTACTAGCGCTTATAGAACTGCGCTTGTGTGTATTAGAATATCATGCACTCACGGCTACTGGTCGCATTGTTATTCCGATTGCATTCCCGCTTTACATTATTGCATTTCATGCATGTGCAGAGCCCGAATTCCGCGCGAAGTTTTTTGCACTTCTAAGTCGCTGCCGTTCTTATCTACAGCGCTATTTCTCTAAAAATTAACTAGACTGGCGAAAACCCGAAGCACTGGGGCTGCTCTATCTATCAAAAAATTACTTATTTATATTTTTATTATCCGCGAATGACGCATTATTACCTCAGTGAGGGCCAACAACCACGTGGTCCCTTCCTTTTAGACGAACTACGGGCACAAGGATTGACGGGCGCATCGTTGGTTTGGCACGAGCAAATGGTGGACTGGCTGCCGGCTACCGCCGTACCCGAGGTGCAGGCTTTGCTACCAAAATTGCCCCCTGCCTTACCCAAAGCGCCCCCTGCCCTGCCCAAGTTGCCGCCGCAACTACCCGTCTCCCCACCCCGCAG
>CAXTFI010000173.1:0-10674 GCA_964243255.1 uncultured Hymenobacter sp.
CTCCAAAAACCCGCTTCTTTCCTCGATGTGGAGCCCGGCCAAACGCGCTTGCCCAGCGCGGCCATCCTACCCGACGACGAGCCCCCGGCGCCCGCCGCGGGCCCTACCCCCGCCCGCACCGACGCTACTGCCCTCATCATTGAAGACCATGAAGAAGTGCGTGATTTCTTGGTCCAAAAGCTCCAGCCGCACTTCCAGGTGAGCACGGCCGCCGACGGGGCCACCGGCCTGCGCCTGGCCGGCGACACCATTCCCGACGTAATAGTGTGCGACGTGGGCCTGCCCGAGCTCAACGGCCTGGAAGTGGCCGCCGCCCTCAAGCGCGACTGGCGCACCTCCCACATTCCGCTGGTGCTGCTCACGGCCCAGCATGCGCCCGAGCACCGCCTGGCCGGCGTGCAGGCCGGGGCCGACCTCTACCTCACCAAGCCCTTCAACCCCACCTTTTTAATTGAAAGCCTGCGCACGCTGCTGCGCAACCGCGAGCAGCAGCGCGAGCACTTCCGGCGCGAGCTGAGCGTGGACACGGCCACCGTGGCCCCGCAGCGGGTGGACCAGAAGTTTCTGGCCGACCTCACGGCCATCATCGAGGCCAACCTCGACCGGCCCGGCCTGAGCGTGGACGACATTGCCCGCAGCCTGGGCGTGTCGCAGATGCAGCTCTACCGCAAGGTGAAGGCCCTGCTCGGCACCGGCGTCACGGACTACATCCAGAGCCTGCGCCTCACCAAGGCCCGGCAGCTGCTGCTGCACGAGGGCAGTGCCATTGCCCAGGTGGCCTACCAAACGGGCTTCTCCTCGCCTTCCTACTTCGCCACCCTCTTCAAGGGCAAGTACCAGGTGTCGCCCTCCGAGTACAAAGCCCTGCACGCCCCCCATCAGGCCAGCTGAGTGGTGATAATTCTGCAAGTCTTGTCAGAATTCTGATGATATCCTCTCAAGTTTTCAACAGCGATTACAAGCTAACTTACTGATTACCTTATTTTTAGCTAAATACAACCGTTCTGCAAGAATCCTGCAAGCATTTGAAGGAAAGCAGCAGGCCTTTGCGAAGATAAAGCTGGACTTTTGACGAAACGTCCTTGCCCACGCTTCCCCATGTTGCAACGAAAAGTACTCTTCTGGTCCATCGTGACGGCCCTCGGCGGCTTTCTGTTTGGCTTCGACACGGCCGTGATTTCGGGGGCCGAGAAAGCCATTCAGCAGCTCTGGCAGCTGAGCTCCGTGGAGCACGGGTTCACCATTTCGATTGCCCTCATCGGCACGGTGCTGGGGGCCATGTTTGGCGGCATCCCGAGCGACAAGCTGGGCCGGCGCCAGACGCTGCGCTGGATTGCGGTGCTCTACCTGGTGTCGGCGCTGGGCGCGGCGCTGGCCCCGGCCTGGGTGCCGTTTCTGGTGTTCCGGTTTTTGGGCGGGTTGGGCGTGGGCGCCTCCTCGGTCACGGCCCCGCTCTACATCTCCGAGATTTCGCCGGCCGACTCGCGGGGCAAGCTCGTGGGCTTGTTTCAGTTCAACATCGTGTTTGGCATTCTGGCCGCCTACCTCTCCAACTACCTGCTGGCCAACGTGGGGGCCCACTCGTGGCGCCTGATGCTGGGCGTGCAGGCCGTGCCGGCGGTGGCGTTTCTGCTGTTTCTATTCCGGGTGCCCGAAAGCCCGCGCTGGCTGCTGCTGCACGGCCGCCTGGCCGAGGGCCGCGAGGTGCTGCGCATCATCAGCCCCACCACCGTCGACGCCGACGTGGCGGCCATCCTCACGGCGCAGGCGGCGGCGGCCGGCGAAAACGAGTCGCTCTGGGCGCGGCAGTACCGCACGCCGGTGCTGCTGGCCGTGGCCTTCGCCTTCTTCAACCAGGTGTCGGGCATCAACGCCATCATTTACTACGCCCCGCGCATTTTTGAGATGACCGGGCTGGGCCAGGGCGCTTCGCTGCTCTCGTCGGCCGGCATTGGGCTGGTCAATTTCTGCTTCACGCTGCTGGGCGTGAACCTGATTGACCGGTTTGGGCGGCGCACCCTCATGCTGGTGGGCTCGGTAGGGCTCATTGCCACGCTGGGGCTGGTGGCGCGGGCCTTTTACAGCCAGCAGTTTACGGGCTACACGGTGCCGGTGCTGCTGTTCGTGTACATCGCCTTTTTCGCCTTTTCGCAGGGCGCCGTCATCTGGGTGTTCATCTCCGAGATATTTCCCAATGCCGTGCGGGCCAAGGGCCAGGCGCTGGGCTCGAGCACGCACTGGGTGATGGCCACGGTTATCGCCTTCACCTTCCCCTGGTTTGCCGAGCACCTGGGCGGCGGCCACACGTTCGCCTTTTTCTGCGCCATGATGGTGCTCCAGCTCGTCTTCGTGCTGCGCTTCATGCCCGAAACCAAGGGCCGCAGCTTGGAGCAGGTCGAGAAAACGCTGGTCTTTCATTAGCGGTAAATGAGTAGTTGATAAATGAGCAAGTTATTAGTGGTGATTAATGCTGTAATCTCTTCATTATACGCAAGTTAGCTCCCACTCATCGTTCCTCATTAGTTAGCTACCTACTTTACTCATTTACTCATCTACTCACTTACCACATGGCCATTGCTTGCTTTGGAGAAATGCTCTGGGACGTGCTGCCGACGGGCCGGCAGCCCGGCGGCGCGCCCCTCAACGTAGCGGTGCACCTGCACAATTTTGGTCTGGAGGCGCAGATAATCAGCCGGGTGGGCCACGACGACCTGGGCAGCGAGCTGCTGGATTTTGTGGAGTCCAAGGGCATTGGTACCGACTACGTGCAGCGCGGCGAAACCCACCTCACGGGCGTGGTGAAGGCCAACGTGAGCAACAGCATGGAAGTCACCTACCAGATAGTGAAGCCCGTGGCCTGGGACTACATCCAGTACACCCCGGAGCTGAGCGCGCTGGTCGAAACCAGCGAAGCCTTCGTGTTTGGCTCGCTGGCCGCCCGCCAGGCCCCCTCGCGCGAAACGCTGTACCGGCTGCTGCAGCAGGCCCCGCTCAAGGTGTTTGACGTGAACCTGCGCACCCCGCACTACGCCCGCGACGGCGTGACCTACCTGCTGCGGCAGGCCGACGTGGTGAAGCTCAACCACCACGAGCTGGCCGAGATAATGGGCTGGTTTGGGGTGAGCCCCGACGAGGACACCGCCCTGCGCTGGCTGGCCGAGCGCTTTGGCCTGCAAGCCGTATGCGTGACCAAGGGCGCCGACGGGGCCGTGCTCTGGGTGGGCGGGCAGCTGTATCGCAGCCCCGGCATTGCGGTGCAGGTGCAGGACACCATTGGCAGTGGCGATGCCTTTTTGGCGGCGCTGCTGCGGGGCTGGCTGGCCGGGCAGCTCCCGGCCGAGTACCTGGCCTTTGCCTGCGCGGCGGGTTCCTTAGTGGCTAGCTACCAGGGCGCTACGCCCGCCATCTCCGAAGCCCAGGTGCGGCTGCTGACTGCCACCGCGCCCGCCGCCTAAGCACCGCCGCCGCTACTCTATATAAGCTATAAGCCGCTACTCTATATTATCTATGAAACACGCGTTCCTCATTGCTTTTAGCTTGCTTGGGGCAGTCAGCAGCCCGGCCCAGACGCCCGCCACCCCAGGCGCGGCCCTGCCGGGCACGGCCGACCCCTACCGGCCGGCCTACCACTTTACCGCGCCCAAAAACTGGATAAACGATGCCAACGGCTTGATTTACAGCAACGGGCAGTACCAGCTTTTTTACCAGTACAACCCCCTCAGCGCCGACCCCGGCCACCTGAGCTGGGGCCACGCCACCAGCCCCGACCTGCTGCACTGGACGCCCCAGCCCGTGGCCCTCACCGAGTATAAGAACCCGGACGGCAGCAACACCATGATTTTTTCGGGCAGCGCGGTGGCCGACAAGGATAATACCTCGGGCCTGTTTCCGAAGGGCCAGACCGACGGGCTGGTGGCCTTTTATACCGGCCACGTGGAGCGGCCGGGCGTGGTGCTGGCCCAGCACCAAAACCTGGCCTTCAGCCTCGACCACGGCCGCACCTGGCAGCGCTACGCCGCCAACCCGGTGCTTGACATCGGCAGCAAGGAGTTTCGCGACCCCAAGGTATTCTGGTACGCGCCCCAGCAAAAATGGGTGATGGCCACCGTGAAGGCCGACCGCCAGCAGGTGTACCTCTACGCGTCGAAGAACCTGAAGGAGTGGACGTTTCTGAGCCGCTGGGGCCGGGCCGGCAACACGGTGCGCGAGTGGGAATGCCCCGATTTGTTTGAGCTGCCCGTGCCGGGCGGCGGCACCAAGTGGGTGCTGCTGATTTCGGCCGGCAACCCCGCCGAGGAGTTTCGGGGCCAGCAGTACTTTTTGGGCAGCTTCGACGGCCAAGCCTTCACCCCCGACCAGGCCTACGACGAGCCCGCGTACCTCGACTTTGGCAAGGACTTCTTTGCCGCCGTCACCTTCAACGACGCGCCCGGCGGCCGGCGCATCCTGGTGGGCTGGACCAACGACTGGGCCTACGCCCGCGACGTGCCCACCGGCTCCGAGTGGCGCGGCAACTTCGCCGTGCCCCGCGAGCTGAGTTTGCGCCGCACGCCCCAGGGCCTGGCCCTGAACCAGGTGCCCGTGCCCGAGCTGCGCCAGCTCGGCAAAGAGGCCCTCCGCGTGCAGAAAATGACCCTGAAACCCGGCCCGGCAGGCTACGAGCTGCCCTTCCGGGGCGAGGCCTACGACCTGGAGCTGACCCTGACGCCCGGCCCAGCTAAGCTATTGACCTTGAATGTGTTGCAAAGCGAGGCCGAGCGCACCGCCCTGCGCTACGACGTGGCCCGCCAGGAGCTCACGCTCGACCGCACGCAGTCGGGCAACGTGAGCTTTAACCCCCTGTTTGCCAGCACGGTAGAGACGGTGCGGGTGCCCCTGCAAAACGGCCAGCTGCGGCTACGGCTGCTGGTGGACAAGTCGGTGGTGGAGGTATTTGCCCAAAACGGCGAAACGACCCTGACGGACCTGGTTTTTCCGCGGCAGCACGCCGGCCGCCTCAGCCTGCAGGCCGAGGGCGGCGCGGCGCAAGTGAGCGGCCTGCGCCTCACCGACCTCAGCGCGCCGCCCCAGCCCTAGCCGGCACGGGTAGGCCTTACCGAATTGTTGCTGCTTTCTTTTCACCTTTTAAGCCACTTAACTGTTTATTGATTAGAATTTTAAGACCTCGCGTTTCGTCATAGCAAAGTACTGAATGTTGCCGCTTTTCACCTGAAGGCGGCGGCAGATTGGCCCCCGGCCGGGGGCTAAGCAGGATTCCCACCATTTCAACCCTTTTCACTCATGCGTAACACCTGTTACTCAACGCACCAAGCCTACGAGCAGCCGGCGGCCCGGTCGTACCTCAGCGGTAAGACGCTGCTGCTGGCGCTTTTTCTTCCCCTCATCGGCCACGCGCAAACGACCCGCCAGGTGTCGGGCAAGGTAACCGATGCCTCCGGCACCGGCCTGCCCGGCGTGACGGTTATTGTGCCGGGCACCACCACCGGCACCAGCTCCGGCGGCGATGGCAGCTTCCAGCTGGCCGTGCCCGAGTCGGCCACCACGCTCTCGTTCTCGTTTGTGGGCTACGCCGCGCAGACGGTTAACATCACGGGCAAATCGACGGTAACGATTAGCCTCAAGGACGATGCCCAGGCCCTGGGCGACGTAGTGGTAGTGGGCTACGGCACGGCCCGCAAGCAGGACGTGACCGGCGCCGTAGCGGTGCTGGGAGAAAAAGATTTTAACCGGGGCACCTTCACCTCGCCCGACCAGCTCATCCAGGGCCGCACCTCGGGGGTGCAGGTCACCAACAGCAGCGGGCAGCCCGGCGGGCCGGCTACCATCCGCATCCGGGGCAACTCGGCCGTGACGGGCACGGGCCAGCCGCTGTACGTGGTGGACGGCGTGCCCCTCGATGGCCGCTCGGCCCGGCCGGGCCTGGTAGGCTCGACCGACGTAGGGGCGGGGGCCGACAGCAACCCGCTCAACTTTCTCAACCCCGACGACGTGGAGTCGGTAACCGTGCTCAAAGACGCCTCCGCCACGGCCATCTACGGCTCGCGGGCCGCCTACGGGGTAGTGCTCATCACCACCAAAAAAGGCCAGTCGGGGGCCCCAACGTTGAGCGTGGGCGCATCCGGGGGCTTCTCCACGCTGCTGCGCCGGCCGGCTTACCTCAACGCCAGCCAGTACCGCCAGGCCCTAGTCTACTACGGCTTGCCCAACACGGGCGCGGGCAGCTACGACAAGGGGGGGGACGTAAACGCGCTGGATGCCATTCTGCGCACCGGCTCGGTGCAAAACTACAACGTGGCCATGAGTGGCGGCAACGAAACCGGGCGCTACCGGCTCTCGCTGGGTTACCTCGACCAGCAGGGTATTATAAGCAAAACTGGTTTTAAGAAGTACAGCGCCAACCTGTCGACCAACTTTCAATTTCTGGAAAGCAAGAAGCTGGGCGTAGATATCAACATCTCGACCAGCCAGTTTCGCGAGCAACTGGCCCCCATCACGACCGATGCCGGCTTCCGGGGCAGCCTGATTGGGCAAGCGTTGCAGTGGAACCCTACCCAGCCGCTGCGCAACGCCGATGGCTCGCTCTACGTGGTGGCCGGCGACGTGGTAAACCCGTTGGCCGCCCAGGAATATTTCAACGACAACTCGCGGGTAACGACCGTGCTGGCCAGTGCCTCGCCCTACTATAAGTTCACCGACTGGCTGCAGTTTCGGACGCTGGTGAGCGTGAACTACAACACGGGCCAGCGGCGGACCTCCATCGACCAGCGCCTCATCAACTACCCCGGCATTCAGAACCAGGGCTACGCCAGCATTGGGAGCAACGAGTTGGTTACGCAGCAGATAGCGCACACCCTGAATTTTAACAAGGCCGTAGCCACCGATTTGAACATCAACGCCCTGGTGGGCTACGAGTACACCAAATTCGAGAACTCGGGCACCAACATCAACGCCTACGGCAACGCCGCCGCGGGGGGCTTTGGCGTCTTCGGCCTCGACTACACCAACTACATCCAGGCGTCGGCCACCGGCAACCGCCTGGCGTCGTCGTTCATTGACCCTTCCTCCTCCTTGCAATCCGTTTTCGGGCGGGCCATTCTCAATTTCAAGAACCGCTACGTGCTGACCGGCACGCTGCGCCGCGACCAGAGCAGCAAGTTTGGCCCCGATAACAAGGTGGGCTATTTCCCTTCCTTCGCCGCCGCCTGGGACGTAGCGCAGGAATCGTTCTTCCCGGCCGATAAGCTCACCCAGCTCAAGCTGCGGGCCGGCTACGGCCTCACGGGCAACCAGGAGTTTCCGGCGGGCTCCGCGCAGGGTCGCTTCTCGGTTAACGACAACGGCGCGCAGGCCCCCCTCAACGCCGCCAACCCCGCCCTGAAGTGGCAGTCGGACAAGCAATTCAACGCGGGCATCGATATCGGGGCCTTCGATAATCGCCTCACCTTCACGGTCGACTACTTCAACAAAGTCACCTCCGACCTGTTGTTTCCCACGGTGCCCGGCCAGCCCGCGCCGCCGGTGCAAACCATTCAGTGGCGGAACCTGGCCGGCGCTAAAATCGTGAACCGGGGCGTAGAAATGGCGCTGGGTACCACGCTCGTGCGTAGCGATAAAGCGGAAGTAAACTTCAATGTTAACGCCACGTTTATTCACAACGAAGTGAAGGATTTGGAAGGCGCCAACATCATCACCGGGGCCATCAACGGGCAGGGCTTGTCGGGAGCCACGGCAGAGCTTATCCGCAACGGGTACCCCATCAACGCGTTCTTTCTGCCCCAGTACCAGGGCCTGGACGAAAAGGGCCTCACCATTCCGTTCCCGGCGGCCCTTACGTATGCGGGCAGCCCAAATCCCAAAACGCTGCTGGGCGCGGGCCTCACGGCCCGCTACAGCAAGCTGAGCCTGGTGGCTAACCTGACCGGCGTGTTTGGCCAAATGATTTACAACAACACGCTCAACGCGGTAGGAGCCGTGGGCGGCATCGGCGCGGGTAAAAACATTGCCCTCGCCACGTTTGAGAACCCAATTAAGGAATCGGTGGGCAACCCGTCGGCGGCCTCCACGCGCTACCTCGAAAAAGGTAACTACCTGAAAATGTCCAACCTAACGCTCGCCTACGCCTTTGGCGACGTAGCCGGCTTCGCAAAAGGCGTGCGCGTCTACGCCACGGGGCAGAATCTGTTCGTGATTACCAAATACAGCGGTTTCGACCCGGAAATCAACACTATTAAGGTTGGTGCCAACCAGGTGCCCTCAGTTGGCATTGATTACCTGGCCTACCCCAGCCCCCGCACCTTCACGTTCGGCGTCAACTTCTCCCTCTAGTCTTTAATTTATCAATTTATCATCGCCATGAAAAACCCAAAATTTATCTGGGCGACCGCCGCGCTGGCCCTGCTGCAGGTGGTTAGTAGCTGTTCGGTTAAAGAAAACCTGGCCGGTCAGCTTACGGTAGACCAGATTCCCAAAGGCGACCCTGCGGCCCTGCTGCAAGGCGTGTATAACGCGCAGCGCGACCCCATCCAGGGCTGCGTGAGCGTATTCGCCCTGGAGGAAGTATCGACCGATGCCCGCATCATGCCCACCCGCGGGCCCGACTGGGACGACAACGGCAAGTGGCGGGCTCTGTTCAACCACACCTGGGACGCCAACAACGAGCGGGTGCGCGACACCTTCAACCAGCTCGAAGGCATCGTGTATTCCTCGACCGACTTGCTGCGCTTTTCGCCCAGCCCCCAGCAGGCGGCCGAATCCCGGTTTCTGCGCGCCTGGGCCGAGTACCTGCTGCTCGACCTCTACGACCAGGTGCTGTACCGCGAGCCCGGCGAGGATTTGAGCAACTTGGCGAAGGTGCGCAAGGGCCCGGACGCGCTCACTTTTATCATGAGCGAGATTACGGCCGTTCAGAACGACCTGCCCGACGGCCCCGCCGGCAAGGCCAATAAGGATGCCGCCCGCGTGCTGCTCATGAAGTGCTACCTCAACAAGGGCGTGTATGCGAACCGCGCGGCCCCCACCTTTGCCGCCGCCGACATGAACCAGGTGATTGCGCTGGCCGACCAAATCATCAGCAGCAATAAATACGCGTTCACAACCAACTTCTTCGACAACTTCGCGCCCAACAACACGGCCATCGGTAAGGAGAATATCTTCACCCAGGAGAATACCTTCGGCAACGGCGGGCCTACCCGCGATTTCTGGAAGTTCGTGTCGCACTACAACATGGTCCCGGTTAATGGCTACAACGGCCCGGCCACCACGGCCGAGTTTTACAACCTGTTCGAAGCCACCGACAAGCGCCGGGGCGTGGCCTACCAGACTGCCGGGGGGCCCGCCAATCCGGGCAACCGCATTAACGTGGGCTTTCTTATCGGCCAGCAATATGACCTCACCAACGATACGCCGGTGAAAACCCGGGGGGGCGCACCCTTGATTTTCTCGCAGGAAATCAACCTCTTCGAAACCGGCTCCGACCTGGAGCTGAAAGGCATTCGGCCCCTGAAGTACCCCGTGGACTACGTGAGTGAGGCCAAAGGCGGCAATAGCAGCGAGAACGACCACGTGAGCTTCCGGCTGGCCGACGTGCTGCTGATGAAGGCCGAAGCCATCCTGCGGGGCGGCACGGCCACCAGCGCCGGCACCTACGGGGCTACCCCGCTGGCCATTGTCAACTCGTTGCGCACGCACCCCTCGCGCGGGGCTAGTGTCTTGCCCACCCTCACGCTGGATATATTGCTCGCTGAGCGGGGCCGGGAGTTGTACGGCGAGTCGTGGCGGCGGCAGGATATGATTCGCTTCGGCAAGTTTCTGCTAGCCCGCAAAGACAAGCCCGCCAGCGACCCAATCCGGTTGATGTATCCCGTGCCGCAGACGCAGGTAGACGTGAACTCGAACATCACGCAGAACCCCGGCTACTAAGCCCTCTTTTCGGCCGCCGGCCGCTGCGCAAGCGCAGCAACCGGCGGCCGACTTGTGTCCGGCCCCTTCGTCAGCCGGGCTAACCTCTTTCCTCAAGTATCTTTCCATGAAGCACTTAGCCACGCTAGTAACTGCCACTGCCCTAGCTGGCTTGCTGGCCGCCTGCAGCCAGCCCACCAAAACGGAAACCGCGACCACGGCCGCCCCCGGCGCGGCGCGGCCCGCGGCGGCCGGGGCCAGCGGCCCCGCCGCCCTGGCCAAAAAGCCCGGCTGGTGGCAGGAAACCGTGGTGTACCAGCTGTATCCGCGCAGCTTTCAGGACAGCAACGGCGACGGCGTGGGCGATTTGCGCGGCATCATCTCGCGGCTCGACTACCTGAAAAGCCTCGGCGTGGGCGCGGTGTGGCTGAACCCCATCTATGCCTCGCCCAACGACGACAACGGCTACGATATCAGCGACTACCGCCGGATTCAGCCCGAGTTTGGCACCATGGCCGACTTCGACGCGCTGCTCCGGGGCCTGCACCAGCGCGGCATTAAGCTGGTGATGGACGTGGTGGTGAACCACAGCAGCGACGAGCACCCCTGGTTTAAATCGGCCCGCAGCGCGCGCACCAGCCCCTACCGCGACTACTACTACTGGTGGCCCGCCGAGAAGGGCCCGCCCCCGGCCCGCTTCAGCACCTTTGATGTGAAGAACAACGCCTGGCAGTACGACGCGCCCACCAAGAGCTACTACCTGCACATCTTCTCCAA
>CAXTFI010000174.1:0-10670 GCA_964243255.1 uncultured Hymenobacter sp.
TGGCGGCTTTTACCTGGGCGGGCGTGCCGTAGAGGGCGCAGGGGTCGAGGTTGCCTTGCAGGGTTTTGCCGGGGGCCTGCTGGCGCACCTGGGCCGGCGACTGGTTCCAGTCGAGCCCAATGGTGCGGCAGGGCGTGTGGGCCAGGTCCTCCACGGCCCACCACGCGCCCTTGGCGAAGATGGTGACGGGCACCAGCGGGGCCAGCGCCGCGCAGATGCGGCTGATGTAGCGCGTCGAGAACTCGGCGTAGTGCGCGGGCGGCAAAATGCCGGCCCACGAGTCGAATACCTGCACCAGGTCGGCCCCGGCGGCCACCTGCGCCTGCAGGTAGGCAATGGTGGTGACCGTGATTTTCTCCAGCAGCTGGTGGGCCAGCGCGGGCTCCTGATAAAGCAGGCGGCGGGCTTTGCTGAAGGTTTTGGAGCCGTGGCCCTCCACCATGTAGGCCAGGATGGTCCAGGGCGCGCCCGCGAAGCCGATGAGCGGCACCCGGCCGGCCAGCTCCCGCTTGGTAATACGCAGCGCCTCAAGCACATAGCCCAGGTGCTCTTCGGGGTCGGCTACGCGCAGCCTGGCCACGTCGGCGGCATTTTTTATTACTTCGGGGAAAAGGGGGCCGCGCGCTTCCACCATCTCGTAGGTGAGGCCCATGGCCTCGGGCACCACCAGGATGTCGGAGAAGATGATGGCCGCGTCCACATCAAGCGCATCAACGGGCTGAATGGTGACTTCGGCAGCCAGCGCGGGCGTTTCGACCAGCTCCTTAAAGCCCGAGAGGCGGCCGCGCAGGGCACGGTACTCGGGCAGGATGCGGCCGGCCTGGCGCATAAGCCAGACGGGGGTGCGTTCGGTGGTTTCGCCCTGGGCGGCGCGGAGGAGGAGGTCGTTTTTGAGCATGAGGCGGGGTACGGGCCGCAGCGCGGGGCTGGGCCACAGCGGGCCGCAAAGGTAGCAGCGGGCGGCGCGGCCCTGCCCCGCTACCCGCCGCTAGGGCCGCCGCACGGCGCGCAATAGCTCTTCCTGGCGGCGGCGGGCGCGGTCCTCATTGAGGGAGGCCACGCCCCAGATGGCGGCCGGAATCCAGCCGATGAGCGTCAGGTGCAGCACAAAGCAGATGAAGGCCCGGGGAAAGTGGCCGTTGAGAAACATCGACACACTGGGCAGCAGGATGGCAAGCAGCATGGCTTAAGCTATATAAGGGCACAACGGGCAAGGTAGCGCAGCTTACAGCAGTTTTCCGGTCAGCGTGCGCTCGTTTCTACAAGCAGGCAAAAGTATGGACCTACTCGTAAGCAAGCTACCCAAGGCTTATTTTACGCATAAAATGCGGCCTACAGCGGTTTCGTAGTCAATGTAGGGGGGCGGGCTATACCCCTGACTACGAAACCGCTGTAGGCTGCGGGTCGGGTTGCTGCTGCAACCGGGCGCACCATGCGGCCAGCCAAGCCACGCAAACCAGCAAGCCATTTGCAAGTAATGTATTGACCAGCAATTACATAACACAAAGAGAGCGGCGATTCTATCGCCGCTCTCTTTGTTCAACTCGGGCCGTGGCCTGCTAGCTACGGCGCTCTTCAGAAACGATGGTATGCGAAAAATCAGTTCCCAGCCACTTGCGTTCGGCTTTGGGTACTGGGCCAGTTCGGCCGGGCGAGACGATACGCTTTGGCAGCATACCCAGGTCCTGCATAAAAATCAGGTCGGGGTGGGCCAAAGCGGGCCGCGCCGGGGCGGCTTGAGAGTCGCCGATGGGCGGCGAATGGGGCGGGCACAAAGGATTTTGTTCCATTCAGCTTATACGCAAATAGCCCAGCTAGTGTTTACGCCAGCCGGCCCACCGTCGTAGCAGGCGGCCAACCGCGCGCCGGCCCAGGTTACCCAATACTGAAGCCCGGATAATAAGCAACGTAAAGCCGCCCACTAAAGACGAATAGAAGTCACATCTACCTCGTGTTATTTCAAAATCAGTGGTCAATATAACTTGTTGATAACTAATACTTTGTACTTACTAAAAAAATGCTCATCAAAAATAAATTGCATTTATTTTTTATTCCATATAATAAACCCCAGTCGATTCTTTTTTCACAATGTCACAAACCGGGCCTCTTTGTCCTTTCGTGCTTCGTCTTGGCTGGTTTTCTTTGCACTACTACTTCCCATTCCTGGGCCTCAAGTTCCTCCTTTCCAACACTTTCCTTTTCCAAACCAGAGTCACTTAAGGCCTCCCCGAGCTATTGGGGAGGCTTTTTGTTGGCTGGCTAGTATGCTGGCTCTCAAGCAGTTGCACTAGCTCGCCGCACACGCCTAGACGGCATAAGTCGCACCGGGTGCTGTGCGTAAATCAGGTGTACCTACTGAGCAGCGAAGCTCTTCCACTTTGCAGAGTTATTCTATTGATACTCAAACCATAATCCCTTGGCGGAAGTTACCTATCCACCCAGGTTGCCTGCGGGGCCTGACGGCAGGCGGCGCCCGCTCCCGGTTCGCCGGGCATCTGCTACCAGCTACGCCGGCCTATTCCAATGGGCCCGGCGTGCGGGTGGTTGTGATGGGCAGGTATTTAAGACAAGCAGCATGACGCTACCCGTGACACCCTTCTGCTGCCACGCGGCGTGGCCCCCAGGCAATGGATAGCAAGCCCGGCCTCGAACCCCGTGTGCTGCGCACCGCTTTCGTCTGCGTGGGCATCATGGTCTGCTTTTATTTCCTTCTGTACCGGCTGTGCGCCCTACTGGGCTAGGTAGTATTCCAATCCTGCTTTCGTGCGCCCTGCGGGCCGAATGCCCGTTAGTGCACTCAGCCATTTGCTGCATAGCCGGTTATCAGCCACCTTATAGAGTATGCTAGCCCTTTCCTCGCAGGGCCAGGGTATCCGGCAGGTAGCGGAGCTTAGCCCACCCAAGTTGAGGCGTATCGCGCCGCCCTACCAACTTGTCAGGGTGGTCCTGCTCCCGGTCCGTCGGCGCAAGCCGGCCGACCGGTGGTCGTTGAACAGCGAACAGGGCGAACCCAGCACCAACAACCGGTCGGCCAGCGCGTGATACGCCACAGCCTGGGTGAGTTAGGGGCTCGAAACAGAATTATTTACCGGGAGGCTACGGGGTAGTAGCCAGCGGCGCGGCTTATTTGGCTACCGGGTTGTCGTAGGCCGGGGAAATGGCCCGGTGCTCGGTAGCTGGCGGTGCGTTGCGGCCCTCCACGTGCTTTTTAGGCAGCAGAAAGGCAATGAGCGCGGCGAGCAGGGCAACGAGGACAAAGAGGCTCAGGGCACCCTTTTTCCAGTTCGTGGGGCCGGCCGTGGTGGCAGCGTCGTTCATCGGTAGCTGGGGTGGATGCGGCTGCATAAGCGATAGAATAAGGAGCAATGAGCAAATAATGAACCCCCTCTACGTAGCCAGGCAAGCCTTTGGTTGCGCCCGGTAAGTCATTGTTAGCGTGCTACTTATTTAACCCAGGCGCTACGGCCTGAGTACCAGCAGGAAGCAAGCCCTTGAGGACGAGGTGAGTGCGGCGCTTTTTGGCCGGCAACCCGGCTGAATCATCAGCGCAGCTTACCGAAGGCCACGGCTAAAATCCTTAGTTATAATAAAATAATAAAAAAAATGTGACGAGCAAGCAGCCTGAAAATGAACAGAAAAGCTATCGACTACGGTCCAGGTAGCGGGCCGGGGGCAAAACACGCCACCGAGCCCACCGTATGGCAGGGGGCATGAGCCAATTTCCCCCCTTTGCGCCTGACGGCCAGCCTCTACCTAGCGTGCCTGCCCCGGCTGCTCAGCCTGAGCGCCTGCCCGCCGAGGCTGCCGACTACCTGCGCGTGCTGCCCGTTATAGAGGAGCACGCCGTTATCCGGCGCGAACTCGTGGAAACGGGCCGGGTGCGCCTCTCGCGCCAGGTGCAGGAAACCGAGGAGGTGGTGCGCGTGCCCGTGCAGCACGAAGAAGTGCAGGTCGAGCGGGTGCCGCTCAACCAGACCCTGCCCGCCGGAGCCGAGGCACCCGCCATCCGCTACGAAGGTGACACCATGATAATCCCGGTACTGCGCGAAGTGGCAGTGGTGGAGAAACGCCTGCTGCTGGTGGAAGAGCTGCGCGTGACCAAGCGCCAGGTAACGACCGACCACATCGAAACTGTGCACCTGCGCCGCGAAGACGTACTTGTGGAGCATCTGCCCCCTGCTATTGCCCATACCTAACCCGAATTCACCCCCTAATTTTTTTCATCCTTTCCCCTTTTCCCATGAGTGCTCAAACTGTAGTTGGTATTTTTAACACTGCTGCCGAGGCGCAGCAAGCCGTTCAGAAACTGGAGCAAGCAGGCTTCCAGCTCGATTACGTAGACGTTGCCCACCGCGAGGCGGCCAACCAAGGCGTAGGCCGCACGAGCGATGACAGCATCGGCGGCTTTTTCAGCTCCCTGTTTGGGGGCGATGACAACACCGATGCCCGTGCCTACACGGCGGCCGCCCAGCGCGGCTCTTCGGTGGTAACGGTACACGTCGATTCGGCAGACCAGAGCCAGCGCGCGGCCAGCATCCTGGATGAGGCCGGGGCCGTAGACGTAGATGAGGCTGACCTGACTGCTAATGCCACGCAGCCTACTGGCTACCAGGCTGATGCCACAACTGCTGATAGCCAGCAAAAAGCCCAGGTCATCGAGGAAAACCTGCAAGTAGGCAAGCGCGTGGAGCAAACCGGCGGCGTGCGCCTGCGCTCGCGCATCGTAGAGAAGCCCGTAGAAGCCAGCGTGCGCCTGCGCGAAGAACACGTTACGGTGCAGCGTACCCCCGTAGACCGCCCCGCTACGGAAGCCGACTTTACGGCGTTTAAAGAGGGCCAGATTGAGCTGACCGAAAGCGCCGAGCGCGCCGTGGTGGCCAAAGAGGCGCACGTGGTGGAAGAAGTTTCGTTGGGCAAGCAGGTAACCGAGCGCGAGCAGGTTATCCACGACACCGTGCGCAACACCGAGGTAGAGGTGGAGCAGATTCCGGGTACAACTACAACCACTACCACCGATACGACAAGCTACGACCAGACAACGCCGCGTAATAGCTAACGGCCACTTACTTACGAAGTGCAAGAGCCCCGGCCGGATATGGCCGGGGCTTTTTTGGTGGCGCCAGCGCAGCCTTCCTGCCTGGCGCAGCTTCGGGATTGGTATAAGTAAAGGCCAGCCCAACCGGGTGCAACCCCGCTCCTACCCTCACCAACCCCGAATCCAGTTTACACTTTAAGAAAGCAGCTGCCCCTTGCTGTTCACCCACATAGTTGGCTTTGGGGCGGCCACCGCGCGCGGGCCGGTTCGCGAGCGCTTGTCGAAAAACACGAGAAACAGCACCCCCAGCAGCGGCCCCAGCAGCAGGGCGCTGAGCAGGCGCAAGTGCCAGTATTGGTCGGAACTCAGGTCCCAGTGCTGGGCGAGGATTTTGAGGGGATGTTCCATGTGTGAATGTACACAGCCTCAGTGACTTTTGCAAGCCACAGGGGGCCGCTGGCCGTGCTTGCTTGGAGGCTGCGCTACGCAGTGGCAGCGCAACTAGCTGCAGCCTCTTCTATCGGTTATGAAAGACGACTGTAGCAAGGAGCTAGCACCCAACAAGCCCTGTGCTTCCGTGGAGCTTACTGGGCACCAGCCTCATGCGCGCTACCCGTTAGGGGACCGGCCGGCGGCCAGCCCGCTTGCAGAGGCAGAGCAGCTCGCTCGACAGCAGCCCCACGCTGAGGGCTGGTAGCCCTATCTGCACTAGCGCGGGCATGGCTAGCCAGTGGCGCAGGCGGTGGGAGCCGACAAGAAATAACAGGCCAAGGCCAAGCAGCATACGACGGGTAAGCATCGGAGTGATAAGAAGAAACGACGCGTGTAAGTGCGCAATTCTTGTATCGCTGGTAGGCCATCGGTATCACAGGGGTAGCTGAACTACTCCAAAATCTTGCGCGAATGGCGCGCTTCGGTAAACCAGGTGTTTGAAGCAACAAAAAAGCCCCGTGGCGAGGCTTTTGGGTAAGGCATAGCTGCTGGCCAACCGACCTGGGCACGGCGCGGCCGCAACGGTAAGTAGCTGGCAGCTAGCGTAATACGGGAGTTGTTCTGCCGCTGCTAGCGGGGCAGTTGCCTGGCTAGCGCGGCTAGGGTAGCCGCCGCAGCCAGGTGTCCGCCTCCTGCTGGTCGTCGAAAAGGCGATATGTTAGCGCGGCCTCCTTGTTTTCGTGGCGTAGCTGCGTGGCCGCCAGACGGGCAAAGACGTCGTCGGCCAGCAGCACGGCCGCGTAGATACCGCCTGGGCGCTGGCGGGTAACGTCGAGCCAGTAGTTAACCACCCAGGCGTTTTCCTGCTCGGTGAAGGGCGACATGCGCCGCTGGTCGCCCAGAATCTTGTACCAGTCGCGGCGGCGCAGTAGGTTACTTAGGTGGGTGAGCACGGCCTGAAACTCTGCAAACTGGCGCTTGCCGGGCTTGTACTCAAAGACGACGTAACCAGCAGGATGCTCGCGCAGCTGGGCCACGGCATTCTCGAAGTAGATAGGTAAGCTAGCGGAGGGCATAAGCAGTAAACAGGCTGCATACTACGCCCCGATACATGAAAAAAAGCTGAGGGCACTGCGAGCCCTGAACAAGCATTGCCTCGGCTGACGTTTGCCGGCTTACTTTTCTGCAGCGGCTTACCCGGCGTTAGTGCGCAGCCACCGGCCTCACCGGGGCCAGTGCAGGCACTGAAAAAGCCCGTGGAAACGGCTTGTGGCGCAGCTTACAGGTCCTTCCTTTTTTTGCTTCCACGCCCACCGACCTGACCAATGGCTTCGGCAAAGTTTACCTACGCATTGCCTACGACGCGGCCAGCCACTGGGTTTATAACGATTGGATAGGCTGCCAGACGTACGTGGGCATTGTGGCCGGCGCCGATGCCTACCTGCTGCCGCTGGCCGAAAACCGGTGTGCATACCTGCTCAACGACAACTGCCAGGTCATCGGCCCCTGGGACCACGCCGTGGAGTGGATTGTGACCAACCGGGCCCCGCGCGCCATTACCAGCGGCCTGACTCGCTTCGCCAACGTTGTGAGCCCCGAGTCCCTGGCGGCCAGCTCGGCGCAGTCCATGGCCCTGGGCCTGGAAGGCCAGCTCCAGATGCACCTCTTTAGCGACATGCAGGAAGCCCAGCAGTGGCTGCGCGGGGCGCAGCAGCGGGCCGGTAGCAGGAGCTAGCCTGCGTTCAAACCCGACTTGCTCGCGTTCGGCGGTACTACCCTGGGCGCAATGCTCATTTGTATTCCTCAGCACTACGCGGTGTACTGCTAAGTGTACCGCCTGCTACCCCGGCAAACGCCCAAAAGTAACTTTAATTAGGTACACAAAGCAAAAAACCCCCTCAGCAGGCTGCTGAGGGGGTTTTGGTGGCTCCGCTGGGATTCGAACCCAGGACCCGTACATTAAAAGTGTACTGCTCTACCAGCTGAGCTACAGAACCTGATAACTATATAATTGGGATAAAAAATCCCCTCCGGGCTAGACCGGCGGGGATTTGGTGGCTCCGCTGGGATTCGAACCCAGGACCCGTACATTAAAAGTGTACTGCTCTACCAGCTGAGCTACAGAACCAATATCTTTGCGTTACAATGGCGGCGCGTTACCGTTTTTGTGGGTGCAAAAGTACGGCGACATTTTGACTTTGACAACCCTTTCGCAAAAAGAAACCTTCACGGTACGTGGCTGGGGCCGGCTGGGCTGGCTTATTCAACTGCCTTTCTGGGGGTTGGCTACTGGCTGCGGCCCCATAAATTATTTGGGTAGCCCGGCCGCCGACGCGTCGGCCAGCCTACGGCAGGCCGATTTATTGTTTGCCAGCGGGCAGTATGCGGCGGTTTTGCCGCTCTACCGGGCCCAGATATGGCAGCGGCGGCAGGTATCGGCCCAGCTGGTGCTGCGCATGGCCTACGCCCAGCACCAGCTGGGCCACTACCCCGCCGAGCTGCTTTACCTCAACCTGGCCCAGGCCCGGCAGCCCCGCCTCAGCACCTGGCGGCAGCTGGCCACGCTGGCGCAGCGGCAGCGGCTGGTGGGCTACCCCACCACCTGGCAGCAGGAGCTGCGGGTGCAGGCCCAGCGCTACTACTACCCCGGCCTGCAAGGCCTGCTGACCGGGGCCGTGGTGCTGGCCATAGGGCTGGGCCTGCGGCGGCAGCGCACCAAGCCCGGCGCCTGGCTGGCCTACGGGGCCTACCTGCTTGGCACGGGGGCCTACCTCACGCTGCTGCGCCCCGAGGCCGTGGGCGTGGTTACGCGGGCCGGCGCGGCCCTCATGGCGGGGCCGGGGGCCGGGGCCCCCTGGCTGAGCACCGCCGCCCCCGGCGACCGCCTGCCCGTGCTGGGCCGCGAAGACATTTGGCTGCGGGTGCGCTGGCAGGAGCGCGTGGCCTACGTGCGGGCCACCGACGCGCTGGTGGTAGAGTGAGTTTTAATGATTAATTTTTAATGGGTAATGATTAATATGGGGCTTGCGCAAATTTATTGAACGAGTTTTCACGCAGTGCTTTGCAATGCTAAACGACTGAAACACTGCACGAACTGCGCTCTAATTTTGCGAAATACTGCGTGAAAGAATTGTACATAAATTTTACGCAAACCCGGTATTAATCATTACCCATTAAGAATTAATCATTAATTAAAGTATACCTGGTATTGCAGGATAACGGCGCTGCGGCGCGAATCGACTACGTTCTGGCCATCGGCGCGGGTGGCGTAGTAGGGGCGGTTTTGGTAGGCCAGGGTAAACTTGGAGGTGTGGCCGGCCAGCAGCCAGCTGAGGCCCGCGTCGTAGAAGTTTACGTCGTCGGAGAGGCGGGCGTAGCGGGCGTACTGGTAGCTGAGGTAGGGCATGAAGGTGGTGCCGCCCAGCAGGTTATCCTTCAGCTTGTAGCCGAGCTGCGCGTAGAGGACGTTGCCGGTGCCATACTGCGGAAACGAGTTGCCGAAGCCGCCGATGGTGTTGCTGGCCGCGTTGGAAGTGCCGGTGCCGGGGTTCATGGGCGCGTTGTTGCGGAGGTAGCCGGGGCCGTAGTCGAGGTGCAGGCCGGCGGCGTAGAAGCTCACGCTGGCCGCGTCGGGGGCGGTGCTCAGCGGCGCGTCGTAGAACACATCGACGGCGTACTGCTGCAGGGCTTTGGTTTGCACGGCGGTGGTGCCGGCGGGCAGGTACCACACGGCACTGGGCTGCACAATGAAGCCGGCCCCGATGTTGAACACGCTTTTCTTACCCAGGTAAGTGCCGGCCGCATAGGGCGTTAGGTTGCTTTCCTGGTCTTTGAACTGGTACGAGAAATACCCCTGGTACTGGGGCTTGGGCGGGGTGCTGGCGAAGGTAGCGTTGGGGCCCACCACGGCGGTGTATCCCACGGCCTTCTGGTAAATCAGGGGGTCGGTGAGGGCCACGCGGTAGTCGAGCTTGCCGAGCTTGCCCTTGAGGTACACGCTCAGCTTGCGGCCAAACTGGTCGCTCACGTCGTTGGTGGTTTCGGCCACCAGCGGCAGGTCGAGGCCCATGATGGTGCCCGTGGCGGCCGAGGTGAAGCGTGAGAGCCCGTTCCAGGCGCCGAGGCCGGTACCGAAAGACAGTTTGCCTTTCACGATGGCATATTCGCCCACGGCATCGTGCAAAAAGAAGCCGCCGGTGGCGGTTTCGGCATTCACGGGCGTGCCGTCGGCCTTGCGGTCCGAGTTGAAGGTAAAGTTGTTAATCCCGATTTGCGAGTAAATAAATACGCGGTCGGTGAGCTGGCCGTAGAGCTGAATGCGGAAGCGCCGGATGCCGATATCGTAGGTATTGGGCACGTTGTAGCCGCCGAGCGTGGTGCCGGGGTTGCTCTCGTTGTAGCGCATCCACACCTGGTTGACCAGCGTGATTTTGAAGTAGCGGCTGCCGTCGGCATTCAGCGGCAGCTTGCCGTCTTTGAGGAAGAAATTGGGCGCGGGCGGGGTAGCCTGGGGTTGGTTGGTGGCCTGCTCCGACTGCGTTTGGGTGGGCTGCTGGTTGGGGGTAGTCTGGGCCGAGGCCAACGTGGGCAGGGCCAGGGCTGCCCCGAGCAAAATGGGAGATAACAGTTGCTTCATGCGGGTAAAAAATGGTACTAAAAAAACCGGCTCCCCGCGCCGGCATGGGCGCAGAGAACCGGCAGAACCCGCCGTAGGAGTTAAAGTTGAGCGGCCAACCCGCGCGACGGGCTACAAATCACCCTCTTCCTTGCGGAAATTGTTTAGTACCAGCTTGTCCATCAGGCCCGGTAGCCATTTATTGAGGAACACTACTAATTTTCCCTCGCCGGTGAGCACCAGGCTGCGCTGGCGCTGCGCCACGGCGCGGCGCAGGTGTTGGGCCACCTCGGCGCTGGTCATCATTTTGCCCTCGTCGCGGGGGGTGTCGTGCTGGGGCTGGCCGTTGGCCAGCAGGGCCGTGTGGCGGATGTTGGAGGCCGTGAAGCCGGGCGCGGCCGTGAGCACGTTGACGCCCGCCGGCAGCAGCTCGGTGCGCAGGGCTTCGAGAAAGCCGTTCATGGCAAACTTGGAGGCCGAGTAGCCGGTGCGGCCCGGCAAGCCCCGGTAGCCCGCAATGCTGCTGATGCCCACAATGCTGCGCTTGCTTTTGAGCAGGTGCGGCAGGGCGAATTTGGTAGTAAAAAC
>CAXTFI010000175.1:0-10489 GCA_964243255.1 uncultured Hymenobacter sp.
TAGTAGCCTGCGGAGCGAATAATCAGCCCGCCCATGCTGTGGCCCACCAGCACCAGCTCGCCAATGGCCGCGGGGTAGGTTTCCACCAGCTCGGTGAGGAGCTGGCTGAGGGCGCGGCCGTTTTCGGAAATGTGCAGGCCCGAGTTGTAGCGCAGGTATAAGGGGCGGCAGCCGGCCTCGGCGGCCAGGCGCGGGCCGTAGCGCAGCGGCTCGGCGGCCTCGTCCTGGAAGCCGGTTTGCCAGATGAGCTCGTCGCCCATCAGCCCGTGCAGGAAAACAACGGTTTTTTGGTTGGGCTCGCTCAGGCCCAGCTCGGCCACGGGCACGTCGTGCCCGCCCCGCCGAAAGCTCAGGGCAATGGTGCGGGCGTCGTGGCTGGCGGCCAGCTGGTCGCCGAGCGCGCCGTTGAGCACCGGCTGAAAAAAGTGCTGGTGGGCGCGCCCCGCCCGGTAAAGCAACGTGGCGCCGCGCACGGGCAGTAGCGCCGCGTGGGCCAGGGTGGTAAGAGTTCGGCGCAACATGGGGATTAAAGAAGGGGCGTCAGGCCATTGGGCCGCTTATCTGTTTAGTATATACCGCGGCAACCAAAATCTGGTTGATACGTCCAACAGGTATTGGCGGCCGGGCCGCATCTTTGTACTAGTAATCTCCCCCGCTTCCCGCATGAAAGTTTCTTTTCGCTCTGCCCTGGCCCTGTTGCTGGTAGGCAGCTCCGCTACTTTGCTCACTGCCTGCGACTACACCTCGCTCAGCCCCGGCGAAAACCCCCAGTCCCGAGAAGGTTTCAGCAACCCCCGCGGCTACACCAATGCCGACGTCAACCGCGACAGCATCAACAACCAGCAAACCGTAACCAAGCCCATTGGCAAGGGCTCGGCCACCGCCATCAAAAAAGGCAGCGCCCAGGATAAGCTCGACGCGGCTCCGGCCGGCGATAACCTCACCTCGCCCCAAACCGCCAGCGGCAAAATGGGCTCTACCGACCAAAACCAGCCCAACAAGAGCAGCAATACCAGCCAGGCTAAATCGGGCAGCATGTAATTTGTGCCCCCTCAAGAGTAAGCTGAACATAAAGAGCCTGCTACCGCCCTGGTAACGGGCTCTTTATGGTAGAAAGGAGCTAGTGCTCAAGGAGGTATTTTCGTAGAAATAGGGCTGGCCGGCTAGAACACAGCAAGCTGGTTGCCGTACGCCTACCAGCTGTTTACCTTAGAAACCAGCCCTTCGCCTATGCTCTCCAATCATGCTTCCCGCGCCAGCACGCCGGCCTTTGGGGCCGTGGTGCCCGGCCTGTACGCGCTGCGCGACGTGTTTGTGAACCTCTACTACGTGGCCGCCGACCCCCAGCAGCTCCAGGGCAGCTGGGTGCTGATTGATACCGGCTTGCCCGGCTCGGCCAGCAAAATCAGGCAGCACGCCGCCACGGTATTTGGGGCCGCCAACCCGCCCGCCGCCATCCTGCTCACGCACGGCCACTTCGACCACGCCGGCAGCCTCGAAAGCCTGGCCGCGGCCTGGCCCCAGGTGCCCATTTATGCGCACCCGCTGGAGCTGCCGTATCTCACCGGCTTGTCGAGCTACCCCCCGCCCGACCCCACCGTGGGCGGCGGCCTCCTGGCCTGGAGCTCTTTTCTGTATCCCAAGCACCCCTACAACCTGGGCAGCCGGGTGCAGCCCCTGCCCGATGATGGCAGCGTGCCCGGCCTGCCCGGCTGGCGCTGGCTGCACACGCCAGGCCACACGCCGGGCCACGTGTCCTTCTTCCACTATGCTGATAAGGTGCTGGTGGCCGGCGACGCCATCACCACCGTGGTGGGCGAGTCGGCCCTGGCTACGCTCGCCCAAAAGCAGGTGGTGCACGGCCCGCCCGCCTACTTCACGCCCGACTGGGACGCCGCCCGCACCTCGGTGGCTGCCCTGCTCAGCCTGGTGCCCGAGGTGGCGGCCACCGGCCACGGCATTGCCATGCACGGCGACGAGCTGCGCCACCAGCTGGAAAAGCTAGCCGTGAACTTCAACGCCCACACGCGGCCCAAACTAGGCCGCTACGCCCACCACCCGGCCGTGGCCGATGCCAGCGGCGTGCGCTCGGTGCCGCCGCCCGTCGTCAGCCCCCTGGTAAAAGGCCTGGCGGTAGCCGGCGTGCTGCTCACCGTGCTGGGGCTGGCCGCCGCTGGCAAGAAGAAGCCTAAGCACACCTACCGCGCGCCCTACCGCGACCACCCGGCCTAACCAAAATATTGATAATCAAAAAGAACGTCATGCTGAGCTTGTCGAAGCATCTCTACCACGCCGCTAGGGTTACTAATCCAAACGGCGTGGTAGAGATACTTCACTGCGTTCAGTATGACGTTCTTTTTGATTATCAATATTTTATTTGTAATTAACTACCCTATAGCGACTGCGGAAACTGCCCCGGCCGGGCGTAGCCGTAGCGCACGGGCGGCAGCACCGCGTGGTAGCCGTCGAGGCCCGAGATGGCGGTTTCGCCCAGCGCGGCCAGGTCGAGGGTGCCGTCGGGCCGCAGGGCCTCGGGGCGCAGGTACACGTGCTCCACGGTGCCCACCAGCAGCAGCGTGCCGTTGAAGATGGCGTGCTCCTCGTGCAGCCGCAGCCCGATGCTGAGCGGACTCTCGGCTACGTAGGGTGCCGGGAAGTCGTCGCGGAAATCGGCCGTGAAGCCGCAGGCCTCAAACTCCGACACGTCCTCAAAATTGGCGGACGTGTAGTGGGCCTGCGCGGCCAGGCTCAGCGGCACGTGGTTGAGGGTGTAGCAGCCCCCGTTGTCCTTGATATTCTGGTAGGTATGGCGCGGCACGGTGGTGGGGCGCGTGACCATGCCCAGCACCGCCGGGTCGGAGCCCAGGTGCAGCACCGAGCTGAAAATAGCCAGGTTGGTTTGGCCGTCGGGCGCGGCCGTGCCCACCAGGTTGGCCGGCTTGAAGCCCGGCAGGCCATTAACGAAATTGAGCCGGTAAACTTTTTCAAACGCCGTGATATCGGCCGCGGTGATGTGCTGCATAAGGAAGTAGGGGAGCTGGCTGCTTGGCGATGTAAACAAGGCTGACACGTAAGCACGTAACCCCCGGCTCAGGTTTAGCCTGCCGGGCTTTTATTCGTATAAATCGTTGAGGTTGGCCGCCGCCAGCTCCACCAAAAACTGCCCCATCTCCCCGGTTACCGCGCCCAGAAAGGCGGCACCTTTCTCGGCAGTGGCCGCCGCCGGGTCGCCCACGCCCGTGTCGGCGGTTACCTGGCTCCACGCGCGCTGTGCCCAGGCCCACTGGCGCAGGGCCCCAATGCGAAACCGCCTGGCGGTGCCCGGCCCGGCTTCGGCCAGGGGGCGCACCAGGCCGGGCGCAATGTGAAGCATCATGCTGGTTTCCATCTCGTCGGCGTGGTCGCCGGGCGCGTCAAAAAACTGGCTCCGGTTCGCGATGTTAAACAAGCTGGCAGTGCACAGAAATACGCCCGGAAACTCGGCTTGCAGTTCGCGCAGCATTTGCCGAAAATCATTGCCCCCGTGCCCGTTCAGCACCAGCAGCTTAGGGATGCCCTGCCGGGCCAGCACCTGCACCACGTCGCGTAGCACGGCCAGCTGGGTGCTGGGGTTCAGGTTCATATCAAGGGTAATGTCGAGCTGCCCGGTGTTTACCCCAAACGGGATAGTAGGTAGCACCACAACCTTGGCCCCTTGCTCCCAAGCTACGCGGGCCGCCTCGGCCGCCACGTAGTCGCACTGAATGTTATCGGTGCCGTAGGGCAGGTGGTAGTTGTGGGCCTCCGTAGCACCCCAGGGCAAAACTACCACCTCAAAAGCGGCGTCTTTCACGGCCTGCCAAGTGGTTTCGGCCAAAATATAGGGGCGAGCGGGCATCATACGTAGGTCAATAAGTAGTACAGGCAGTATGGTAGTTGGCTGTCCGCCAACAACAAGGGTAGTAATAGGCTGATTATGAACAGCTTATTATCCAGCGGGCTGCACCGGGTCGAGGCACAAACGGTTGCGCTGCAAGTGCAATACCAGCGTGATAATGTAGAGGCCATAAACCAGCTGGTCGCCCACCAAACTCCATTTCTCAAGTAAGCTGCTGCCAAATACCAGGCTCATTATCAGCAGCATAGCAGCTACCAGGGCCGGGCGCGTCCACAGCCCCAGCAGCAGCAGGAGCCCAATGCTGCCCTCCACAAAGGGCAGCGCGCTGGCGTAGGCGCTCACCAGCCCCGGCGGCAGCGGGGCCGCCGCAAACTCTTGCAAGATGCCCGCCCGAAACACCGGCAGCTTCGGAATGCGTACCAGCCCGTGCAGCAGGAAGTTGAGGCCCAGCAGCAGGCGGCCCAGCACAAAAGCCAGCTCGAAGTTATTGAGTTTCATAAGGATGTAAAAAGGGCCGGATAGTGCATTGCCTTACGCACGCCTGGGCCGTAAGTTGGTGCCGGGCCGGCCGGCCGGCGTTGGGGGTGGCCACCTGCCAGGCCGCGCCCCAAGCCGCTTACTGGCATAGTGAATGGTAGCATTAAGTTGGGCTCTTACCTTTGATTTACACAGCTTGCAAGTTATGAAATCACTTCCGCTCGAAGAGCTCTATACTAAGTTGGCCCCCCTGGCCGGGGCCGCCGCCGAAGCCTTGCTGCCGCCCGACCGGCAGCGCGAAATCGGGCACTTCAACGTCTTCAACGTGGCCGACCTGATGCTCGACTACCGCAACCGGCCGCCCATGAGCTTCGACCGGCGGGCGTTCTATAAAATCAGCCTGATTTGCGGGCGCAGCCGCATTGAGTACGCCGACCAGGGCGTGGAGGTAGCCCACCACAACCTGTGGTTTGCCTCGCACCGCGTGCCCTACCGCTGGCTGCCGCACGACCAGGCGCAGGCGGGCTATTTCTGCGTGTTTACCGACGAGTTTTTGCGGCCCGCCAACGGCGGGCTGGTGCTGCACGAGCTGCCGGTTTTTCAGCCGGGCGGTTGCCCGGTATTTCAGATAACCGACGCTGAGTATGCTGCTATCGAGGTGATTTTTAAAAAGATGACCCAGGAAATCGCGTCCGGCTACGCGTATAAGTACGACCTGCTGCGCGCCTACCTGCTGGAGCTGATTCACCGGGGGCAGCAGCTGCAGCCGGCCCCGGCGCTGGTGCCGGCCCACTCCGCCGCGGCCCGGCTGGCGGCCCTGTTTGCCGACCTGCTGGAGCGGCAGTTTCCGCTCGAAACCCCGCAGCAGCAGCTGCGCCTGCGCACGGCCGCCGACTACGCCGGCCAGCTGGCGGTGCACGTCAACCACCTCAACCGGGTGCTGAAGGACACCACCGGCCACACCACCACCGCCCTGCTGGGTAGCCGGGTAACCCAGGAAGCCAAAATGCTACTGAAGCAAACCAACTGGACCGTTTCGGAAATAGCCGACAGCCTGGGCTTTGCCGATGCGGCGCACTTCTGCAATTTTTTCAAGCGCCAGACGGGGCTGGTGCCCAGCGCCTTCCGGGCCTGAAGTAGTTGTTTGAATTATACAGTAGATGGATTGACCCGCGCAACCCAGCAGCGGCGCGCCCGCCAGACCTTTGTGGCGTACTCACTCCTCACTTTAAACGACCACCACATGCGTGTATTTGTCACCGGCGCTACGGGCTTCATCGGCTCCGCCGTCGTTCAGGAACTACTCGGCGCGGGCCATCGGGTGCTGGGCCTCGCCCGTTCGGAGGCCGCCGCCCAAGCCCTGGCTGCCGCAGGAGCCGAGGCCCACCAAGGCACGCTCGACGACCTGGATAGCCTACGGCGCGGCGCGGCCGCGGCGGAGGGCGTCATTCATCTGGCTTATGGCCACGACTTCGCCGCCTACGAGGCCGCCGGCCAGGCCGACAAGCACGCCATTGAGGCGCTCGGCGGCGCGCTCGCTGGCTCGGGCCGCCCCCTTGTCGTTACGGCCGGGCTCGCGGGGCTGGCCGTGGGTCGCCTGGGCACCGAAGAAGATACCCCCGGTCCCTCGCCCCGCCTGTCGGAGCCGGCCGCGCTGGCTCTGGTAGCGCAGGGCGTGCGCGCGTCGGTGGTGCGTTTGGCGGCCTCCGTGCACGACCACGGCGACTACGGCTTCGTGCCAACCCTCATCAACATTGCCCGCCAAAAAGGCGCGGCGGCCTACGTGGGCGAGGGCCTCAACCGCTGGCCCGCCGTGCACCGGCTCGATGCCGCCCGGCTTTTCCGGCTGGCGCTGGAGCAGGGCACGGCCGGGGCGCGGTACCACGGCGTGGCCGACGAGGGTATTTCGCTGCGCGACATCGCCGCCATCATCGGCCAGCACCTGCGCCTGCCAGTGGTTTCTAAATCGCCGCAGGAAGCCGCCGACCACTTCGGCTGGATGGCGCGCTTCGTGGGTATGGACATGCCGGCTTCCAGCGCGCGCACGCAGCAGCAGCTGGACTGGCACCCCAGCCACCAGTCGCTGCTGGCCGACCTGGAGCAGGGGAGCTACTTTGCCAGCTGAAAAGCGCAGCGGCGCGGCCACCCGGTTAGCCGTATACCTTGCTGATGAGGGAGAGCCAGCTACTTCTTCCCCTTTCGCAACTTACTTATGCACAAGTTTTTGCTTTGCCAGCAACTCGTGGTAGCCGCGCTGGCCGCCAACCTGCTAGTGGCCGGCGCGGCCTCCGCACAAGAGGCTACCAGCGCCCCGCCCACCGCCGCCGGGCAGGCGCTGTTTGCCGGCTCGCTCGCGCCGCGGCTGGTGGCCCGGCAGTTTGCCTTCACCGAAGGCCCCGCCGTGGACCGCCAGGGCAACATCTTCTTCACCGACCAGCCCAACGATAAAATCTGGAAATACGGCCTCGACGGCAAGCTCAGCGTTTTTCTGAGTCCCGCCGGCCGGTCCAACGGCTTGTATTTCGACCAGCCAGGCAACCTCATTGCCTGCGCCGACGGCCAAAACCAGCTCTGGTCCATCAGCCCCACCGGCCAGGAGCGAGTGCTGGTAAACCAGGTGCAGGGCCAGCGCCTCAATGGTCCCAACGACGTGTGGGTCAGCCCCCAAGGCGGCCTCTATTTCACTGACCCCTACTACAAGCGCGACTATTGGCCCGACCAAAACCGCACGCCCATCGGCCAGTACGTGTACTACCTGGCGCCCGGCGCGGCTCAGCCCGTAGCCGTCGAAACCACGCTGCGCAAGCCCAACGGCCTCATCGGCACGCCCGACGGCCGCACGCTCTACGTGGCTGATATTGAGGGGAATAAGACCTACCGATACCACCTTGGCCCTACTGGGGAATTACTTGATAAACAACTGTTTGTAGCGCAGGGCTCCGATGGCATGACCCTCGACGAGCAAGGCAACGTGTACCTCACCGGCCAGGGCGTCACCATTTACAGCCCCACCGGCGAGCGCCTTGCCCACCTCGACGTGCCCGCCGCCTGGACGGCCAACCTCTGCTTCGGCGGCCAGGACATGCGCACGCTATTTATCACCGCCTCGGAGGCCGTGTTTACGGTGCCCATGCGCGTGCGGGGTATCAGGTAAATGATTGAATAATAGTACGATAGCAAACAAGAACGTCATGCAGACCGCAGGGAAGCATCTCGCTCGCGCCGTTAGGGTTAGTAATCCAACGAGGCGAGCGAGCTGCTTCCCTGCGGTCTGCATGACGTTCTTGTTGTCTGTTGCTACTTGCTGATTACCAGCTACTTCTGCTTAGCGGCCCAGGCGTCCATTTTCTTTTCCAGTACGGCCAGCGGCATCACGCCATCCTTCAGCAGCTCGTCGTGGAAGTCGCTGAGCTTGAACTTGCTACCCAACTCTTTCTCGTAACGAGTGCGCAACTCCCTGATTTTGAGCGCGCCGGTTTTGTAGCTCAGCGCCTGGCCCGGAATAGCCATGTAGCGCTCAATCTCGGCCGTGGCCCCGTCCTCGCTGATGGGCTCCTGCGCCATCATATAGGCAATGGCCTCCTCGCGGGTCATGTTGCGCGAGTGCAGGCCCGTGTCTACTACCAGGCGCACGGCCCGGTGCATCTCGTCGCCGAGCGCGCCCATGTACTGGTAGGGGTCCGTGTACAGCCCCAGCTCTTTGCCCAGACTCTCGCAGTACAGCGCCCAGCCCTCGCCCATGGCCCCGTACCAGGCAAACTGCCGAAACTTGGGCAAGCCCTGGTTTTCCTGCTGCAACGACGTTTGGTAGTGGTGCCCCGGAATGGCTTCGTGCAAAAACAGCGACTCCATGCCCGAAGTGGTGTTAAACTGGGTGGCATCCACAATCGGGATGTAGAAAATGCCCGGCCGCGTGCCATCCGGCGAGCCCTGGTTGTACTCGGCCGAGGCCGAGGCGGCGCGGAAAGCCTCCGTCTGCCGAATCTCAAACGGCGTTTTGGGCGTGCGCCCAAACATCTTCTTCAGGTTGGGGTCAATGGTCGCCTGAATCTTGCGGAACGCATCCAGCACCTGCGTCGGCGACTTATAAGGCATGAATTTCTTGTCCGTCTTCAGGTAAGTGAAAAAGGCCGGCAAATCGCCCTTGAAGCCCACCTGCGCCTTCACCTTCTCCATCTCGCCCTTAATGCGGGCCACTTCGCTCAGGCCAGTCTGGTAGATTTCGGCGGGCGTGCGGCTGGTAGTCGTCCAGTAAGCCACGTCGTAGGTGTACATGGCCGGCCCGCCGGGCACGGCCGCAATGCCGCTCGTGGGGCGCGCCTTGGGCAAATATTCCGTGGCCAGAAAGGTGCCAAGCTTCTGGTAAGCGGGCACCAAGTCGGTCAAAATAGCCTTCTTATACGCCGCTGTCAAACGCGTTTTATCAGCCTCCGAAAAATCCTTCGGGAACGCCTTGATGGGTCCGTAAAACAGTGACTTGGTGGGGTCCGTCACCACAATGTCCTTGCCGCGCATCTGCGGTATCATCTTCACCACCAAGGTTTTGGGCAGTACCACGCCCGCCTTCATGCCGCGCCGGAAGTTGCCGATGGCCGAGTCGGCCCACACCGGGTAGCCGTGCGCCCGGCCCAGCCAGTTGTCGTAGTCCTTCACCGTTTTAAACGGCTGGTTGCCCGAGCCTGACCCGTACTGCCCCAGCGTAAGCGGCAACCCCCAAAACTGCTGAAACGGCAGCATCCAGGTGTTCAGCTTGAGGCCGGCCAGGCGCTGCTGCATCTCGTACTGAAAGATGTCGTAGCTGATTTTATCGTTGTCGTCCAGCGTGTTACGGTCGTATTTCTCCAGCCGCGTTAGGTAGCCCTGGTAAAACGTGCGCAGCGTGTCGCGGTAGGCCTGGGTCTGGTCGTTGGGCAATTGGTCATTAAAGCGGTTGTCGCCCTGGCCAGTGGCCGCCATCGGGTCGAGGCGCGACTGCTTCTCCCAGTATTGCCCAAACAAGCCGCTTAGGTCTTTATTGCCGGCGTTGGTTTCGGCCGTAGCCTTGTCCGAAGTAGTGCCCGATTGGCAGCCTGCCAGTGCTAGCGTTGCGGCCATCACGGTCGCCTGCGCAAAGTATTTCATTGAGTAAGAAGTGGTTGGTTGTGAAGTTGTTAAGGAAGTTGTGAGAGAAGCCAGTCAGTCATGCAGACCGAAGGGAAGCATCTCACTTGAATCGTTAGGAGTGTAATCCAACGGAACGAGCGAGATGCTTCCCTTCGGTCTGCATGACGTAGAAAGGCTTTTAAAGCAACTTATTGATAATGAAAAACTTAGCCGTTTTTCAGGCTGGCCTCGTACTCATCGAGCTTTTTGAGCGTGCCCGCGATGTTCTCCGTCAGCAGCGTAATAACGGCGCCATCGGGCGCGGTAGCCAGCACGTGGTCGATGGCATCCAGCTCATTCTCAATGTAGGTGATGGGCAGCTCGGGGTTGTCCAGCCGCAGCCCTCGCGTCATGATTTCGCGCAGAAACTCGGCCGACTTACCACGCAAGTCGCGGTCTTGCCGCAGAATAACTTCGTCAAACGTGCGCCCCGCAATGCGCGAGAAGCCCAGGGTGTCCTCGTCGCGGCGGTCACCCAGGCCCGACACCACCCCAATTTTGCGGGTCGCCGTGGTGGCGTCCATAAACTCCGCGTACTTGCCAATGCCCGCCGTGTTGTGGGCATAGTCTACAATCACCTCGAAGCGCGGAAACTTGTACACGTTCATGCGGCCCGGCGTTTTGGTAGCCGAGGGCACGAAGGTGCGAAACGCCGTCTTAATGGCGTCTTTGTCGAAGCCCGCCAGGTAGCCGGCCAGCGCCGCCGCCAGCGCGTTCTCGATATTAAACCTGGCCCGCCCGCCAAACGTGACCGGAAACTCGGCCGCCCGGTCGATGCGCAGCTTGTACGAGTTCTTGTAAATGGTGAGGTAGCCTTCTTCATAAACTGCCGCCACGCCGCCGGCCTCCACATGCTCCTGAATGCGCGGACTGTGCTCATTCATAGAGAAATACGCCACCTTGCAGTCGAGGTTGCGGCCCATCTCGTACACCAGGCTGTCGTCGGCGTTGAGCACGGCCCAGCCGTTTTTGCGCACCGTGCGGGGCAGCACG
>CAXTFI010000176.1:0-10469 GCA_964243255.1 uncultured Hymenobacter sp.
ACGTGCACCGCATTGGGCGCACGGGCCGGGCGCGGCACACGGGCGCGGCCATCACGTTTGCCAATCCCGCTGAGCGCCAGCACATTGAGCGTATTCAGGACATGATTCGGCAGGATATTGAGCTGCTGCCCATCCCGGAGGAAGTGGAAATCACAAACACGCCCTTCGTGGAAGGCCAGATTCACGCCCGCGTGCTCGATGAGCAGCGCCGCCGCGAAGACCCCGACTTTAAAGGCTCATTCCACGAGAAGAAGGAGTGGATTAAGCCCGGCGTGACTATTGACAAGCGCACGGGCAAGGCCTTTGAGGAGGGCAAGCACCACAAAAAGAGCCAGAAAGGCAACAAGAAAAACCCCGGTAAAAAAGGCGCTTCGGCCCCGGCTATGAAAGCTGTGAAGGCGCGGCCCCGTCGGCGCAGCAGTTAGGCTAACTATTTGACCAATAAGTAGTTATGTAAACGTCGTTGCCGCGCTGGCAGCGACGTTTTTTTATGGGGCCTGAACGCTGGCAGCAGTGGCGCGAAGATTACCGGGGGCCCGTAGCTATGGCTTCCGGTGGGCTGGCGCGGCGCTCAGTCGGTGCGGAATTGCAGGCCGTGCAACCATTCCTTTTCGTTGCGCCAAACGAACCAGCAGTAACGAGTGGTTTTACCATCATCGGTAAAGCGCAGCTTCATCCAGTAGCCTTTTACCAGCACTGGGTAAAATTTTAAGCCGCTGATATACCTTATCTTAAGCCCTACCAGTAAGGCGTTATTCGGCCGGGGCAGGTGGCGCAGGTCGTAAGGCTGGTCGTAGAGGACGGTACGGTCCCATTGCCGCACAAACATAAAATAATTGCCTGCGCGAGCGCTGCGGCGCACATAGCTGTCCCAGGTGTAGAAATTGCCCATCCTGGGCTTGAGGTAGGCCCGTTTCCCGAGCTTATCAATTACTATGGCGGTGTAGGCGGCCGTTGCCTTGGGGCAGATAAATTCTATGCCGTCGATGCCGCAGCTGTAGGGCTGAATTTTTCCTTTGTGGTAAGCTACCGGCTCGGCACAGACCATGCACGTGGGGCAGGTAGTTTGGGCGGGGGTTAGGTTGAGCAGCGGTGAGGTCAGCAGGCTGTCGCGAAACAAGGGTATTGGCTTAGTGAAGGAGTTGGTATTCTGCTCATCAAGCACCAAAAGGCCTGCACCCAAATTATAGCTAAGCGGCCGGGACTGGCCGCAGGCAAGCTGCGCGCAGAAGCTGCTACTCAAAAAGCTGATTAGTAGAAGTATGGTTGATTTCATCACTCCCTCCGGCAGTCGGGTTAAAATCAATAATTGGGAATGAAGAATGAGGAATGAAGAACTACTCAGGCGGCAATTCTTCATTCCTCATTCTTCATTCCCAATTCAACCTAATGGTGCAGCAGGTGGCCGATGCGGGCGCTGGCCAGCGTGAGCACGCCGCCCCAGAGCACGGCGCTCCACAGCATGTGCAGCATAATGCGCTGGCGCGGCACGCCCAGCAGCGTGGCAATGACGGTGCCGCCAATGGGCGAGAGCAGCACGGGCGTCAGAAACGCGATGCCGCCCATGCCAAAGCGCTTGAACACCTTGATGATGTTGCGCGAGCGCTTGGAAAACACCGGCTCGCGGCGCAGGCGGCGCTGCTGCTGCCGGTGGCGCACCCACACCCGGCCCACGCCCGAGATGATGAACACGCTCGTCATCATGCCGGCTACGGTGAGGCCCATGGTGGGCCAAAAGCCCAGGCCCATACTGCTCCCCGCCAGGGGGCCACCCAGAAACTTCACAGTGCTGAGCAGAAAGACGGTGGCAAGTTTCATAGCGAAGTGTAACACCAGCGCGGGGAAAGTGAAATTGAGCGGCGAACGCAGCAAAAATGCGGTAAGCAGCCTCGCAAACAGACCCGGTTTCGGCCAAGCTGGTTCCTTGAGCGCCCAACGGGACTACTGCTGCTGCCGGGAGAAAAGCAACTTCCAGAACGAAGTGGCGCCAACTAAATTTTGCTGCCAAAAGCCAGGTCGCCGGCGTCGCCGAGGCCGGGGATGATGTAGGCCTGGTCGTTGAGCTTCTCATCGACGGCGGCCACCCAGAGCGTGGCTTCGGGAATTTCGCGCATCACGTAGGCCAGGCCCTCGGGCGAGGCAATAACGGCGGCAATGTGCACCTGGCGCGGCGTGCCAAAGCGCAGCATGGCGCGGTAGGTTTGCACCAGGCTTTTGCCGCTGGCCAGCATGGGGTCGACGAGGATGAGCACGCGCTCGTCGAGGCGCGGGGCGGTGAGGTAGTCGAGCTGCACCTGCACCTGGGCCGTGCCCTCAATGCGGTAGGCGGCCGCGAAGGCACTCGGGCTCTGGTCGAAGTAGTTAAGAAAACCTTGGTGAAACGGCAGGCCGGCGCGCAGCACGGTGGCCAGCACCGGAAAATCGCGCAGCAGCTGGCTGGGCGCCTCGCCCAGCGGCGTGCGCACCGATTGCGGCGTGTAGCTGAGGTGGCTGCTGATGCGGCAGGCAATTATTTCGCCCAGCCGCTGCAGGTTGCGCCGAAAGCGCAGGCTGTCTTTTTGAATGTCCACATCGCGCAGCTCGGCCAGAAAGTGGTTGGCAATGCTGGGCACGGCGCAAATAACGTGCAGGCGCGCGGGGGGCGTAGCGGCAGCGGGCGCGGCCAAATCGGAGGTGGTCAAGGGCGCATCCATAGTGGAAACCAGGTTGTTCGGGTGAAAGTCAGCGTGGGGTAGGCGACAGGCCGCGCCCCGAAGTTCGCGAAGAAACGGCCAATAGCCGAGCGGCTGCCGCCCTCAAAATCGAATACCCGGCCCGGCTGCCCGGCGTGCCGCGCCAAAGCCTCATCGACCAGCAGCAGGGGCGCGCCCGCTGCCCGCCCTTCCGGCGAAGCCGCTGCAAACAGGTACACCGCCCCGCCCGCGTGCCGAATAACCAACGCACCGGCCAGCAGCGCGCCGGTGGCAGGGTTGCGCACCTGGCGCAGCTCGGCCACACCCCGCGCCCACGCGGCAGCGTAGAGGCGGCGCAACGGCGCGTAGTGGCGCGGGCGCAGGCCCGTGTGCTCGGGACCTCGGTAAGTAAGAAAAAGCTGGATAAGCTCGTCTAAATTATTGCTTTCGCTAACTAGCAGGGGTACAGCGAGTTCGGCGTTGCGGCGCAGGCGGCGGCGGTAGTCGGCGGCATAGGCCTGGCGCAGGGCTTCGGCAGAAGGGGCCAGGTCGAGGTGGTAGGTAAGGCGCTCGCCAGCCGCAAAGCCCGGCGGCAGCGTGGGCAGCGGCAGCGCCGCGGGCGGCAGCTGCTGGTAAAAATCACTCACAAATTTATTTGCAACCATCAGATAATCTGTTAGTTGCAAATGAGTACTTGCCGCCGTTAATACCAGGCCCAGCTGCTGCGCGAATAGCGGCTGGTAGGCTACCCGGCCCCAGGGCCGCCACTTGGTGGGCAGCGGCAGCAGCGAGCGATACTCGCCGGCCGGCCCCAGCTCCACCACGGCGGCCCAGCGGCCGGCGGTGGCCTGCAGCCACCACGATTGCGCATAGGGCGGTGCGCTGGGGCTGGCCGCCACGCAGGCATCCCAGCGGGCTAGGTCGAGGGCAGAAAAACGGAGCAGGTGCAGCACGGCGGCGGGGCGGCCCAGGCAGTGGGGCGGGGCCAAAGGTCGGGGCCAAAACCCAGGGCGGCGGCGGCCGACGTAAATTTGCCCGGCCTGCCCCCTTTCGGGTAGTTTTTGGTTGAATGAAATACTACCTGTCTTTTTTACTGCTCGCCCTGGCGGGCCCGCTGGTGGCCCAGACTACGCCGCCCTCCACACCGGGCACGACTGCCCCACCCCAGCCCGGCTCGGCCAACTGGTACATCTTCAACCAACCCCTGCCGGAGAAGCCCAGCGGGGAGAAGCCGGCGACCAAGGAGCCCAAAGCCGACCGGCCCATCATCGTGGATACCAAGCCCACGCCGCCCGCCGTGGTAGAAGCCAAACCCGCCCCGGCCGTGATGCCGGACGCCCCCGCCCGGCCGGCCCGCGCCGGCCGCAACGTGGCCCGCGCGCCCTACCAAGGCCCGCTCTACGTGCCGCTCGACCCCAATACCTACCGGCTTATCGACCGCTACGCCATTAAGTACGGGCCCGATTCGCTGCAAGACCCCCACACCAGCGCCCGGCCCTACACCCGCTCGGCGGCGGCCCACCTGGGTGAGCACCTGCTCGATGGCGGCGACCTATCGGCCGCCGACCGCTTTAATGCGCAGTATCTGGTGCAAGACAATTGGATGTTTTCGCCCGCTGGCGATAGCCTTAATCAGAGCCGGAAGCCGTTTCTAACGTATTTCTACCGCGACCAAACGGATTTTTACCACGTTCAGACCAAGGACTTCTCCTTCCGCCTGAACCCCGTGCTGCTGCTGCAAGCCGGCAAAGACGGCGGCGACAACAGCCTCAGCGGCCTGCGCTACGTGAACACGCGCGGCGCGGCCTTTGAGGGGTTGATTGACCAGCGCCTGGGCTTCTATGGCTTTTTTACTGACAACCAAATGGCCGTGCCGGGCTGGGTGCAGGCCCAGATTCGGCGCGACAACGCGGTGCCGCACGAGGGTTACTGGAAAGATTATAAGACGGTGGGCGGCAGTGCCTACGACTTCTTTACGGCGCGCGGCGGCATCACGTACGCCGCTACCAAGCACATTAATGTGCAGCTGGCCCACGACCGCAACTTCATTGGCAATGGCTACCGCTCGCTGATTCTGAGTGATTACAGCTCACCTTATTTCTTCCTGAAGCTCAATACTCGCGTCTGGAAATTTAATTACCAGAACATTTTTGCTGAGCTCACGGCCCGCCGCAGCGTCAGCGGGGCCGACTCGCTGTACCCCAAGAAGTACCTGGCGCTGCACCACCTGAGCTTCGACGTGACCAATAACTTCAACATCGGCGTGTTTGAGTCGGAGGTATCGGGCGGGCCAGGCCGCGGGCTGGAGCTGCAATACCTGAACCCGCTTATTTTCTACCGGGCTATCGAGCAGCAAGTTGGCTCGACCGATAATGCCCTGCTGGGCCTCGATTTTAAGTGGAACATCAAGCACCGCGCGCAGCTCTACGGCCAGTTGGTGCTGGACGAATTTAAGCTGAGCGAAATCCGGGCTGGCGATGGCTGGTGGAGTAATAAGCAGGCCATCCAGCTGGGCGGCAAGCTCATTGACCTGGGCGGTATTCGCAACCTCGACTTGCAGGTGGAGTTCAACTTCATCCGGCCCTACACCTATCAGCACGAGAACCTGTACACCGCCTACGAGCAGTACCAGCAGCCCCTGGCTCACCCCATGGGGGCCAACCTCACCGAGCTTTTGGGCGTGCTCAGCTACCAGCCGTTGCCGCGCGTAAGCCTGGTAGCCAAGGCGTTCTATACCAAGCAGGGCCTGGACTTTGCCTATAGCCAGGTGGGCCTGCCTGCGCCCAACAGCAACTACGGCTCTAGTCCCGTGCAGCCCTACAACAACCGCCCGCTGGACGCCAACGGCCGCCCCCGCGAGTATGGCTACCGCGTGGGCGATGGCAACACCAGCCATCTGTTCCACGGCGACCTCACGGCTACCTATCAGCCGCGCCTCAACCTCTACCTCGACGCCAGCTTGATTGTTCGACATCAGTCAGTCAACCAGCCACTTAACTATCCCTCCGGTGGTTTCATTGGCAATGGCACCGAAGTGTACCCATCGGTGGCATTGCGCTGGAACATCGCCCAGCGCCTACACGAGTTTTAACCCGACCGCAGATTCAAACGGATTAAACGGCTTCCAGACCGCAGATTCAAACGGATTAAACGGATTTCGCAGATACGCCGCTGCGCGGCTGACTACGCTTTATTGACTGTTAGCCGCGTTTTTTATAATTTTTACTTTTGCCGATGCGTGCCACTACATTTTTATATCGGCCTGTTAATCAAGTAGAATTGGACTTGATTGCGGCTAGTGGCTGGCGAGCGTTTCCGCCTCGGCTGCCGGAGCAGCCCATTTTTTATCCGGTGCTGAATGAGGACTACGCAATGCAAATCAGCCGCGACTGGAACGTGCCCTACTACGGCGTGGGCCACGTGGTGCGCTTCGCGGTCGATGCTGAGTACCTGGCGCAGTTCGCCGTGCAAAACGTGGGCGATGCCCAGCACAACGAGCTCTGGGTGCCCGCCGCGCAACTGGCCGAATTCAACCAACACATTCAAGGCCCCATTGAAGTAACGGCCACCTTCCGCCGTTAAGCCCCAGCAGACGCTGCCCGCCCGCTAACCGTTTGCGCCACATGCTAACGCCCACATCTGCGAAATCAGCCTAATCTGCGACAATCTGCGATTTATGAGGACTTATTTGCGCCTGCTGAGCTTTTCGCGGCCCTACGCCGACTTTGTGCCGCTGTATGCAGTGTATGCTACGCTGGGCATCTTCTTCGGCATTGCCAATTTCACGCTGGTTATTCCGCTGCTCAACGTGCTGTTTGGCACCACGGCGGCGCACACGGCGGCCGCGCCTGCGGCGCTGCCCGCCTTTTCGCTGTCCATCGGCTTTATTAAGGAGTTGTTCAACTTCTACTTCAACCAGATGCTGGGGCGCTACGGCAAGCAGGGCACGCTGGCATTTGTGTGCGGGCTGATAATTGTGTCGGTGTTTCTGAGCAACGTGTTTCGCTACCTCGGCGGGCGGCTGCTGGCGCGGGTGCGGGCGCGGGTGGTGCGCAACGTGCGCGGCGCGCTGTTCGGGCGCATCACGGAGCTGGAGTTGGGCTACTTCTCCAACGAGCGCAAAGGCGACCTCATCTCGCGGCTCACCAACGACGTGCAGGAGGTCGAAATATCGGTGGTGAATACGCTCACGGCCGTGTTCAAGGAGCCGCTCAACATTGTGGGCATCTTCGTGCTGCTGTTCTCGATGTCGGCGCGGCTCACGCTGTTTTCGCTGGTGCTGCTGCCCATTTCGGGCGGCATCATTGCCAGCGTGTCGAAGCGGCTGCGGCGCCACGCCACCATCAGCCAGACCACGCTGGGCGCCATGCTCTCGGTGATTGAGGAAACGCTGGGCGGTATGCGCGTGGTAAAGGCCTTCAACGCCCGCAACTACGTATTCGCTAAGTTTCAGTACCAGAACGACTTATACGCCCGCACTACGCAGGATATCGATAATACCCGCGACCTGGCTTCGCCGTTCAGCGAGTTTGCAGGCGTCACGGTGGTGGCGGGGCTGCTTTACTACGGTGGCTCGCTGGTGCTGAGCGGCGATGCTGGTGGGCTGTCGGCTTCGGCCTTTATCACCTACATCATCCTGTTTTCGCAGATTCTGACGCCCGCCAAGTCGCTGTCGGGCGCGTTCAGCAACATTCAACGGGGGCTAGTGGCGGGCGGCCGGGTGCTCAGCATTATTGATACCGAATCGAATGTGCGCGACCGGCCGGGGGCCATTGTGCTGCCCGAGTTCACGGAGCAGGTCGAGCTGCGTAACCTGAGCTTTCACTACGGCGACGTGCCGGTGCTGTTCGACGTGAACCTGACCGTGAAGAAGGGTCAGACCATCGCGCTGGTGGGCCCCAGCGGCGGCGGCAAAAGCACCCTGGCCGACCTGCTGCCCCGCTTCTACGACCCCAGCAGCGGCCAGGTGCTCATCGACGGCCACGACGTGCGCGACTGCACCCTGCACTCGGTGCGCGCCCAGATGGGCATCGTCACGCAGGAGAGCATCCTGTTTAACGACACGATATTCAACAACATCAAGTTCAACACCGAAGCCACTGAGGAAGAAGTGATTGAGGCCGCCAAAACGGCCAATGCCCACGACTTCATCATGGCTTCGCCTGATGGCTACCAGACTACCATCGGCGACCGGGGCGGGCGGCTCTCGGGCGGGCAGCGCCAGCGCCTGAGCATTGCCCGCGCCATCCTGCGCAACCCGCCCATTCTTATTCTGGATGAGGCCACGTCGGCCCTCGACACCGAGAGCGAAAAGCTGGTGCAGGAAGCTCTCACGCGCCTCATGGCGGCGCGCACCTCGCTCGTTATTGCCCACCGCCTCAGCACGGTGCGCCACGCCGACGAGATTATCGTGCTCCAGCACGGCCGCATTGTGGAGCGCGGCACCCACGACGAGCTGTTGCTGCGCGAAGGCGGCCTTTACCACCGCCTGAGCCAGCTGCAAACCAACGCCGCGCTGGTCTAAAACCAGCCGCGCTCGTAAAAGCTACTGTGCCTGGTTGGGCACGACCGCTTTTACCTTCATCCCTCCTTCACCATGGCCTTTCTCAAACGCATTGTTACCATCCTCGCGCTGGTTTACCTGCTCGTCGCGCTGCTCATCCTGTTTTTCCCGTTTGTACGGTCCTCAACGGTAGGCATTTTCAGCGTTTACAGCCTGCCGATGGAAATTAATATGCTGCTGGGGTTCACCTGGGCCAGCGTATTTGTGGTAGGGCTGCTGCTCGTTTTTGAAAACATAGACAGCGGCCTGCTGCGCCGCAACGTGGCCAAGCAAGAGCAGAAAATTAACGAGTTAAAGGCCCAGCTTTTCGATGCCAAAAAGCCCCTGGCGCCGCCGCTGCCCAATCCTACCGTTTACCCGCCGGCCCCGCGTAATGTGCCGCCGGTTGTTAGCCCCACCAACCCCCAGGCCTATAACACGCCGCCTACTACCCCGCCCACCTACTAGTTTTTCTGCTTGCATCTCCCCGACCTTATCCGCACCGAGCTGACCGAAGCCCGCTCCGTGCTCGACCAGTTTCTGGCCGATGACACCAACTTCACGCGCATTGCCCAGGCCGCCGGGCTATTCGCGGCCAGCCTCAACGGCGGCGGCAAGGCCCTCACCTGCGGCAACGGCGGCAGCCTCTGCGACGCCCAGCACTTTGCCGAAGAGCTCAGCGGCCGCTACCGCCAAAACCGCCGCGCCCTGGCCGCCATCGCCCTCACCGAGGCCTCGCACATGACCTGCGTGGCCAATGACTTCGGGTTCGAGTTCGTATTCAGTCGCTTTGTAGAAGCGCTGGGCCGGCCCGGCGACGTGCTTCTGGCTATTAGCACCAGCGGCAACTCGCCCAATATCCTGCGCGCCGCCGAGGCCGCCAAAGCCGCTGGTATGCAAGTAGTTTCGCTCACCGGCAAGGACGGCGGCCAGCTCGCCGCCCTCAGCGACGTGGAGATTCGGGTGCCGCACTTCGGCTTCGCCGACCGCATTCAGGAGGTGCATATCAAGGTTATTCATATCCTAATACTGCTGATTGAAAAGCTGGTAGCTGCTTAGTTTCCTATTTTTATTGGGTGGAAACGTCATGCAGACCGCAGGGAAGCATCTCGCTCGGGGTAGTAACTTAATCGTTTAACGGATTTGATTACTGCTGCGAGCGAGATGCTTCCCTGCGGTCTGCATGACGGTCTTTTTTGGTTAGTGCCCTACCGTTTATTTGCTGGCCTACCGTTCCTTTGTAAGGCAAAATTGTTATACTAAGAAGATGCTAACTAAAACCTACGGCTCGGCCGTGCAGGGTGTTAACGCGTATACCATTACCATTGAAGTAGTTGTGACGGCCGGCACCAATTTCTACGTGGTGGGCCTGCCCGATAATGCCATCAAGGAAAGCCAGCAGCGCATTGAGTCGGCCCTGAAGCTGCGCGGCTACCGGATGCCCCGCACCAAGGTGGTGGTAAATATGGCCCCGGCCGACATTCGCAAGGAAGGCGCGGCCTACGACCTGCCCATCGCGCTGGGAATTTTGCACGCCTCGCAGCAGCTAACTACCGAGCAGTTAGGTGATTATGTAATCATGGGGGAGTTGTCGCTCGATGGGGCGTTGCGGCCCATCAAGGGCGTGCTGCCCATTGCCATTCAGGCCCGCAAAGAGGGGTTTAAGGGCATTATTCTGCCTCGGGAAAACGCCCAGGAAGCCGCCATCGTCAACAACCTCGACGTGATTCCGGTCGAGACAATGCAGCAGGCCATCGACTTCTTTGAGGGCCGCGAAGTGATTGAGCCCGTGCGCATTGACACCCGCGATATCTTCCAGCACACCGCCAACCAGTACGCCGCTGACTTTGCCGACGTGCAGGGCCAGGAAAACATCAAGCGGGCCCTGGAGATAGCGGCGGCCGGCGGCCACAACGTGATTATGATTGGGCCGCCCGGCGCGGGCAAAACCATGCTGGCCAAGCGCTTACCCACCATCCTGCCGCCCCTGAACATGCAGGAGGCGCTCGAAACCACCAAGATTCACTCGGTGGCCGGCAAGCTGGGTACCGGCCAGGGCTTGCTCAATCAGCGACCCTTCCGGGCGCCGCACCACACTATTTCGGACGTGGCGCTCGTGGGCGGCGGCAGCAATCCGCAGCCGGGCGAAATCTCGCTTTCGCACAACGGCGTGCTGTTTCTCGACGAGCTGCCCGAGTTCAAGCGCACCGTGCTGGAGGTGATGCGCCAGCCGCTGGAGGAGCGCCGCGTCACGA
>CAXTFI010000177.1:0-10439 GCA_964243255.1 uncultured Hymenobacter sp.
ACCTATCTGGCCAATCCTGTCTACATTTTGCATCCGGCAACTGCGTAACTCATAGCCAAGTACGAGCAGTCCTACCTCGCGCACCTAAACAAAGTTGTCCTGGAGCTAGCCGCCTAAGACCGCGCTGCCAGGTCAGCGTGAGAGGGAAATATGCCGGTGCCGAATTACTGCTGGACCTGACGGCGGCTGGCCGGCTCGGCCCCATCTTCCAGCGTACTTTTTCCCTGCTCAACTACGGAACTGCTTTGGCAGGAATTGAACACAGCCTGTTAGCAAGCAGTGCAACCTCACATCACACGTAAGCGCCTGCTGGTAGCTACCCGTGGCTGGAAGAGCAGAACCAAGCGGCGACTATGGCTCGGCAGCCACAGTGATTGTTGCTGGCTGAATGCTCCCTATGTTGTCTAGCGCAAGCAAACGAATGGTCCAAACTCCCGCAAAGCCGCGACGGACAGGCCGCTCGGATGCGGCGAAGGTTGTACCACGTAGGGGGCATCAAACGCTAACGTGAGCTATTTTCCGTTTCCTCAGCGGGCCCCTACTTGCTGAATGGCTGCGATGATGTGGGGGTAGGCCGCGCAGCGGCACAAGTTGCCGCTCATAAACTCTTGGATTTCGGGCACCGAGCCGGCGTGACCTTGCGCCACGCACGCCACGGCCGACATAATCTGGCCCACCGTGCAGTAGCCGCACTGAAAGGCGTCGTGGTCGATAAAGGCCTGCTGCATCGGATGCAGCGCGCCACCCGGCCCCGCCAGCCCCTCGATGGTGGTGATTTCCCGGCCAGGCGTGGCGGCAACCAGCGTGAGGCAGGCCAGCGCGGGCACGCCATCGAGGTGAATGGTGCAGGCCCCGCACTGGCCGTGGTCGCAGCCTTTCTTGGTGCCGGTGAGGCCTAGCTGCTCGCGCAGGGCGTCGAGCACCGTGGTGCGCGGGTCGGGCGCCACCAAGTAGTCTTGGCCGTTGACGCGCAGCACCTGCATAGCAGCGGCGGGGCCGGTGGACGCGGGTTCTATTAATTGATTTTCCATTGGGCAAGGCATTTCAGGAGAAGGAACCTCAAGCGTTGAGCATCTGGTCAGGCGTGATGGGCAGGCGGCGCAGGCGCTTGCCAGTGGCGTTGAAGATGGCGTTGGTGATGGCCGCCGGCACCCCGTTGCAGCCTAGCTCGCCTAATCCATGCGCCCCCAACTCGCCAATGGTCGGGTCCGGAATATCCAGCGTTTCTACCACCACCTGTGGGGTGTCGGCACAGCTGGGCACGTGGTAGTCGGCCAGGTTACGGATGACGGGCAAGCCGCTGTGCGGGTCGTAGAGCGATTCTTCGGTCAGCGCGGCCCCTAGGGTGTAGAGCATTCCGCCCATTAACTGCGAGTGGGCGGTGAGCGGGTTGATGAGCCGGCCCACGTCGTAGACCCCGCAGAGCCGGGCCACACGCACCACACCCGTGGCTTCGTCTACGCGCACCTCGGCGAAGACCGCTCCGAAGGAGAACATTTCGGGCTGCTTGAGGTCTTTGCCTGATTTCGAGTGGTAGTCGCCGGTGATTTCCGTCCGGCCCGCCCGCCGCAGCAGGTCGCCATACGCTTCGCCAACCCCCGGCTGGTCGCGCCGCTGCAAGCGGCCCTGCTGCGCGTCGAGGTCGGCCGGCTCCGCCCCGAACAGCGGCGAAGCCGCATCCTGCGCGGCCAGCTGCTTGAGCGCCAGTACGGCGGCCCGCGCGGCCCCGAGCACGGCGGGGCCCACGGTGGAAGTCGTCATCGAGCCGAAGGCCGGAATGGCGGGCGGCAGGTCCGAGTCGCCCAGCTCGACGCGCACGTGGTCGGCGGGCAGGCCGCAGCCATCGGCGGCAATCTGGGCCAGCACGGTGTAGGCCCCGTTGCCCAGCTCGTGGGCGGCGGTACGCACCAGGGCGCGGCCGTCGGCGAGCAGGGCCACTTGCGCCGAGGCAGCCATTTGCAGGGCCGGGTGGGTGGTGGTGGCCATGCCGTAGCCAATCAGGTTGTGGCCCACCCGCTGGCTGCGGGGCGCGGCCGGGCGCTGGTCCCAGCCAAACAGCTCCCGGCCGCGGGCGTAGCATTCGCGCAAATGCTTGTTATAGAAGGGCTGGCCGGTGTCGGGGTTTAGGTCGGCGTAGTTGCGCAGGCGCAGCTCCATGGGGTCGAGGTTTAATTCGGTAGCCAGCTCGTCCATTGCGCACTCCAGGGCCCAGTTGCCGCCCATCATGCCGGGGCCGCGCATGGTGCAGGGCGAGGGCAGGTTGAGGTGCGAGAGCCGGCTGGTGAAGCCGATTTCCGTGTCGTACAGCATTCGTGGCACGCGCATGTTGGGCTCCAAAAAGCCGCTTACTGGTGAGGAGTGGGAACTGGATTCTTGAATGAGGCCCAGCAGCTTGCCTTCCTTAGTGGCCCCTAACCGAAAGGTTTGCTTGGTGGCGGGGCGCTGGCCGGCCACCGCGTACATCTGCTGGCGTCGCCACTCCACCTTCACGGGCCGGCCCACCACGCGGGCGGCCTGCGCCACCAGCAACGGGTTGAAAAACGTCCAGGCCTTGGAGCCGAACGCCCCGCCCAGGTAGTGCATCACGACGTGGACGTTTTCTTTCGGCATATCGAACGAGTGGGCGCATACGTCGCGCAACAGGGCCACGCCCCGCGTCGTGTCGTAGAGGTGCAGGTGCTGCTGGCCGTCGCGCTGCTCCCAGTGGGCAATGGTCGCCAGCAACTCCATCGGGTTGTGGTGCTGGATGGACGTTTCGTAGTGGCTCGTCACCTGCACCGGGGCCGCCGCGATGGCCGCCTGCGCCTTGGCCGTATCCTTTTGCAAAGTGTCGGTGCCGGCGAAAACCTTCGGGTAGAGCTGACGGGTGGCCGTGTCGGGGTCCAGCTCCGGCGTTTGCGCGTCGTACTCGACCCGCACGAGCGAGGCGGCGTAGCGGGCCTGCTCGGGCGTGGCGGCCACCACCAGGGCCACGGTCTGCGCCCCGTAGTAGATGGTGGCGTCTTGCAGCGGCTGCCGGTCTTCCCCCAGCCCCCCTTCCCCGGTGATTTGCTGGCCGGCGCCGTGGTCGAGCATGGGGCGCAGCCGCGGGGCATTTTCGGAAGTGATAATGGCCAGCACGCCCGGCGCGGCGCGGGCTGCCGCCAAGTCGAGGTGGCGAATCGTGCCCCGCGCAATACCGCTGTCCACAGCGGCCCCGTAGGTCAGGTCCGGCACCGGCCACTCGGCCGTGTAGGTCGCCGTGCCCGTTACTTTCAGGTGGCCGTCGGCCCGCGGTAGGGCCTGACCAATGGCAATGAAGTTAGAAAAGTCAGTCATAGCGTTGGTAAAGGGATATAAGATTGAAAATGAGGAGCCGGTCGGCCAGCTGCTTCGGTAGGCCGCCGCTCCTACGCCGGCACCTCTACCCCTGCGATGCCGCCTACACTCGATGCAAACGCCGTCCCGGCCGGGCCTTGCAGGGGCTCCAGGCCGGTGGTTTCCAGCAGCGCCCGCTGCACCAGCGTGCGGCCCAGCCCCACTTTGTACTGGTTCATGGGGTAGGGACGGGCCCCGGCGAGCGCCCGCTCGGCGGCTGCCGCGAACAGTTCGCGGCCCGGCAATTGACCCGCCAACAGCGCTTCAGCGGCGCGGGCGCGCCAGGGCTTGAGCGCGACGCTGCCCAGCGCGATGCGGGCCTGGGTGATGCGCCCGTCGTCGGCCAGCTCCACGGCCACCGCGCACGAGACAAGGGCGTAGGCGTAAGAAGCCCGGTCGCGCACCTTGAGGTAGTGCGAGTTGCCCGCAAAGGCCGGCAGCTCGATAGCGGTAATCAAGTCCCCTTGCGCCAAGTTGGTGTCGCGCTCGGGCGTGGTGCCGGGCAGGCGGTGCAGGTCCTCGAAGGCCAGGCGGCGCTCGCCCTGCGGGCCTTCGATTACCAGCACCGCTTCGTGGGCGGCCATTGCCACGGCCATATCCGAAGGGTGGGTAGCGATGCAGGTGTGCGGGCTGGCGGGCCCCTCGTCGGTTTGCCCGAACAAAGCGTGGAGGCGGTTGTAGCCTGCCACGGCGGCGCAGCCCGTGCCGGGGTCGCGCTTGTTGCAGGGCTGGGCGGGGTCGCGCAGGTAGGGGCAGCGGGTGCGCTGCAAGAGGTTGCCGGCCATCGAGGCCATGTTGCGCACCTGCTGCGAGGCCCCGGCCAGCAGCGCCTCACTGATGGACGGGTAGCCAGTCTGCACCAACGGATGCACCGCCGCGGCGGCGTTCTTCACGTTGGCCCCGATGCGCAGGCCCCCGCCCGGCAGCGACTCTATCTCCGCCAGCGGCAGGCGCGACACGTCGACCAGGCGCGTCGGCCGCTGCACGTCTTCCTTGAACAAGTCGACCTGGCTTGTGCCGCCCGCGATAAACTGCGCGCCGGCCTCCTGCGCGACCAGGGCCACGGCCGTGGGCACGTCGGGAGCAATATGGTAGGTGAAAGGAATCATGTCGGCAGCAGGGTAAAGCGTTAGAACGTGAGACAGATTTTGCCGAAGTGGCTGCCGGCTTCCAGACTGCGCAAGGCCTCCTGCACTTGGTCGACGGGAAACACCTGGTCGATGACCGGGTGCAACTGGCTAGTTTCCATCGCCTGGTTAAAGGCCTGGAAATCGGCGGTGCTGCCCACTTCCATGCCGATGATACTCGCCTGCTTGCCCATCAACGTAGGCACGTCGAGCGGGGCCTGGGTGCCCCGCAGCAGCCCCATGATAACCAGCCGGCCCCGCGGGGCCAGGGCTTGCAAGGAATAGGCTAGGTTGTCGCCGCCTACGGTTTCGAGCACGGCCGCGGCCCCGCGGCCCTTGGTGCGGGCCAGCAGGTCGGCCACCCACTCGGGCTGGGTAGCGTAGTTGAACGTGTAGTCGGCGCCCAGCGTGCGGGCCCGCGCCAGCTTGGCGTCGTCTTTGGAGGTGATGGCCACGCGGCAGCCCCGCGCCTTGGCCAACTGCAAGGCAAAGAGCGACACGCCGCCCGTGCCGTGCACCAGCACCGTTTCGCCGGGCTGGGGGTGGCTGTACTTGAGAGCGTTCCAGGCCGTGAGGCCGGCAATCGGCAGCGTGGCTGCCTCAGTGGGCGTGAGGTAGGCGGGCTGGCGCAGCACGGCGTCGGCCGGCACGGCCACGTACTCGGCCAGGAAGCCCGGCAAGCCCAGGCCCGGCCGCCCGGCGTTGGCGGTTTTGGTCGGGGTGGGCGGGCCCTCGCGCCACTGCGGCACGAACACGGACGTCACCGCGTCGCCCACGGCCAGCGTGGTCACGGCGGCCCCCACGGCCGCCACCGTGCCCGCCGCGTCGCAGATGGGCACGTGGGGCAGGGGCAGGTCGGGGTTGATGAGGCCCTTAATCACGAGCAAATCCAGCGCGTTGAGCGAGAGGGCCCGCACATGCAACAGTACTTCGTAGGGGCCGGGTACGGGCGTGGGCACCTCGCGGGGCCGCAGGTGGTCGAGGCCAAACTGGTCGAACTGGAAAACTTTCATAAAGCAGAAATAATGGGTAAAAGCCGGGTCGCAGCGGCTACTGCCGGCAGCGCGACTATTCAGTTAAGCTGTGGCAAAAGCACCTGGATTTACAAGTAGACACCTTTTGGTGCGTTGCTTATCAAAAAATTAATATGCTGATAATGAGCAGGATTGTTTTTGGCTCGCGGCTCTTTAATTTGTGCGTCGCGGCGTACCGGGCCGCTTAAGAAGGGGCTTGCCGGTAGTTGGCCTCGCTCACCGGCTCCAGCCAGGTAGCCTGCTCGCCCGCCGCATCGGCCTCTTGGACGGAGAGATGCACGAACACCTGGCCGGGGGCGGCGCCGTGCCAGTGCTTTTCGCCCGGCCCAATCGTGACGCCGTCGCCGGGGTAGAGGGCGCGCACCGGCTCGCCTTCCTTCTGCACGCGCCCTACCCCCGACACGGCCACCAGCACCTGGCCCCGCGGGTGGACGTGCCACACCGTGCGGGCACCGGGCAGAAAGGTGACGGTGGCCGCGTGCAGGCGCGTCGGCTCCTCGCCGGTAGCCCGCACGTCGCGCCAGGCTTGGCCGGTAAACTGTTCGGGGCTTCCTGGTTCGCTGGGCTGCTCGGAGCTTCTGAGTAGTTGCATGGCGTGAGAATAAGTAGTTGATGATTAAACTTTGAGAGGCGTATCGCCAGCCGCCCTGCTTTCCAGCCAGGCCGCGTGCGTCCGGTTACGAAACTCGATGGCGAAGTGGTGCAGGTGCCGGGGAACCAACTCGGGCGGGACGGCGCTGGTCCCAACAATACCTACTCGCAGTGACTGGTGCATGGTACTGTCTGTGAACACTTTGTTGACAAGTAAGTGTGAATGGCTGTCGAACCCGCCTGCCACGCTGGAAGCTGTTCCGACCGCGAAAAGCAGCCGCTACCGCACCCGGCACTCCCTGGCGGGCTACTCATCGAGAAAGCGTAATAGCTCCTGCGTCAGCCGTGCGGGCTGTTCCTCGGCCAGGTAGTGGCCGCACTCGTCCAGCAGCACGCTGCGCAGATTTTCTACCAGCGGGCGAATCTGCCCGGCCAGCTGCGCCCCGAAGCTGGCCGCCCCGCCCACCGTGAGCACGGGCATGGGCAGCTTGGTTTTAGCGTGTTCGCGGTTGTGAACGGCGTCGAGCTTGTGGGCGCGGAAATACTCAATGCCGCCGCGCTGGTGGGCTGCTTTTAGCTCCAGGTCGGCCTGACAAAGCGCGGCGGATTCTTCGATAAGCTGGTGGGCCAGTTTCTCGGACGTTCGCTGGTCGGGGCTCATGCGCTCGTGGGGATGGCCCGCCATACCGGGGCGGGGGCCTGCCCGCTACTTAGCTGCTCAACCAGGGCGGTTACATCTTCGGGGTTCAGCATATCCCGGCGCGGCCCTAGAAAGCGGATGCCGTCGAATAAACCCCGCTCCCCGCTCACGAAGCGCACGGCGTACACATTTTCGTAGCTGCCGGCGTAGGCGTAGCGGGTAAATAAAGCAAGCTCGGTGGGGTCAATGGCGTATTCCTGGCAAATTTTGGTGGCCAGCGTGACTTGGCAGGAGGCCAGCCCTGGGGTGCAGGTATCGGGCAATTCCGTAGCGACGGCCCATCCCTGGGCCGGGTTAACCACGAGTTCGCAGCGGGTGGGCTGGCGCTTCACGTCGTCGTAAAGGTGGAATGGCAGGGCGTGGGTCACGCCGGCCAGCGTGTGTAGCGCGTTCATCTCGAAAGGTTCGATAGTAGGGGAAAGGATTAAGGATTGGGGGGTTACGCCGGCAAGTGCCCCTGGCGCTGGTAAGTGGCGCGCAACTCGTCGGCGCTCACGTCCTCCCCGATGAATTGCAGCCATTCAGTTACGGTTTCGAGGTCGGGCGCTTCGGCCAGAAACTCGTTGGGGTGGGTAAAGCAAGGGCGGCTGCTAGGCGCTGCTGGTCGTCGGGGTAGCGAAGCAGCAGCTCGGCCATCTGGGAGAGCATTCCCCGGACGCTAAGCGTCGGCGGGGCCGGGTCAAAGGAGAATTGCATAAGTAGGTGCTCTGGTGGTAAGGCGGCTGCCGGCGCTTCACGCGGGGCGCGGGGCCTAGTGCTGCCGGGTCGGCGCACCCCGGCGCGGCGCGGGAATTGCCACCTGGGATGCTCTAGCTGGTACGCGGCCAGCTCTAGCACTTTGAGCAAGTCCAGCTTTGCCATTACGGCCAGCTTTTGCAGCTCAGCCAGCGTCGCCGTGCCGGGGCTCTGCATTCGTAGGTTCACGGTGCGCGGGGCCACGACAAAGTAGCGGGCGGCCAGCGCCGGAATAATTTTGCGCCAGGCGTACCAGGTTTCGGGAAAGCCGTGCAGCACGTGCAGCAGCACCGGCTTGCCCGCCCCGGCCGTGACGTAGTGCTGGCGCAGGCCGGCCAGCTCCACGGTGTGATGCTGCCACGGTGAATTAGGAATTTCCTGGTTTGCGGTCATATGCTGAAACGGGCGGGTAACTAAACCGGAGTGTTCGTAATGAGCTTAATCCTATTGCCTCCGGTGTTCAACCAAGGACCCGCCTTCTTACTTCAGGCTTCCATTGCACGTATTCCAGCGTGGTGCCATCGGGATGGCGGAAATAGACGTAACGGCCCGTCTCGGATTCCGCTTCGGGCGCGGTCATCACCGCGCCCAGGCTGCTGAGCAGCACTTTCGTGGCTGCCAGGTCGTCAACGACCAGTGGCCCCTGAGTAGCCCGAATGGGCGCCAGCTTCTCTGCGGTGCCGGCCACCAGGCAGCAGTCGCCGATACCGACGATTTCCAGGCCGGCTTCCGGCATCTCAAATCGGTAGTCGGGGCCCCGACCGAGGAGCTTTTCCAATACGGCCAGCGAGGCCGTCAGGTCAGTGGTAAACACCCGCAAATAGGTTTTTAGAATTCTCATGCTGGTAAGCTAAGAAGTTGAACGCCCGCTTCCTCGCACACGCGGTCGAGGGCCAGCTTCACGGCTTCGGCGTCGAGCAGCACGAACACGCCCCGGAACTTGACCGGGTTAGCGGGCACGCCCAGCGCCTGAAGGTGCGTGAGCACCTGCGCGGCTACCCCGAGCACTGCCGGGCGGGGTACCGCCTCCCCGCAGGTGTAGAGGCCGCAGTAAGTCAGGACATTTTTGAGGGTAGCGGCCCCGCCCAAGCAGCCCGATGCTTCCAGTAGTAGGGTGTCGGCGCCGGCCCGCTGCGCACCCACGGCGGCAGCTACGCCGGCCGCCCCGCCTCCTACCACTATTACATCGTAGGCATTCTTTTCTGCTACTTGCGCCATTGTAAAAGAAGAGATGATGCTTTGCAGGATGATTAACCATGCCTACAGCACCGTTAGGATAAAACATTGAAAATTATATTGTCATATATTTATTTGCAACCTGAACCGCTCCCATTTAATTTCTGGCCTAAAATTTTATCCGAGACTGGTAGTGGAGTTAAGCTGCCTAGCGGCGCGGTAGCCGGACAGTGAATGCCAGCGCGTAGAGGTTGGCGTCAGCGCTTCGCCACAGGGCCTGGTGGGTATAATACACTTCCCCGGTAAGCCGGCGCGTCAGCGGGTGCGTCAGCCCGAAGATGACTTGGTTAAGCGTCCAGTGCCGAACGCTTTCGTCATAAAACCCCTCGTTTGCCGCGTACACCGTAAAGCGGAAGCGGCCGACGTGCAGGGAGTCCTCTAGTCGCAGCAGGTTGCGGTAGCGCATAGACGTTTGGGTTTGTTGAAACCGGCGCTCGACGAGGGTCCGGTTGCTCAACCCCGCGTGCGGCAGTGGCCACGTGAACGTGCCGGCCAGGCGCACCCGGCGGTCAAGCGGCCGCGTTCCATCGGCCAGCCGGGGCTGGTAGTAGCCGAAATAGCTGGGCGTCAGACTAAAATAGCGGTTAAGAGTGAATACTAAGTCAACTATCACGGATACGCCGTGCTGGTCGCCTGCCAGATAAGAGCTGTAGTTGCGTAACTCCAGGCGCTTCGTCAAAGGCAGCCAGAGGCCGGCTTGTGGTACTAGAAAACTGGTAGCCGTGCGCGTAGACCCCTTCGGTGCTACCTCGACGGTCTGCCCGTGCGCGGGAGCGGCCAACAGCAGCAAGGCCCCAGCCAGTGGGAGCGGAACACCGGGAACCAGCAACCGGTGTTGCCGGTCGCGGCAAGCCCTTCGCAAAAGCATCGCTAGAATCAGGGGAATAAGATGGCGACCACACTGCTAGGTTATCCTGTGCGGTAGGCCCGGAAGTAATCCCGCAGCTGCCCGGCCAGTACGTCGGGTACTTCTAGGGCGGCAAAGTGCCCGCCCTGGGGCAACCTGACCCAGCGCTGCACGTTGAAAAAGCGTTCGGTAAAGGGCCGCGGGGCCGGAATACTAGCGTGGACCACGCAGCCAATCGGGCGTGCCGCAGGACAACCGCTCCGCGTGTGAAACGTCACTTTCCCACTGCCGCCAAAATGTTTTTGGTTTGGAGCCAGGTGCGGATGGCCTGGACGAGTTCTGTTTTGCGTTCCAACGGCAGCCAATGGGCGCCGGGTAGACTCGTCACGGTAAGGTCTGCGCAGGCCGCCCGCATCGGGTCGCCTGAGCGGTTGCCGTTGATGGTATTTATCTGGTCATAATCGCCGTTGACGAACAGCACCGGCTGCGAGATTCGGCCACCATTGGGCGCCTTGTGCGAGTAAGCGATGTTGGCGGCGTCGTTCAGGTACCACGCGCAGGGAGCGCGAAAGCCATGAGCTTTAAATGACTGCACGAACACGTCGAAGTCCGCCGCCGGCCAGAGGGCCGAGTCAGGTTTGGTCGGCGGGGCGCGATGCACGGCACCGAAGCGCCCGCCCTTGCGCGTGACCAGTGCATTCGCCGCCGGCTTGCTCATGCTGGCGGGGTCGCCGGACCGGAAGATAGACGCCAGCGAGGCCGCCTTGTCCGCATCCAGGTCGGCGACCGCCGACTTGAAGTGCGTAGTGTAG
>CAXTFI010000178.1:0-10431 GCA_964243255.1 uncultured Hymenobacter sp.
CGTGCACCTGACGTGCGAGCCGGCGCAGACGCTGCCGCTGGCGCAGCTGTATAATCTGTTTTAGGATAACCACTGGACAGAAGTGTCAAGTAGCGCAACTTTTTACTGGACGCTTCTATACATTTGTACAGAAAATAAGGCACCGACCTATCGGCCGATGCCCTCACCGAAGCTACCTGAGCCAATGAGCGAGCAACAAGAGGCCTGCGCCTTTTGCTACCCCTTTCAGAAGCTCGAAAACAAGCGGAACGACCCACTTATTTAATAGTTTCTTCGCGCTGTCCTTTGTCATCTTGTTCGGAAGTAAAGGGTTACGAAATAACCCCCACACTTCTCGAAGCCCTGGCTGCTCCAACAGTCAGGGCTTCTCTTTTTACAAGAGCGGCCGTGCGGCTGCGGGACATACCCACGCGAGTGCGGCAAATATAGGCCGCTAGCCCACCAGCCACTTGCTTTTTGGCGAGTACGATAGCAGCTTCGCTATCCAGCGTACAAGGGGCAATTACTTCCTCCTACCCCGCTAGTAAAAGTCGCAGTAAAACTCCCACTCCCCGGCGGCTACATTCTTGGCCAGGAAGATGGTGCCGCTGTCTACTACGTTGAGGTGCACTTTGGCATCGGAGGCTATTTGCAGCACAAACCTGAAGCCGGGGCTGAAGTCGATGCCCGGCTGGCAAAACGTGGGCCAGCCGCCCAGCTTGTGGCCGTGGTGGTTGGTCACCAGGTCGTAGTAGCTGCTGATGGCCCCGGTGCGCTCCAGGGCCACAATGTCGTCTACCAGCTCGTCGGGAACACCGCCGCCGTCCCACACGGGGTAGTCGGCTACCAGCGGGCCGGCTTGCAGCGGGAAAGACTTGAGCGGCGAGGCGGGCACCGCTAACTCGCTTACTACCAGTGGCTCACCCAGCCAATACTCGCGCAGCAGCCAGTTCTGGCCGTTGGGGGCGGGCTTGCTGTCCACGGGCAAGTCCTGGCTCACAAACACGGTCAGGGCCTGGGTGTTGGCCAGCGCGTCGGGCACAAAAGGCAGGCCCCCCAGCACCAGCTGCAGCAGCGGCCACATGGGGCGGCCCTGCTGGTCGGTGGGCAGCTGCTCGTGGGCGCGGCTCAGGAACACGCGGCCCAGCCAGCTCTCGGTAGCGGCGTGGCTGGGCCGGAAGCCGCCCGCCTTAAACTCAACGGCCGGGCGGGCCAGGGTTTTTTTAATTTCGTCGGGGTTCATAGCAGTCCATTTGCGTGAAATGAAGTGAACTCAGTTGCTGGGCCCTTATCCAGCGGGGCGGCTTCTGCACCGGTTTTGCTTGCTACTTTACGCTTTTCACCCCTATTTCTGTTACTTACTATGATGGCAGCCAGCTGCTTTGCCTGCGGCGAATTTGTTTTGCCCGCCGCCGCAGCCGCGGCGCTGGCGTACCCGCTGCCCACCCACTACCCTACCAGCCACTTGCTTTTTGGCAGGTACGCGAGCAGTTTCACCACCCCGTAGGTAGCCACGAAGGTGCACCCGGCAATGAGCGGAACTTTCAGGCCGGCACTGCCGAAGTGCTTATCCAGCAGGGCAAAAAAGACGTTCAGCACCATGATGTGGGCCAGGTACGTGCCGTAGCTTTTGGCCGACACCTCCAGCACCAGCCGGCCCAGCGCCGGGCGGGCAGCGGGCATCGCCAGGTTTTTCAGCAGCAGGAAGATACCGGCCGCCATCAGGGCCACGTTGAGGGTTTCGAAGCCCCAGGTCAGCTCCAGCGTATTCACAAATTTCTCGGTGGGCAGGCGGTGCAAAAAGCCGTAGGCCGTGATGGCGTAGCCCCCGGCCAGCAGCGCCAGGCCCACCGGCACCTGCCCCGGCCGGCGCGCCTGGTGGAAGCGCCGGAAATACGCGCCCAGCACCGCGTAGCCCAGAAACCCCGAGAAGTAGTACAGCATGGGCGTGTGGTTCCAGAACGCCTCGCCCCAAATGGCGGGCACCACCAGGTGAATGTAGGGCAGGCACAGGGCTACGGCCCACAGCGCCAGGTAGCCCTCCAGGCTGCGGCGGCTGGCCGCGTGTACCCACGGCGAGATGACGGGCGCAAACAGGTAAATGCCCAGCAGCATGTACACAAACCAGAGGTGGCCAACCTCCACGCCGTAGTTCACCGGAATGTGCAGGATGTTGACCAGCATGGTCTTCGCATCAGTAGTGCCCAGCACGTAGTAGTAGGCTGCGTAGAGCCCGCACCACGCCACAAAGGGCCCCGCCACCCGGCTAAAGCGCTTGCTGAAAAACGCGCGGGTATCGCCCACCGGAAATAAAAAGTAGCCCGAGAGCAGCACAAACAGCGGCACGCAGGCCCGGCACAGCGAGTTGTACCAGCCTACCCAGTGGGCATCGGGGGTGTTGAGCACCGCCAGGTTGGGGCCGATGTAGTAAAACTCGCCGGCGTGCACCTGCACCACCAGGTAGCAGGCCAGCACGCGCAACACATCCAGGCCAAAGTGCCGGTCGGGCTTGAGAGGAAGCATAAAGTGATAAACTACCTAATGATGAGCGGGTTGCGAAAGCTCTTACGAATGCCGTGGCACCCGCCGGACAGCCCCCGAAACCCAACGCAAGTCATTTAGACTAAGCAGTTTACCTGCTTTGGCTTACCTCCTGCTCATCCGGCACCTCGGGCGGAAGCTGGCGCTGAAAGTGCTGCTGCAACAGGGCATTGACTTTTTCGCGGGTCAGGGGCTTGGTAACGCAGTTGGCCACCAGCAGCTCGGCCAGGCGCGACTGGTCGCGGGGGTGCACGGAGGTGGTGAGCACCACGATGACGGGCGGGGGCGTGGGGGGCTGCACGTAGGCCTCCAGAAACTCCACGCCGCCCATCACGGGCATGTGCACGTCGAGCAGCACCAGGGCCGGCACCAGGTCATCGGCCTCGGCCAGCAGGGCCAGGGCCTGCTCCCCGTTTTCGGCCACCAGGCAGTGGTCGGTCACGCCCAGGCTCAGGAGCAGCTGCTCGTGCAAAAAATTTGTGGTGGGGTCGTCGTCGACCAGTAAGATGCAGGAAAGCTTTTGCATGAAACCAACTTAACGTATTACTAATCAGCCTATTATTAAACTAAAGCGGCCCATTGGGCCCGGCCGGCGGCTGGGCTGGCAGCGCGACGGTAAACGTGGAGCCGACGCCCGGCTGGCTCTGCACCGTGACGGTGCCGCCCGCGTTCTCCACAATGCGCTTGACCATGTAGAGGCCCACGCCCGAGCCGGCTACGTGGGCGTGCTGGCGCTGAAACAGGCCAAAGAGCTTGGCCTGCTGGCGCGCGCTCAGGCCCAGGCCATTGTCTTGCACCTCCAGCAGGGTGGTGCCGGCGGCGGTGTGGCAGCGCAGGTGCACCAGGGGCGGCCGGCCGGGGTGGTGGTATTTCAGGGCGTTGCTGAGCAGGTTGTAGACCACCGAGCGCAGGTGCTGGGGCGCAAACGAGATGCTGGGGCAGGGCGTGAGGTCTACGACGAGGCGGGCGGCGGTGGCTTCCAGCTCGGGGGCCAGGTCGAGGCGCACGGCTTCGACCACGGCGGCCAGGTCCACGGCTTCGGGCGGCTCGGCGTAGGCTTGCTGCAGCCGCGAGAGGTCGGTGAGCTGGCCAATGGTGAGCTGGAAGCGCTCGATGGCCCCCTGCATCATATCCAGCACCCGCGGCACCAGGCCGGCCTGCCGGGCCGCGGGGGGCAGCTGCTTGCGCAGCAGCAGCAGCAGGCTCTCCACGTTGGTAATGGGGGCCTTGAGGTCGTGCGAGGCCGTGTAGATGAAGTTATCCAGGTCGGCGTTGGTGCGCGTGAGGTGCGCGTTGGTGGTGCGCAGCTCGGCGTTGGCCTGGGCCAGCTGCTGGCGGGCCAGCACGCGCAGGCTCACGTCGGTGGCCACCACTACCACGGCCGTTACCTGCCCCTGGGCATCGGTAAGGGGCTGACACACAAAATGGGAGTACGCGGTTTCGCGCTGGCCATTGCGCACCAGCGGCAGCGGCCACTCCTGGGCCACAAACGGCCGGCCCGTGCGCCGCACCTCCTCAAATAGCTGGTGGTAGCCTTGGGTGACCTCCGCGGGCAGGGCCTCAAAAATAGGGCGGCCCAACACCTGGGCCCGCGTGCGGCCCCAAAACGCGCAGATGACCGGGTTGGCTACTTCGGCCACGTAGGTAGGGCCTGCCAGCAGGGCCAGGGCCACGGGGGCGTGCTCAAACACGGTTTGCATCTGGGCCAGGCCGGCGTCGCGCTCCTGGCGCGCGCGCACCTGCTCACTCACGTCGTAGGCAAAAACGGAAACGCCGGTAATGAGGCCATTTTCGCGGTAGGCCTGGTAGGTGAAGTTGAAATAGCGCTCCAGGAGCGGGCCGCCGGGCTGGGTGATGGTCAGCGGCACTTCGGTGCCTGAGAAAGCTTCGCCCGTTTCGTACACCCGCGCTACCAGCGCCAGGAAGCCGTGCGCCACGGTTTCGGGCAGGACGTCGGCCATGGGCTGGCCCCGCAGCTCGCGGCCCGGAAACATCCGGCTAAAGGCCTCATTCACATAAGTATAGCGAAACTCGGGCCCGTGCATGAGGGCCACCGCAGCCGGCGTTTGGGCAAATACCTGGTAGAGGGCTTCGCGCTCCTGGGCCCGGCGCTGCACGGCGGCCAGCACTTCTGCCTGCAAGGCTTCGGCGCGCTGCTGCACCCGCACCTGGGCCGTCATGTCGAGGGCAAATACCAGCACCCCATCAATGCGGCCGTGCTCATCGTAGCGCGCCTGCTGCACGCACTGCAGGTGAAAGTCGACCGGCGGGCAGCCCAGGTGCGGCATCAGGGATAGTTGCGCGTGCGGCTCCTGGTGCGTTTCGCCCGTGGCGTACACTTGCTGCAGCTGCTGCCACACCGGGTGGCTGGCCACCTCGGGCAGGGCCACCAGCAGCGGCAGCCCCTGCAGCGGCCGCCCCGGCAGCAACCGCTGCAGGGCGGGGTTTACGAGCTCAAAAACCAGGTCGGGCCCGTCGAGCACGCAAACGGCCGCCGGGGCTTGCTCAAAAAAGCGCTCCAGGCGCTGGCGCTGGCGCTCGGAGGCAGCGCGGGCCTGCTGGGCCTCGGCCACGCCGACGGCCACCCGCGCCTCCAGCTCCTGGTTGAGCAGGTGCAGCTCGTGCTGGGCGCAGGCCAACTCGTAGCAGCTGGTGCTCAGCTCCTCATTAAAGGCGTGCAGCTCCTCGTTTAGCTCCTGCACCCGGCGGCGGGTGGCCACCTGCTGGCTCACGTCGGTGGCCACCACGGTTACCCCCGTAAGCTGGCCGTTGGGGTCGCGGATAGGCTGGCAGGTGCGGTCCCAGTACACTTTTTCTACCCGGCCGTGGCGGGTCATCAGCAGGGGCAGCTCGTGGGCCACGTGCGGCACGCCGGTGGCCAGCACCTGCGTAAGCAGGGGCACCAGGTCGTCGTCGTCGCGCAGGGCGTTGGGCAGCACCTCACGCAGGGGCCGGTTCAGCACCTGCTCGGGTAGCTGGCCCCAGCGGGCGCAGGCCGCCGCATTGGCCAGCTCTACCACGTGCTGCGGCCCGCGCAGAATGGCAATGGCCACCGGGGCCTGCTCAAACAGGCGCTGCAGCGCGGCCGCCTGCGCCTCGCGCGCCCGCCGGGCCTGCACCTGCTCGCTCACCTCGAAGGCAAAAACGGAAACGCCCACCACCTGGCCCTGCTCGTGGTAGGCCTGGTAGGTAAAGTTGAAGTACCTGGTGGGCGCCGGCTGGCCGTTGGTTGCCGCCGCTGCCACCGGCACCTCGGTGCCAGTATAGGCTTCCCCCGTCTGATACACGCGGTCGAGCAGCGCCCCAAAGCCCTGCCCTACCAGCTCGGGTAATGCCTCGGCCACGCAGCGCCCCAGCAGCGACCGGCCCGGAAACAGCGCCTGGTACGCCGCGTTGCAGTATTCGAACTCCCGCTGCGGCCCCCGCAGCAGGCAAATGGCGGCCGGCGTGTGGTCGTACACCGCGTAGGGCGTAGCGGCCGGCACCTCCGCAAACAGGGCCACCAGGTGAGCCCCCTGGCGCTGGGCCGTTACGTGCCAGTGGCCCCCGCGCGCATCCTGGTAGGCGTGCGGCGGGCCGGCGGTGTCGGCCCCGAAAGCTGCGCGGCAATAACCCAGCAGCGCCCGCTGGCCGGGCGCTTGGGCCAGCCGCGTGCCGGCCGGCTGTGCGGGCAGCCCCAGCAGGCGCTGGGCGGCCGGGTTGAGCTGCACGTAGGCAAAATCGACCAGGTCCGCCGGGTTTGCCTCGGCATACACGGGCCGGAGCTGCACCACGCCTTCCCGCAGGGCATCCAGCAGCGCGGCCGGCAAGGCCAGCCCGGCGGGTGAAGGAAGGGTAGAAGTAGTCATGGCGCAACGCAAAAGCCCGAGAATGAGCAGCAAAGGGCAGCGGGTGCGGCCCCGGTTACGGCGCGCCGGGCTGGCCTTCGTCTAAGCAAACTTATCTGGTATAATTATCTTTCAATCAAGTAGTTATCTGTTTTTTTGCGCTTCCAGCGGCTCCCGTTGGCGCTCGCGCGGCAAGCTCGACTATACCGCCCGGCAGCAGCTGGCTAGCGGCCAAATATAGGCCCACGTGCTATTGTTGGGCTCGCCCCCGGCCCGGCTGGCTGGCCGCCGGGTTTTTGTAGCTCAACAGTAGGCGCGGCGGCTGGGGGCCGGGCCGCGGCCGGTGCGTAGCTTGCCCGCCCATCCTGCTTCCTGTGCCGCACCTCGCCCGCCTGCTCCACCTCACCGATTCGGCGCTGCCCACCGGCTCTTTCGCCTACTCCTACGGCCTGGAGAGCAGCCTCACCTTCGGCCTGCTGCGTACCGAAACCGAGTTTCGGGCCTACCTCTATTCTTTTCTTCAGCAAGCGGTTAGCTTCGAACTGCCGTTTATCACTTCGGCTATCTCGTTGTCTGATAAGGAGTTAACACCCCTGCTCATGGAGTACGATGCCCAGCTGCTTGCGCCCGCGCTGCACCGGGCCAGCCTCACGCAGGGCAAAAACTGGCTTCGGCTGCTGGCTACCTTTTACCCCGCGGCGGGCCTGGCCGAACTGGGCCACGAGCTGGCGCGGCGGCAGCTGCCCGCGCATTTTGTGCCGCTGTTTGGGCTGGGTTTGGGCAGCATTGGCTTCGCGGTAGCTGACATTCAAACCGCTTACCTGCACCTGGCCCTGCGCGACCAGCTGAGCGCGGCCATCCGGCTGGGCTTTATGGGGCCGATGGCGGGGCACTTGCTGCAACACGATTTTTACGCTGTTTTTGATAATTTGCTGCGGGCGGCGGATATTCGGCCCTATTCGGAGGCCACGCGCTGCACCCTGCTGCTCGACGTGGCCCAGCTGCTGCACGAGGACGTGTACTCGCGGCTGTTTCAATGTTAAATTCTTTTTTTATGCCTCATCATACAAAATATGATAAGCCTGCTGTGCTAATCTTGACAGGCAGTTTATTTATTGGTGTTTGCGCTAGCTATTTTCTAACGACTGGTATTTTTAATAATCCCAAGCCCATAGTTCTTATTAGTGTAATTGTAGCGTACATGCTACTTCTTCTTCAGTACTCTTACATTCTAAAGGGGTATCAATGGGCACGAATCTTACATATCTTATTTTTTGCAATTAATCTAATATTATTTATTATTACCTATAAAAAAACGATAGCTGGCATTACCTCTACCAGTGCAGCTGTCAATTATATTTTTCAATGGCTAGCGAGTGCTGTGGCTGTAATATGTGTTTTACTAGGTGCCATAGAGTACAAGAAAATTAAACATAGCCTTAGCTAACACACAATGGCTTTCGTCGATAAACTCGCCCTGCTGCTGCACGGCCACAGCCACGAGGCGCTGGACTCGCCCGGCGACTTTGCGGCGCGCGAAACGCGGCGGCTGCCTTCGTACCGCAACTTTCGCCAGCGGGCGTTTACGGTAGGCATCGGCGGGCCGGTGGGCACCGGTAAAACGGCCCTGCTCAAGGCCTTGTGCGAAAACCTGCGCGACGACTACCGCCTGGGCGTGGTCACCAACGACATCTTCACCCGCGAGGACGCCGAGTTTTTGATTCGCCACAGCGCCCTTACCGCCGACCGCATCGTGGGCGTCGAAACCGGCGGCTGCCCGCACGCCGCCATCCGCGAAGATATTTCGCTGAATATGGACGCACTCGAAGGCCTTATGCAACGCTTTGATAACCAGATAGATTATCTGTTCGTAGAAAGCGGCGGCGATAACCTGGCCGCCCACTTCAGCCGCGAGCTGGTCGACTACTCCATTTACGTCATCGACGTGTCGGGCGGCGACAAGATTCCGCGCAAGGGCGGGCCGGGTATTACGCAGGCCGACTTACTGGTAATCAATAAGATAGACCTGGCCCCGCTGGTGCACGCCGACCTGGGCGTGATGGAGCGCGACTCGCGCCGGATGCGCGGCGACGGCCCGTTTGTATTCGCCCGCGCCTCGGATGGCCACAACCTGGACGTGATAATTGCGCACGTGCACGCGGCCAGGGCCCAGGCGCTGGCCGCCGTGCGCGCCGACCGCCGCTAGCCCCGGCGGTGTGGCTTGACTTTCAGCGTCGTATCTTACTAGCTGGTTGCCGCTTCCCCGAGCGGCAACGCCCCGGCGCAAGCTGCTTTCTAGGTAGCTTGCGCCACCCCACCCGCTCCTTCCCCTCCCCCACCCACCACGGATTGCCGATTTTCGGCACTAGCCCCGCTGTTTTCGCTTGAAAGCAGCTAGGGGCCAGCGCCGCGCAGCCGTGTCCGGCCCCACCCCCCGGCCCCCTCCCCCGCGGGGGAGGGGGCCGGGGGGTGGGGCCGGGCGCTAAAAATTGATAATTGCTCATTGCTCACTGATAATTGAGATGACCCCGCCCACCCTCTACCGGCCCGAGTTTGAGCACGATTCGTGCGGCACGGGCTTTATCACGTACATCGACGGGCGCCAGAGCCACCAGATTGTGGCCGACTCGCTGACCATGCTCGCCAACATGGAGCACCGCGGCGCCTGCGGCTGCGACTCCGACTCGGGCGACGGCGCGGGCGTGCTCTTGCAGCTGCCGCACTGGTTTTTGCTGGAAGAGTGCGTGGCGCACGGCATCCGGCTGCCCGAGCCGGGCGGCTACGGCGTGGGCATGGTGTTTTTCCCGAAAAACGAGCCACTGCGCGCAGGCGCCCGAGCCATCATTGCCGAGGCGGCGCAGCGGCTGGGCCTGCCGGTGCTGGGCTACCGGCCGGTGCCGGTGCGCACGGCCGGCATCGGCGTTACGGCCCTCTCGGCCGAGCCGGTGATGGAGCAATTGTTTCTGGGCCGGCCCACGGGGCTCGCCACCGAGGCCGACTTCGAGCGCAAGCTCTACGTGCTGCGCCGGCTGGTTATCAAGACGTTGAATGAGCAGCTGCCGGCCGCGCTCGATGCGTTTTACTTCGCCTCGCTCTCGTGCCGCACCATTGTGTACAAGGGGCAGCTGACCACGTTTCAGGTCGGCATGTACTTTCCCGACCTTAGCGACGAGCGCGTGACGTCGGCTTTCGGGCTGGTGCATTCGCGCTTCTCCACCAATACCATGCCCTCGTGGAAGCTGGCGCAGCCCTTCCGCTACCTGGCGCATAATGGGGAGATTAACACGCTGCGCGGCAACCTGAACTGGTTTTTTGCGGGCCTGCCTACTTACACTTCGCCCTACTTTTCGGCCGAGGAAATGGAGATGCTGCTGCCCGTGATTGACCCCTGGCAATCGGACTCGGCCTGCCTCGATAACATTGTGGAGCTGCTGCTGCACTGCGGCCGCTCGCTGCCCCACGTGCTGATGATGCTCGTGCCCGAGGCCTGGGACGGCAACGAGCAGATGGACCCGCTCAAAAAGGCGTTCTACGAGTTCCACGCCACCTTTATGGCACCCTGGGACGGCCCGGCGGCCCTCAATTTCACCGATGGCACGCTGGTGGGGGCCATGCTCGACCGGAATGGGTTGCGGCCGCTGCGCTACGCCATCACCAACGACGGGCGCGTGCTGGTAGCCTCCGAGGCGGGCGTGCTGCCGCTGGCGCCCGAGAGCATTATCAAGAAAGGCCGCTTGCAGCCGGGCAAGATGTTTGTGGTCGATACCAAGGCCGGCCGCATCCTCACCGACCGCGAAATCAAGGCGCAAGCCGCTGGCCAACAGCCCTATGGCCAGTGGCTGGATAATTACCAGATTCGGATGGAGGACCTGCCCGAACCGCGCCAGGTATTCACCGACCTCGGCGCGGAGGCCGTGCTCAAGTACCAGCAGGTGTTCGGCTACAGCCGCGAAGACCTCGAAACCGTGCTGGCCCCAATGGCCCTGGAGGCCAAGGAACCCATCGGCTCGATGGGCGTGGACGTGCCGCTGGCCGTGCTCTCCGACCAGCCGCAGCACCTGAGCAGCTACTTCAAGCAGTTTTT
>CAXTFI010000179.1:0-10376 GCA_964243255.1 uncultured Hymenobacter sp.
GCCCAGGACCTCACCTACTACGGCCTGCAAGCCTACGGCGAGCGCAAGCTGCCCGAGCTGCTGGAGCGCCTCTCCGACGTGCCCGGCGTGGAGTGGCTGCGGCTGCAATACGCCTACCCGTCGCAGTTTCCGCTGGCGGCGCTGGACGTGATGCGCGAGCGCGCCAACGTGTGCCGCTACCTGGATATGCCCTTGCAGCATATTTCGGATAACATGCTGAAAACCATGCGCCGGGGCATTACCGGGCGCCGCACCAAGGAGCTGGTGCGCGAGATGCGCGACCGCGTGCCGGGCATTGCGCTGCGCACCACGCTCATTGCGGGCCACCCCGGCGAAACGGAGGAAGATTTTGAGGAGCTGTGCGAGTTTGTGCAGGAAGCGAAGTTTGAGCGGCTGGGCATCTTCACCTACTCGCACGAGGAAAACACGCACTCGCACACCTTGGTCGACGACGTGCCGGCCGAAGTAAAGCAGGAGCGCGCCGACCGCATCATGGAGATTCAGCAGCAGATATCGTTGGATTACAACGAGTCGCGCGTGGGCCAGACGCACCGGGTGCTCTTCGACCGGCTCGAGGGCGGCTACTACGTGGGCCGCACCGAGTTTGACTCGCCCGAGGTGGACAATGAAGTGTTGGTGCTGGCCACCAACGACTTGCACATTCCGCAGGGCAGCTTCGCCAACGTGCACATCACCGGCGCTTCTGACTTTGACCTCTATGGCGAGGTAGTGCGCTAAGGTGCAGTGCTAGCCCCCAGCCCCTCTCCCGAATGGCTGGGGCTGGGGTGGGATTAGGCCCGCAGGGCGACCATTCCGCCTAACCTTTCGGCCTGCTTCAGGTTTTGGCCTGAATTTCGCGCCCACTTTTCCCCGCGCTCATGGCTGCCGACTGTATTACCTTGCCCTACGCCGCTACTGGCGCGTTTTCGGGCCTGCTCACTGATTACCTGGCCCAAAAGCCGGCTTTGGCGCCTTTCTACCACCGCTTTCCCGAACTCGCTGCTTTTCAGGCCCAAATCGACGAGAAAAAGGTCAGCTATCCGCCCGAAGCCCGCCAGCGCCTGGTGGCCGACCTGCGCGCCCAGTACGCCGAGCTGGGCGGCGAGGTGCCGCCCGCCGTGGCCGCCCACCTCGACCTGCTGGCCCGCGACACCACCTTTACCATCACCACGGGGCACCAGCTCAACCTGTTTACGGGCCCGTTATACTTTGTGTATAAGATAGTTACGGCCCTCAAGCTGAGCCGCGAGCTGAAAGCCGCTTACCCCGCCTACGACTTTGTGCCGGTGTATTGGCTGGCCACTGAGGACCACGACTTTGCCGAAATCAACAGCTTCCCGCTCTTTGGCAAAACCTATAGCTGGGCCGGGCCCGGCGGCGCGGCCGGCCTGGGCGGGCCCGTGGGCCGGTTGGGTCTGCAAGGTATTGCTGAAGAGCTGCTAAGCCACCTGCCGCCCGAAGTGCCCGCCGCCTTCCGCGACGCGTACACGGGCAGCCGGAACCTGAGCGAGGCCACGCGCCGGCTGGCTACCAGCCTCTTTGGCGAGTACGGCCTGGTGTGCCTCGATGCCGACCGCCCCGCGCTGAAGCAAGCGCTTAAGCCCTTGCTGGAAAAGGAGATACGCGAGCAGTTTTCCAACCAGGCGGTGCAGGCCACCAACGGCCGCCTCACCGCCACCGGCTATAAGCCGCAGGTATATTCGCGGCCGCTCAACCTGTTTTTTATCACCGACGAAGGCAAGCGCGAGCGCCTGGAGCCCGACGCCGCCCCCGGCGCCGACTGCACCCAGGTAACGGTGCGCGGCACCGCCCGCTGCCACTCGCAGGCCGAGCTGCTGGCCCTGGCCGCCGCTGAGCCTGAGCGCTTTAGCCCCAACGTGGTGCTGCGCCCGGTGTACCAGGAAATCCTGCTGCCCAACCTGGCCTACATCGGCGGCGGGGCCGAGGTGGCGTACTGGTTTCAGCTGAAAGACGTGTTTGCGGCGCTGGGCGTACCCTACCCGATAGTGCTGCCCCGCAACTCGGCCATGTACCTAAGCCGCGCCAACGCCGGCAAGCTCGCCAAGCTGGGCCTCACGGCCACCGACATCTTCAAGCCGCTGGCGGAGCTCAAGAAGCAAGTTGGCGCGCAGCTGGGGCAGGAGGAAATCAGCCTGGCCGCGCAGCAGCAGGCGCTGGCCACGGCCTTCGAGCAGGTGCAGGCGCTGGCCCAGCGCCTCGACCCCACGCTGGTACGCACCGTGGCCGCCGAAGCCCAGAAAGCCGCCGGCAGCCTCGCCGGCCTCGAAAAGCGCCTCAGCAAAGCCGCCGAAGCCAAGCACGAAACCGCCTACGCCCAGCTCACGGCCCTCAAAGACAAGCTCTTCCCCGATGGCGGCCTGCAGGAGCGCACCGATAACGTGCTCAGCATCCTGCTCAACAACCCCGGCTTTATCGAGCAGCTGCTGGCTTGCTTCGAGCCGCTGGCGTTGGAGTTTGCGGTGGTGCAGGAGGGGTAGCCACTGGCTATGGCGTAATTTGAGGTTCATTTAACACTTCTTGCGATGAAAGCACCGGCGCTAAATAATCCCTTGCTTGCCAGCTACCTGCAGCTGGCAGGCAGCTTAAGTACAGGTAGTAAGCTCGACCTTATTGCACAATTAAGTGCTTCTGTAAAAGAAGAATTAGCTGCCAATCAGCGCAAGAGTGCTTTCGCAAAAGCATTTGGGGCATTCGAGTCTGCTCAAACAGCCGAAGAGTTGATTGCTGAGTTGCGCGCTAGCCGCACGTTTACTCGTGACATTGAGTCGTTTTGAAGAGTTATTTGCTAGATACCAACATTTGCATTTTCTACATGAAAGGCAAATTTGACCTCGACCGCAAAATGGCGGACATTGCGGTGGAGCAGCTATTTATATCCGAAATCACCCTCGCTGAGTTGAAATTTGGTGTGGAAAACAGTGAACAACCGATTAAAAATCGCAAAGCGCTGCAAAATTTCCTGACCGGCGTCCAACTTTTACCCATTGTGCAGGCGCTAGATGTATTTGCGAAAGAGAAAGCTCGATTGCGCAAAGCCGGGACAATTATTGACGACTTCGACTTGTTGATAGGAGCGACCGCCGTGGCGCACGGGCTGACGTTAGTTAGTAACAACCAGCGTCACTTAGCTCGTATTAAGGACATTGAATTGGAAGATTGGACTAAGTAAGAATAGCGACTTGCTAACCGCAGTGCCGGGCAACCGCCACCCGCCACCCCGCATCTATCCGAGCCCCGCGCCACCTCAGCGCTGGGCTCTTTCTTTGTGGCCATGTTTCGCTATTCGCTGCTCACCTTTTTCTGGTTGCTGGTCGTTTCGGCCAGCGCTCAACCCATAACTGGCCGCGTGACCGATGCCCGCACCGGGCAGCCGCTGCCGTTTGTGAATATCGGCGTGGTGGGCCAGGCGCTGGGCACGGTCAGCAATGAGCAGGGGCAGTACGGGCTGGCATTTCAGGAAAGCCTGGCCGATGACACCGTGCGGGTGTCGTACCTGGGCTACCAGCCGCGCCTGCGCACGCTGCGGCAGCTGCGCACGCAGCCCGAGGTGGCGTTGACTCCGGCCGCCGTGGCGCTAGCCGAAGTACGGGTAAAGGCCAAAAGCCAGGCGTGGCGCAGCCGCACGCTGGGCTACACCGGCAACTCGGAAAGCACCACGCTCAGCCTTGAAGTCAAGGACCTGGGCGCGGAGCTGGCCACCATCGTGCACCTCAAGCATACGCCCACGAACGTGCTCACTGTCAGATTTAACGTGGCGTATAACCAGGTGGGCAGCCTCACGCTGCGGGTAAACCTTTACCGGCTGGGGGCCGACGGCCAGCCCACCAATGAGAAGCTGCTGCACCGCGAAGTGCTCGTGCGCACGGCCGTGGCGCACGGCCCCATTACGGTAGACCTGGCGCCCGACAACCTGCTGCTGACCCAGGACTTTCTGCTGGCCATCGAATGGGTTGGCGGGGCCGATGCCGCCAAAGTTCACCAGGGCCTGGCCTTCTCGGCGGGGGTTGGCTACGCCGATAACGATATTTATACCCGCGCCACGAGCCAGGCGGCCTGGGAAAAGCTATCGGCGGGCGCAGTGCTGGCCGGTATGCAGTTTAAGCTCGGTTTTTTTGTAACAGCTCAGGATTAATTGATTTATAATCAATATGTTAAGCCAGGTAGTAATAACGGGTTGCCTGCTGCTGCTTGCGGCCACGGGGGCCGCGGGGCAGGCCGGCTACGTGGGCACGGTGGGCACGGTCCCCATCGAGCTAGCCTTGAATTCGGTTGACCAAGGCCAGCTCACGGGGGCATACCTGTACTCAAAAATCGGCACGCCGATTGGGCTGGGTGGCCAGCTAAAGCAGGGCGTGCTCACGCTCACCGAGCAGGACGCCCGCGGCAAGCCGGCCGCCACGCTCACGATTTCGGCGTTTGCCGCGCGGGCCCCCCGGCTCACGGGCACCTGGCGCAGCCTGGCCACCGGCCAGCAGCTGCCGGTGGTGCTCACGCCGCTGCCGAAGCGGGGGGCGCACTACGAGCTGCTGCAAATGGAGAGCTTGAAAAACGGCTACTTCCAGGCGGTGCTGGCGGGCGAGCCGGGCAGTGGGGAGGGCAGCCGCGTGGTGGCCGTGCGGCTGCTGGCGAAGAAAACCAACCGGCTGGTGCAGCAATTCGCGGTAGACTGCCAGTCGCAGGGCGTGTACAGCGTGGCGCTGGGCGATTTCAACTTTGACGGCTACCCCGATTTTTCGGTGTTCGAGAGCAGCTACGCGGGGCCCAACACGTCGAGCCTCTATTACCTGTATAACCCCGCCACCCAGCGGTACGCGCCCAGCGGCTACGAGGGCACTTCGCTGGAATTTGACGCCCGGAAGCGCCGCGTTTACGAGCGCAACTCGTGCTGCGCGGGCTCGTCGGTGACGACCGTAGAGTACAAAGTGGTGCGCAACCGACTGGTAGCGCTGGCCCGGCACTGCTACCGCTGGGACGATAAAAAAGAAGAGCTGGTGGAGCGCAAGCTCAGCGCCTGCCAGTAGTGCCCCATGCCCAGCGCCACCAAAGCTGCCCTGCGCCGCACCACCCTGGCCCAGCGCAAGCTGCTGACGCCTAGCGAAGTAGCGCTGCGTAGCCAGCAGCTGCGTGACCAGCTTTTTGAGCACTTCCCGGTAGCCGAGTGGCGCTGGCTGCACGTATTCTTGCCGCTGGCCCGCAAAAACGAGCCCGACACCTGGCTGATAATCCGCCGCATCTGGGCCGGGCAGCTACCGGTGCGCCTGGCCGCACCCGTAGTGCAGCCCGACGGTATCTCACTAAAGCACTACGAGTTAACGCCAGCCACACCACTGCTGGCCAACCGCTGGGGCATCGCGGAGCCGGCCGCCGACCCAGCCACCGCGGTGGCCCCGGCGCAGCTCGATGCCGTGCTGGTGCCGCTGCTGGCCTGCGACCAGCAGGGCCAGCGCGTGGGCTACGGCGGGGGCTTCTACGACCGGTTTTTAACCCAATGCCGGCCCGACGCGGTTTTTATCGGCCTGAATATTTTAGCTGATAAGCCAGTACCGGCCCTGGCCGACGTGCTGCCCACCGACGTGCCGCTGCACGCCTGCCTCACGCCGGGCGGGGTGTGGAATTTTTAGCGGGCGGGCATCAGGTGGGTAGCTGCTGCCTTTGGTAGCGCCGGGCCGGAGGGCGCGGGGCGGGCAGGGCGTCATTCCTACTTCCTCTTTCCCGCATGGCTGCCATCAACCAACCCACCCCCCAAGCCGGCAAAAAGCCGCGCGCCCGCCAGCACAAGTTTCGCCTCGACATGACGCCGATGGTGGACCTGGCCTTCTTGCTGCTCACGTTTTTCATGCTCACCACCACCTTCGCCAAGCCCCGCGTGATGCAGCTGACCATGCCGGTGAAGGACCCCAACCACATTACCGAGCTAGGCCGCTCGCACGCCCTGACCATTGTGCTGGGCGCCGGGCACCGGGTATTCTACTTCTTCGGGCTGAACGCGCCCACCGACCCCAGCGTGCCGGTACCCACGCTGCACGCCACCGACCTGGGGCCGCGCGGCATCCGGCAGGTGCTGTTGGCGCGCCAGCGCCGGCAGCCCGAGCCCGTGGTGCTCATCGCGGCCGGCCCCCGCGCCAAGTACCGCGACATGGTGGATATGCTGGACGAGATGAACATCACGGGGCAAAAAAAATATGCCCTTACTGACCTCTTGGCCGCCGACCGCCAGCTGCTGCCCGCTACCGAGCGGCAGTAGCCTTCAGCAATTCCAGGCGCTCGATGCGGGCCTGCCCCCAGGGCGCAATGCTGACGCGCACGCGCACCGCGGGGCTGGTTTTGCCCAGGCGCAGGGGGCTGTCGCCGGGCACGTAGTAGCGCTCCAGGTTGTAGCGCAAACCCAGGCTGCGGCTGTACACGTCGGTAACCCAGCCGCGCAGCACGGCCTGGCCGGCGGCGGGGCGGGGCTCGGCGGCGTACACGCCGGCCACGGTGGCCAGGCTGTCGGGGCCGCTGGCCAGCAGCACGTACACGGCCTGCCGCCGCTGGGGCGGGGCCGTGCCCTTCCAGGCCGCGAGCGACGCTTCGGCGGCGAGGTAGCGCAGGCGCACGAAGCTTTCGTACTGCAAGCCGTGCAAGTCTACCGGGCTGGTAGCCAGCCAGATGTGCTGGCCGTAGGCCGTGGTGGCGTAGCCCGCGCCGGCCACGCCCAGCACGTAGAGCACCTGCGCCGCTACCAGCAGCCGCAGCAACAGGCGGTGAGAGGGAGAGTAGTGCGTGCGCATACGTTAGGCCGGTTTAGAAGCTTCGGGGGCGGCCGTAACGGCCGCCGCGCCGGCGGCCAGCCGCTGGGCATTGCGGCGGCGCAAGTACCAGCTCAAGCCCAGCAATAAAACGCCGCCAATCAGGAAAAACAGCGACTTATCCAGGAAAGCCCAGGTGAGCTTGAAGTACGCCACCATGGTAGCCACGATGAACAGCACCGTGCCGAGCGTCAGCTGCTCGGCCTCGCCCGAGCGGTGGGCGCGGGCCAGCACCGAGCCGGCGTGGGCATACAGCACCACCAGCGTAGCCACGGCCAGCGGCAGCCCGCCCGGCAGGTAAAAGCCCGGCAGCAGCAGCAGCCAGTCGGGCAGGCTGGCCAGCTGGCCCCGCGCCCGCTTGCCCGCCACCGACAAAGCCAGCACGCCCGCCAGCGCGCCCAGGTAGGCCAGCACCGGCGGCCGCAGCAGGCCCGCGTACTGGTCAGTTTCGCCAAACAAGGCCAGGCCCAGCGCAAACAGGTAGGCCGCCACCAGCGGCGGGCCTTGCAGCGCCCGGCCCGCGGCGCGGTTCTGGTGCCAGTCGCCGGCCGCGTACACCAGCATGGCTGGCACAAAAAACCAGGTGATTTTGGCGTGCGTAAGCGCTACCCACAGCGCCGCCTGCCACAGCACGCCAATGGCCAGGATGGAACCTACCAGGGTATCGGGCCCGTGGCCGGTAGGCTGGCGCCACCAGCGGTAGCCGCTGCCCAGCACCACCAGCCCCGCCACCGCGTAGCTAAAGCTGCCCAGCGCCTGGGTGCAATACGTTTGCACCGCCGCCCCGATTAGTATTGGTAGTAGTACAAGTAACTGGCTATCATATAAATAGCTAAGCAGCACGCCAGCCACCACCCAGGCCAGCAGGCCGCTCACATCGTAGCCCACCAGCTGGTAGAGCTGGCTCGTGAGCACGATGCCGGCCCCAAACAGCGCCAGGCCCAGGCCCAGCAGGCCGTGGCCCACCCGGCGGTTGCCGCGCCGCAAAAAGTATTCGCCGCCCGTGTAGGCCGCCAGCAGGCTGCCCAGCAGCAGCCCCAGCCGCACAAGGGTGGGCAGGCTCTGCCAGTTGGCGGCCACCACGCTCAGCGCGCTCAGGCCCACCAAAATGCTGCCCAGCAGCGGCAGCAGGCCCACCGCCTGCACCATCTCGGGCGGGTAGCGGGCCAGCAGGCGCTGGCGCTGGTCCTCGGTGATGAGGCCTTCGGCGACCCAGGCGGGGCTTTCGGTATCGAGAAATTTACGACTCATCAGGGGCGCATACGGCTAACGGGCGCGGCCAGGGATTCTTCGACCAGCGCCTGCACCAGCTCAGTGAGGCCATGGTACCAGTCGAGGTGCGGCGACTCCTGCCCGCAGCCGCCCGGCGTGGGTGGGCACACGGTAACCTGCCAGCGGTAGCGGCACTGCGGGCACACGCCGGCCGTGGCGAAGGTGTCCCAGACGTGGCCGCAGCGGCACTGCCAGTGCGCCTCGCCGTCGGGCTCCCAGTGGCAGCGCGGGCAATAAATTTCGATAGTAGCGTCAGTAGCCATGCGTAATAGCTTCTAAATGAATAAATTATGCTGGCTTGCGGGCCCGCGTCATCTCGCGCTTGCCGGGCGGGCCGGGTAGCTTTTCGGTAAGCCAGCCAGCGGCCCGCAAGTTGCGCCGAAACTGGCCCTGCGCGCAGTAGCTCACCAGCACCGCGCCGGGCGTGGCAGCGGCGAAGAGCTTGGCAAATACGGCCTCCGTCCACAGTTCGGGCTGCTTCTCGGGGGCGAAGGCATCAAAATAAAACAGGTCGTAGTAGCCGGCCGGCAAGTCGGTCGCCTGTACTTCGGCCTGAATTTTAGTCAGTAAAAAGCCTGGCGCCAGCGAGCAGCCTGCGCCCCAGGGCGCGGCGTGTAGCTGCGCAAATGCCTGGCTAAGCGTCTGGTTATCGGCCCACTGCAAAGCCAGCGCCGCCACAGCTGCGGCGGGCAGCGGCCGGGTTTCGTAGCCATCGTAGGCCACGACCGCGCCGGCTTGTTGAGCGGCTTCCAGCGTGAGCAAGGCGTTGAGGCCCGTGCCGAGGCCCACCTCCAGCAGGCGCAGCGGCGGCCGGCCCGGCTGGCCTAAGCCAGCTTCCAGCAACGGCCGCAAGCCCGCTTCGATGAACACATGGCGCGACTCCTGCGCCGCGCCGTGCGTGCTGTGGTAGTGCTCATCAAGCGCCGGCACGTAGAGCGTAGGCGAGCCGTCGGCGGTAGTGCGCACCTCTACTTTTGAAGCATCATCCAATTGCTCACTGCTCATTGCTCACTGTTCATTGAAACTATGGCCCGCGTAAAAGTAAGTTTGCCCGAAAGCTTTGGCTTCGCGGTCGAGATTCCCGTTCGCATCACTGACCTCAACTACGGGGCCCACCTCGGCAACGATGCCCTACTGAGTTTGCTGCACGAGGCGCGGGTGCAGTTTCTGGCCCACCTCGGCACGGCCGAGTTTGACCCCGCTACCCGGCTGGGCTTCATTATGGTCGACGTAGCGATTGAGTACAAGGGCGAGGCGTTTTACGGCGATGTGCTCACCATTGAGCTGGCCGCGGCCGACCCTGGTAAGTACGGCTTCGATATTGTATATCACATCAAAAGCCAGGCAGGCAAGGAGATAGCCCGCGCCAAAACCGGGATGCTGTGCTTCGACTACAACACGCGCAAGCTGCGGGGGCTGCCGGCCGAGTTGGCAGCACAAGTGGGTTCGCCACAGCCGTGAGCGCCGCGAAGGCAACTCTTTACAAGCCCAGCCCCAAACGCAAGCCCGCATCTACTTGCTGAAGCTCCGCGGCGGTGAGCTCGCCGAGACGGCCATAAACCAGGCTTGAATCGAGGGTAACCAGCTTTAGCACTCTAAGCAGCGAAGCCTGCCGTAACCGATTAGCTATACTTGGCTGTAAGACAACAGCATAGGGCTGTCGCGCACCAAGATTTCGGGTGATAAAAGCCACGGTAACATCATGCCCTTCTACGGCTACAACCAGCGCGGGGCGACGCTTGAGTTCGCGCATGTCGGAAAATGGGAATTCAACGGAAAGCAGGTCGCCTTTCTTCATGCGCGAAATAAGCCGGTTTTTATTTGCACAATTTACGAAAAACGCAACCGCGCCGTTACTCAGCAAAAGCTACTTATATCGCTCCAGTAAGTCGTCATCCGTATATAAATCCGGCTCGTCATGCAGCCAGTCAAACGCTCTCGTGTGGCGCGCAATGGCCGTTACGTCAGCGCGAAACTCTTCTTCTGTTTCCGTATCAGGTAAGGGGTCTTCTACCAGCGGCAGCGCTGCCCAGCGCTGTTGCGTCAGAAAATTGGCGAAGTCAAGCACTGTCTGCGCTTTATCCTCCGGTAAACGCGCTAATAGCTTGCTTGTTTGCTCAATGATTTGCTGGTGGCTCACGGGTATTTTAGAGAAGTTACCTCTGCAAAATACACCCAGCCCCGCGAAAAGTTCTCCAAAATGCCGGGAACCCAACGTTCTGGCTCTTTGTATCTTTGCCCTATGTTACTGGAACTCGAACTCGCCCCTGCTAAACGCGACATCCGCAAAACCTC
>CAXTFI010000180.1:0-10235 GCA_964243255.1 uncultured Hymenobacter sp.
GTATGCGACCAGGCCACGTCGTTGAGGTCGCCGGCCACGATGGTGGGCCCGTCGTGGGCCTGAATGGCGCGGCCCACCAGCAGCAGCTCGGCATCGCGGCGGGTGCTGGTTTTGGCCTCCTGGGGGGCGGGGGGCTTGGGGTGCACAAAATGCAGGTTGGCCTCTACGCCGCTGGGCAGCCGCACCCGCCCGTGAAACGACGGAATGCCGGGGTCGAGGATAAACTGCATCTCTTTGGCTAGCAGCGGCAACCGCGAAAAAACCAGCATGCCGTAGGTATTGGGCAGCGGGGCGTGGCAGGTGTGCGGATACTCGTGGGTGAGGCCTGCCAGCTGGCTCAGCCACCAGTCGTCGGTTTCGACGGCCAGCACAATGTCGGGCTGCTGCTCGCGGATGACGCCCAGGCAGCGCGAGGCGTCGCGGTTATACATCAGCACGTTGGTTACCAGCAGGCTGATATGGTTGGGGTCGTTGGGCCGGCGCTGGCTGTCCTGCACCTGTTTGCGATGCCAGGGCGTGTAGGGCCAGATGCAGGTGGCCTGGTAGCCCACCGCCACTGCCAGGGCGGCCAGCAGCACCGGCAAGTGGGCCAGCCAGGGGCCAGCGCCCGGCAGGGCTAGCAGCCCCAGACTCAGCAGCAGGCCGGCCACGATTTGGAGGCGCGGAAAGTCACACACGCGAACCCACCAGGCAGTTTGACGAAGAAGGGGCAACAGCGTAGCCAGCAGGCCCGCGCCACCTAGCAGCAGCCCCAGGCCGTGCAGCAGGAAATAGAGAGTGGGCACGCCGGCAAAAGTAGCGGAGAGGTGAAGGAATAAGCTTAACGCACGCTCAGCCGCTGGGCAGGCAGCAGGCCAAGCACTTGGCCCTGGCCAGTGAGCACCCGCACCCGCAGCACGTATACCCCCCTGGCTAGCCCCGCCGTGGGCACTGCCGCGCGCAGCGGCCCCGGCCCGGCCGGTAGCATAAGCTGGCTCACGGGTTGGCCCAGCACATCAAGCAGCGTGGCGTTGAGGTGGGTGGTGGTGGGAGGCAGCCCGGATACGACTAGTAGTACGGGTGCCAGCCCGGCCTCGGCGGGGTTGGGATAAAGCACGGCCTGCGGCGGGGCGGGGGGAGCAGCCTGTGTAGCCAGCACACTGGTGAGCGGCAGCGAGTTGCTGGTGCCACCGGGCGTAGTAAGGCTTACGGGGCCGGAGCGCGCCCCGGCCGGCACTACTACCCGCAGGTAAGTGGCGGCCCGGCTAGCAAGGGTGGTTTGCGTGGCGCCAGTAAAATTCACTTGCCTAACTGCAGCCAGGCCCGTACCGGTGAGCGTGAGTATGCTGCCCACGGCGGCCGGGCTGGGGCCGACGCTGCGGAGCGTGGGCGCGGGGTATTCGGTGGTGTTGAACAGCACATTGAGCGTGCTGTAAGCCACGCTGGGTACCAGCAGGTCGGGTTTGCCATCACTAGTTACATCGGCTGCCACCACGCAAAAGGGAGTTGTGTAGGCCCCTACCGAAGGCGACTTATCCTGCACCGCGAAGCCACCAGCCCCATCGCCGAGCAATATGCCCACCGTATTGTTGCCGTAGTTGGAGTTGACGACCAGCGCGTCGAGCTGGCCATCGCCATTGATATCGGCCAGCGCCAGGCTAGTGGGCTGGCCGCCGTAGTAGCTGGAAGAATAAGGCGAGTTACCCTGCAGCGTGAAGCTACCCAGGCCATTGCCCAGCAGCACGCTCACAGTGGAGGTAGAAATGTTGGCCGTGAGCGCGTCCGGCTTCCCATCGTTATTTACATCGCCTATGGCTAAGCCATACGGATTGGTAGGAAAATTGCCCGTGCGGGTGGCCCCGGCCAGGGCAAACCCCCCCGCGCCATTACCCAGCAGCACGGCCAGGGTGCTGCTATCGTCGCTGTTAGCGGCCAGCACATCCGGCTTGCCATCGCCGTCCACGTCGGCCACGGCCAGGGAGCGGGGCAGGCTATTGCCAGGGCCAGTAGCCGGTGAGTTAGGTTGCAAGGCAAAGCCACCCGCTCCATCACCCAGCAGCACGCTCACGGTACCAGTGCCAATGTTGGCTGTGAGCGCATCGGGCTGCCCATCGCCATTCACATCGGCCAGCACCAGGGCTAGGGGCTGGCTGCCGCTGCCGGTGCTGGGCGAACTGGGTTGCAGGGCAAACCCCCCGGCCCCGTTGCCCAGCAGCACACTCAGGGTGCTGGTACCGGAGTTGGCCGTAAGCACGTCGGGCCGGCCATCGCTATTTACATCGGCTACGGCCACGCAATAGGGCTGGGTATTGGGGCCCGTTGAGGGCAGGTTGACCTGCGGGGTGAAACGGCCCGCACCGTTGCCCAACTGCACGCAGATGGTGCTGGAATACGTGTTGGCCACCAAGGCATCGAGGTTGCCATCGGCGTTTATATCGGCTACGGCCAGGCCGTGAGGTTGGCCAAGGTAGCCGGTCGAGGACGAGGGCTGCAGCTCAAACGCTTGGGCCAGGGCCGGATGGACCGGCGCTACGGCCAGCGCCAGGCCGGCGCATACCCAGGCCAGGCCAGCAGAGAAGAAGTGAGGCATACTGCGCAAAAAAATGAGGCAACTAGTGGGCAAATATGCGCCCAACTGCGCTAGCAGATTGGGCTAGCCCCCTAAAAGCCAGCCAAAATGCCGGGCCTCACCGGCAACCCTTACCCGCGCCGCTACTTTTGCCGGATGGAAGTTTTGCTCGCCACCTTCACCACGCTGTTTTCGGTTGTCAATCCCTTCGGGGCCATGCCCGTTTTTTTGACCCTAACGGCCGACGACAGCAACCGCGAGCGCACGGCCACGGCGCTGCGCTCGTGCACCTACATGGTGGCGATATTGTCGGTCGCCTTTTTTGGCGGGCAATACATTCTTAACTTCTTCGGTATCAACATTCAGCACCTGCGCATTGCCGGGGGCATCCTGCTCATGCGCTCGGCCTTCGACCTGCTGACGCCCGGCGCCAACCGCGACCGCGTGGGCCCCGATGCCCTGGAAGAAAGCAAGCTCAAAGACGACATCAGCTTCACGCCGCTGGCCATGCCCATGCTCTCGGGGCCGGGCTCAATGGCGCTCTGCATCGGCCTCATCCGGCCCACCTACGCCGACAAAGCCATAACCGTACTGGGCTTTGTACTGGTGGCCCTGGCCGCGTTTCTCATCCTGGTGTCGTCGCTGCGCCTCACCCGCCTCATGGGCCGTCCCGGCATGGCCGCGCTGGCCCGCGTCATGGGCTTTCTGACGCTGGCAATTGGGGTTAATTTCTTTGTGACGGCCGTGAAGGTGCTGTTTCATGTGGAGTAGGGAGAAGTTATCAGCAGTATATGCGATACTGCTGATAACTAGTTGTTCAGCAGACTACAACAGTGTAACTCAGATAGAGCAAAAGCCCCATCGCACGGTTGTGTATTTCCAAAATGGTAGCGACACAGAGCCAGAAGCTGAGTTGGAAATCAGCCGTGATGATAGCGTAGTTTTTGCCGGGTCGGTAGAATTTAATAATCTGCCCGATGACTGGCATAGCCTAAACTTACAGAACAAGCGTGCATCACAACGCATTAGTATAATGCATAAAAATACTGGTGTCCGGCTTGATACTTTAATTCAAACTACTGATACGCTAACATCTGTTTTTCTGACTTTTAGCTATCATAAGCTTTCGTCTGAAGAAACCAAGCGCCTCCATAAAAGCGCTAATGATGCTGAAGAAGAAGCATATATGCGGAAGCTATTTGGTACCCCACGACGTTTCTTTGTTTTAGTAATGAAAGGGCCAATATCTATCCCTTAGTTACTGGCCCTTCCCTACTACTTCACTATCACCCGCTTACTGGCCGCCCGGCCAAACTTAGTGGGGAAGTACAGCAGCTCGGCCCGCGCCGGGTTGAGGGTGTAGCTGCCCCGGTAGCGCGGCTGCAAGGCGATGCGGAACGTGTGGCGGCCCACCGGCAGCTGGTCGATAAAGATGCCGGCCTGGTGCTGGAGGTACTCGCGGTGCACCTCCAGGCGGTTGGTAGGGGCCGGGTCGCCGTAGGAGCAGCCGGCCGGAATGGGCACCTCCAGCACCACGTAGCGCGCCTCGGCCGCCACATCGAGCGTAACGACCAGCTCGGTGGGCTGGCCGGCGGGCAGCGCCACGCGGCGGCCCGCTTGGCCGGCCAGGGTGGTGGTGACGGTGAAGGTGGCGGCCACGGCCTCGGGCGCGGGGTTCCAGCGGGTTTGGTAGGCGGTGGCGTACACGGGCAGGCCGCCCTGCTTGCGCAGCGCGAGTGGCCCGGTGCCGGCGGGCAGCGTGAGCGCCAGCGGAAACTGCGTAACGGGCCCGGCCGGCAGCGCCGGGCTGCCGCTAAGCTGCACCTGCGCCGGGGCCCCACCGGGGCCCGGCCCCAGCAAATCGGGCCCGATGGTAGTCAGGATTTGGGCCGTTTCGTAGGTGCTGGTCCAGTAGCCACCGCCGCGCAGCCCCAGCAAAAACGTGCGAATGCGCGCCAGCTCGGCCGCGTGCCCGCCCTGCTGGCGCAGCACGCGGTAGGCCAGCAGGCTGGTACCCACCCGGTCGGCCAGCAGGTAGCAATAGTAGGAGTTGCGGCGCAGCGTATCGGCGTAGTACACGCCGCCCAGCGCGGTGGGCAGGCGGTAGTGCCGCAGGCTATCGAGCTGATAGGGCAGGCCCAGCTGCTGGCGCAGCTCGGCCAGGACCAGGTAGCGGTCGAGGGGCGGGCGGCGCGGCGCAGTATTCTCCATGCGCCGCAGGTAGGTGGCGTAGGGGGCCGTAGCCCCGAGGTCGTGCAGCAGCTTCAGCAACCGGATTTGGTCGTCGTTGCCCTGGAAATAGCCGGTGTAGCGGTGGGTGGCGGTGGGCGCGCTCAGGCTGGCATCGAGCTCACGTAAGAGGTAGTCAATCAGCGGGTTGCGATTAAGCTTGACAGCGTAGCCGGCCTTTTCGGCGGCCAGCAGCGCCTCCACTACGTGCACGGTGGCCCAGGGGCTGCCGGTGGCCGCCGCCCACGTGCCCCAGATGCTGGTAGCCGACTGGCGGCCATCTAAAAGCTTCTTGATGAGAAAGCTAACAATCCGCTGGTACTTAAATGGCAGGCCCTGCGCCGCGCAGATGCGCTGCTCCAGCAGCAGCGCCAGCAGGCGCGAGGCGGCTTGCTCGTTGCAGAGGTAGGCGTACTGCTGCAGGTGGTGAATCTCGGCCAGCAGGGTGGGCAGCGCGTCGCTTTCCAGGCGCAGCGTGGCGGGGCCCAGGCGCGGGTCGAGGGGCAGGGCCAGGGTGGTGTCGGCGGCGGTGAGCACGGCGTAGGTGCCCACGCGCTCGCGGGTGCCCAGCGGCCGCACCGGCAGGCGGCGCTGCTCGCCGTCGGCGTAGCCGCTGGCTTGCTCCAGGCCAAAGGCGAGCAGCAGCGAGTCGGCCGCCGCCGGGGCGGTCACGGTGAGCGTGTCGATAACGGCGCTGCCCACGCGGCGGGCCTGGCGGCGCACCACCTGCCCACCCACCCGGAAGGCAGTGGTGAGCTGCGCCGTATCGGGCTGGTAGTTAAGGGCTTTGCCGAGCACCTGGGCGCGGTCGCCGGCCACCAGAAAGCGCGGCGCGGCCAGCGTAGCCACTAGCGCCTTAAAGGCGCGCAGCCGGCCAGTGGCAATGCCCACGCGCCCGTGCCCATCGGAGCCCACCACGAAAGTATCCCAGCTCGTCAGGTCGTCGGGCAGCACCACTTCGGTGCGGGCGCGGCCCTGGGCGTCGGTCACCAGGGTGGGCCGCCACCAGGCGTAGTCGCGGAAGTGGCGGCGCAGCGCCAGGCGCGCATCTTGGCCGGGCAGCTGGTCGGCGGCGGGGCCCACGGGCTGGCCCGCCAGGGTAGCGCCCTTGCGCAGGGTAAACAGGATAACCCCATTGCTGGCCTGCGTGCCATAAATACTCATGGCCTCGGGGCCTTTCAGCACCTTCATCTCCAGGATGTCGGCCGGGGCAATGTCGGCCACGTTGCCGCTGAAGGGCAGGCCATTCACGATGTACAGCGGCTGCGTATTCAGCCCCAGCGACGAAGCACCCCGGATGAAAACAGGGCCGGTGACCTGCACGCCCGCCACCCGGCCTTGCAGCACGCTGCTAACGCTGCCCGTGAGGTCGGAGCGCCGCATAGTGGCGTAGCCAACTACTACTGCCTCTGATAGTTGCTTCACATCTTGCCACATATGCACCTCCAGCGGGCTGCCGTAGCTGATGGGCTGCTCCTGCGTGACGTAGCCGATGGAGGAAAACGTGAGGGCTTGCACCGTGAGCGGTACGCGCAGCGAAAAGCTGCCATCGGCGTTGGTGGAGGTGCCCACGGTAGTGCCCTTGGCCAGCACCGTCGCGCCGGGCAGGCCTTCTTCGGTGGTGTGGTCGAACACGCGGCCGCGTAGCAGGCGCCAGCCCGGCTGGGGCTGCATGGGCTGCTCTACCCGTATCTCGCGGCGCTCGGGGTTCACGGCTTTGCCGGTGGTCAGGGGCGGCGCCAGCCGCCCCAGCAGCTGGTTGATATAGTGGCTGAGCACGCCGGCCGGCTGGCGGTCGGCGAGTCGCAACTGGTAATATGTCTGGCCATTAGCTTCCACCAGAATCAGCTCCTTGGGGGCCAGGCAGGTGCTGTCGGCCAGCAGCACGGCGGCGCGGTAGCGGCCGGGCCGCAGGGCGTGCAGCACCGCCAGCCCCGGCTGCAAGCGCCGAAACGTGGGCTGGTCGGGCCGGGTGAGCAGGGTATAAAGGGCAGTGGGCAGCGGGTCGGGCTGCCGCGCCGGAGGCAACGGGCGGCGCAGCTCCAGGCGGCCCTGGCCGGCGGGCGTCTGGGAGGGGTAGCTAAGCGCAGGCCGGGTACGCGTCGGCGCAAAATACTGTTTTTCAGTAGAATATGGCAAGTAAGACCCGTGCAAAAAGTCGCGCTCGACATAGGCAAAATCGCCGAGCGGCAGCGCCCGCGGAAAGCCCGCGCCGTTGAGCGGCCCCAGGCGGGCGGGGTCGAGGCAGGTCAGCTTCACCACGCCGGGGCTGAACTGATAGTCGTACAGCGGCTCAAACAAAAACTTGCGCCGCCCCTGTCCTTCCAGCGTTCGCAGCAGAATGGAATCGGGCCGGAAAGGACCCGCCACCAGCAGCCCAGCGCTGGCGTAATTGTTGCCCAGCGGTCGCAGCGCATTGCCCTGGCGCAGGGTAGCGGAGGCGTAGCCATCTACGGCCAGCACCGTGCGGCGCAGGGTCAGTAGCTCGTCGGGCCCCAGCACCGGGGGGCGGGTTTCCACCGTCAGCTCGGCGCAGGGCTGGTTCACGTCGAGGCTGAGCGTGAGCTTGTGCAGGGGCCGCAGGTATACGTCGCGCAGCGTCACGAGCCGGTTGCGGGTCCGAATGCGCAGCGTCTGGAAGCCACTATCGGCCAGGGCCGTATAAGGATGGCCTTGGTTAACGTCGTGAATGTAAGCCGGTTCGCCATCCACATACACCGCGATGGGGGCCTGCACCCGGCCCGAATCGACCACAAATGCCGCCACCTGCGTGAGCCCGCCGGGCGCTGGCTGGTACGCATAAAACGCCCCACTCTCGGGGTACAGGAAGTGGTAAAATTGCAGCGAATCGAGCCCCAGCTGGTGCCGCCACGTGGGCCAGGCCAGCGGCCGCGTCACCGCGCCTTCGCCAAAGCCCGCGCTCAGCGTGAAGCGCTGGCGCGCCACCCGGCCCGGCACCGGCCGCGGCGCAAAACCGGGCAGCGCGGGCGGCGCAGGTTGCCCAAACTTGCTGGTGTAGGCGTAGGCCGTGAGGTCGGCGTTGGGCACGGGCCGGCCGGCTTCGTCCGTCACGGCGAAGCCCAGGCGCAGGCGCTGGCCGGGGTAAGCCACGTCGGGCTGCGTGGTAGTGATGGTGAGCTGCGGCTGCGGCGCGCCCACCGTGTACTCGGCCGTGCGGCGCGCGCCGCCCCAGTCGTAGTGCAGCGACACGTGCCAGGCAGCTGGGCTCAGGTCTTCAATAAGTAGCTTATAATCAGTAGTATAGCCCTGGTAGCGCAGCGCGTTGCCCTGGTACACGTAGTACCAGAACGGCAGGCGGTGCGGGTTGGCCACGGCCAGGCGTAGGGAGTCGCGGCGGTCGGCGCGCAGCGTCAGCTCGGCATTGTCTTCGTCCAGAACCAGAAACTCGGTGCGGCCCAGCGCATCACGCAGCTCGTAGCTAACGGCCAGTAAATCAAGTGGTAGCGCCAGGGGCAGTTGCACGGCCTTTTCCTGCTGAGTATCGCCGGGCGCGTAGTCGGCCAGCTTCACCGTGAGGCGGGCGCGGTGCGGCCGGCTCACGCCCAGCGAGTCGAAGCGCAGGCGCACCGAGTCGGTGCCCAGCTCCAGGTGCAGCCGGCCGGGGTCGCGCCGGTAAGGCAGGCCGATGGTTTCGACGTGCCGCTCATTGTCCGAAGTCAGAAAAGTGGCCTGCACCGCGTAGCTCAGGTCCACATCGGGGAAGATGCGCGGGGGCAGGTTCACCCGCGTTTCGCCCAGCGGGTCAAGCAGTTGGGCGTGGGTCCAGAGGGTGTCGGGCACGAAGAGCCGGCGCGTGGGCAGCCGCCCCGGCGCGGCGGCGGGCAGCACCGCCAGCCGCACCCGCGCATCGGGCAGGTTGAGCTCGTTGGCGTCGCTGCCGCGCAAAAACACCGCCTGCGGCTGGCCCCGCCAGGGCTCCTTAGCCAGCAGGCGCAGGGCATAATGGTCGTTTTTAAGCTCGTAGTCTTCGAAGCGAAAGCTGCCCTCGGCCACGGTATGTTCCTGATTATCTTCCAGATACAGATTTACGCTGGTGTCCACGCGCAGGCCCAGCGTGTCGGTCAGCGGCAGGCTGTACTCGTACGAGCCGGGCCGCACGGGCCGCAGAGTGGCCAGGCGCTTGCGGCGGCCCAGGCCCCCGCCGCTCAGCCACAGGGTGAGGGGCTGGGTGCCGGGCCGGCCGTTGCTGCGCCGCAGCACGCGCGCCTTCAGGCGCAGGGTGTCGCCGGTGGGCCGGTAGCGCGGCTGGCTCACGAGCAGGTAGCTAAGCCAGCGCTCGCGGCGCTGCTCGTCGCGCTGGTGCTGGCGCTGGTCGCGCAGGTTTTCGCTAAACGGCGAGCGCAGCAGCCCCACCAGCCCGGTAGTGGCCAGGGCGGGGTGCCGCAACGCGTACGCTGTGCGCCAGATGGGCACTGTGAGGTAGCCCAGCGGCCGGCCAAACAGCACCCGCCGCCCGGCGCGGCGCGCCCAGCTGCCGCGCGGGTTGGCGGCCGGCTGCGCCAGCGGATGAAAAGTGGTGCGCCCGCCCACCGTCACGGCCACCAGGCCGGGCCGGGCACCGCGGGTGCGGCGATACGCGTGGGTAGCGGGGTCGTAGGGGAGGGGCCGGCCGCCCACAGCCACCCGCGCATCGGGCCGCAGGCGGCCCAGCGAATCGCGCACTGTCAGGCTCAGGTCGCGCTGGTTGTCAATGACTTCCACGGTGCGGCTGGTTTCGGCGCGGAGCCAGTACACCAGCTCGGGGCCTTCGGTGTGGGCCACCAGGTAGTAGCCCAGCGGCAGGGGCCGCCACCCCGGCGCTACGTTGTCGGTAGGAAAAGAATCGACCGGCACCGTAAAAAAATCAGGCCGGGCGCTCTGCAAGCCGCGCTCGTAGAGGCGGCGCGCCTGGGCTTCAGTCAGCCGGAATACTTTGGTGAGGTAGCTGCTCTGGCGAGCTTTGGCCAGCTGTTGCTGGGCCAGCACGGGCAGGGCCAGCCAGCACAGCAGCAGGGCGAGTACAAGTTGATACATAAGCGGCGGGATAGCGGTTGGCTACCTGATGCCGATAGGTAGTTTTATGCACAATGCACTGCGAAGAAAAATCGCCCTTCGCGGCAGACCCCACCCCCCGGCCCCCTCCCCGATGGGGAGGGGGAGCCGAACGCAAGTATCAATGAGCAATTAACAAGAGGCAATTACTCACTGCTAATTGCTAATTAAAGACTGGCTCCCCCTCCCCATCGGGGAGGGGGCCGGGGGGTGGGGTAACCCCCTACGGATTAGTCGACCACAGCCCCGCTTCCTTCACGAAAATGCGTCGATTCAGCTTGAGTTGCGAGATGATAAACTCGGCAATATCCTCGGGCTGCATCACCTTATCGGGGTTGCCGTCGGTGAGGTTGTTGCTGATAGCCAGCTCGGTAGCTACCGTGCTGGGCGTGAGGGCCGACACGCG
>CAXTFI010000181.1:0-10160 GCA_964243255.1 uncultured Hymenobacter sp.
GCTTCGCTCGGGTGAGCGATGCGGCCCCACGAAATGTCCGTGATGTGCAGCAGACCATCGACACCGCCGAGGTCGATGAACACGCCGAAGTTGGTCATGTTCTTGATGTTGCCTTCCAGAATCTGACCTTTTTCGAGGTTGTTCAGGATGGCTTCGCGCTGCTGCTCCAGGTCCTTCTCGATGAGGACTTTGTGCGAAACAACCACGTTGTCGAAAGCAGCGTTGATTTTCACGACTTTCACTTCCATACGGCGACCCACATAAATGTCGAAGTCGCGGATGGGTTTCACGTCGATTTGCGAGCCGGGGAGGAAGGCTTCTACGCCATCCATCTCCATGATGAGGCCGCCTTTGGTGCGGCGCTTCACCACGCCTTCCAGCACGGTATCATTCTCCAGAGCCGCGTAAATCGCGTTCCAGGCCTGCTTGATTTTGGCTTTCTTACGGCTCAGGATGAGCTGGCCGTTGGCATCCTCCTGGTCTTCGATGAATACGTCCACCTCGTCGCCGATTTTCAGGTCGGGCAGGTCACGGAATTCGCTCAGCGGCACGAGGCCATCCGATTTGAAGCCGATGTTCAGGATAACATCGCGGTCGGTCATGCCCACCACGGTGCCTTTAATTACCTCTTCCTCCTGAACGGTGGTGAGGGTGTCGCTGTACATTTTTTCCAGCTCAGCGCGCTGGTCGGCGTTGTAGTTGCCCCCAAAGCCGCTGGCATCGACATTGTCCCAGTCGAAATCATCAATCAATTCTGCCATGTAATAGCAGGTTCCTAAACTACTGAACGCCACCGCCGGAACCCAGGGCGGAGCGCATTTTGAGTTGGTTCCGGGAGGGTGAGCGCCCGGCCTGCCGCCTTGACAGGGCCGCAAAGGTACGGATTTTCAGGTGGTTTTGCTAGAGGCGGGTGCTCTGATTACATTTGGTGCGAACCTTGACCCCCTTGAAAGCGTGAACTACAAAGAAAAAGTACAAGCAATTGATATTAAACTCCGAAGCTTGCAAAAAATAGCACCGTTGAATGTCTATGTGAAAGATGGTATCGTTAATATAGAGCAGTGGCAAAAGCAAAGTATTCGCCCATTATTTATTGGTAAGGAAGCTCATGGCGATGGTTTTAATCAGAAAGAATGGTCGATAACCAGTTGGATTGATAAAGACCCTAATGAAGTGTGCCGTTCAGCTAGGCATAGCTGGCAAAAAACAGCTTATGTCAGTCACGCTTTACAGCATAATTTTATTGACTATGATGATATTCCTTACATCCGTGACGATAAGAGAATAGCAGAATCTCTCCGTAGTATAGCATTTGTTAATGTAGGTAAATACGGGGCGGAAACGACTACTCCTTGGCGAAGACTTGATTCGCTGTACAAACAGAACAGAGTTGCGTTACATGACCAAATTGAATTCTATCAACCTAACGTAATTGTTGGTTGGAGCACACTGCCATTCTTTGAGAAGGATGCAGATTTCTCCATGCGCTTTGGGAAAAACGTAGAGGCTAAGCAGCAAGGTGGGAGCGTGGACTGCTGGCTTTCTAATGGTCGTTTATTTATTGACGCATATCATCCGGCCTCATACAAAATAACTCAGCAAAAATATGTTGATGATATTGTTAGAGCCGTTAAAGTAAATGTTGGTAGTCTCGACCAGACGTTGCCAACTTTCTAATGACAAGACAAATGTATAAACGTAATTACTTTGTGCGTACATTCGTGCTATGCACACCCGAATCATCCGCGTCGGCAATTCCCAAGGAATAGTCCTGCCTAAGAAGCTCCTGCAACAGTACCACCTAGCTGGCGAAGTGGACTTGCGCCCCACGCCCGAAGGCTTGCTTATCACGCCGGTAGTGCGGCCGGCCCGGCAAGATTGGGACGCTCAAATGCAAGCGGCCCTAGCCGCCGGGCAAGAGCCGAAAGATGAACTGCTGGAAGGCTTTGCGGACACCGATTTCGAGGAAAGCGAATGGCAGTGGTAGCTGCGCCCCAGCGCTTTGAGGTGTGGCTGGTGAACCTGGACCCTACGCAGGGCAGCGAAATCAATAAGACGCGGCCGTGCGTAGTGATTTCGCCCGATGAGTTGAACCGCTACTTGCGCACTGTTATAGTTGCCGCTTTAACAAGTAGTCAACGAGCCTATCCGTCGCGGGTCGATTGCGAGTTTCAGGGCAAGGCCGGGCAAGTGGCGCTCAACCACATTCGGTCGGTTGATAAAATCAGTCTGGTGCGCAAGCTAGGCGTATTAGATGCTACAACGGCTAAGGAGGTTTGTGCTCGATTAGGAGAGCTATTCCAATATTAGCAATTTTACTCCGGCCGCCGAAACAGCCGCCCCGCCAGCAGCGCGGCCACCGATACCAACGACCCCATGGCCACCCGCCGCCACTTTTTAGTGGCCGGCGACTCATACGCCTTGCCGCCGGCCAGCTCGGCCGTCACGGCGTTGAGCGACTTCACCTTGGCGGCGAAGTCGCCGGCTACCTTGCCGCGAATAATAGTCATCTGCTGCAGTATGTCGTCCAGTTCATCGGGGAGGGCTTCTTCCAGCATGGCGCGCACGCGCTTGGCCACGGTGGGCGACTTGCCGTTGGTGGAGATGGCGATTTTGAGCTGGCCCTTTTGCACTACCGAGGAGAGGTAGAAGTCGCACAGGTCGGGCGTATCGGCCACGTTTACCAGCAAGTGGCGCAGGGTGGCGGCCGTTTTGATGCGGCGGTGCAGGGCCGGGTCGTCGGTGGCGGCAAACACAATGTCGTGGTCGAGCAGGTCGCTTTCGAGCCAGCCGCGCTCAACCAGGTGCAGGCGCGGATGCTGGGCGGCTACCGCCCGCAGCTCGGGTAAAAAGGTGAGACTGACGATGGTAACGGCCGTGTTGGGGCTGCTGCGCAGGATGGCGGTGAGCTTCTCGAGGCCCACGTTGCCGCCGCCCACTAGTAGCACGCGCAGGTTTTCGAGCTTGAGGAAGGCGGGGAAAAGGGGATTTTGAACAGTCATGAGGGAGGTGTAAATAGGTTAGGCCAACGCCTTGCGCACCAGTGCCAGCGCCTGGGGCGAGAAGGGCAGCTGCAGAGCCAACGCGTGGCCGCGCTCGGTCATTTTGGGCCAGGTTTTCTGCACAATTTCGATTACTTTCTCCTCGGGGTGCTGAGCGGCGAAGGGTAGGAAGTAGTACTCCAGAAACACCAGGCAAATAACGTCTTCCAGTAGCTGCACTTCAGGGTCGTCCTTCAGGCGCAGCTTCTGCACCAGCTGTTGCACGCGTTCTATCAGCTCGGGCTCGTAGCCAGCCTGCGCCAGTAGCTGGCCGGCCACTTCGGCGTGGTATTTTTTGAGCGTGTTGCGCCACTGGTGGTAGCCGGGGCGCGTCATGGGGAAATCGGCGCGCGGAATAGCCCAGCGCCGGATGTGCTGGCAGCGAGCGGCCAGCTGCACGGCCTCGGGCGCATCGGGGGCCACGCGGGCCAGGCAGGCAGTCATGCGCCGGGCGTAGAGCACCTCCTTGGGCACGGGCTGGCCGTGCTCGTCGGGTTCTAGGGTCGGGTCTTCGCCATTGGCGGCATCGAAGAGACGGAAGGCTTCGGCCAGGCGAGTAGTATCAAACATAAGGTATTGGTTTACTGATGCTTAACTATGTGGCTAGCGCTTGGCTACCGGGCTGGCCCCAGGTAGCGGTAAGCCCTGGCGCAACAGCGAGCGCACGGCTGCCAGGGGTAGAAACACGCGTACTTCCCCTTGGGCGTAGGAGGCGATTTCGTAGGGCTGGTAACAAAACTCCACGCCGCCCGCCGTTAAGAAGACGTTGTGCGTTACTGGCATCTCACTAACAAACAGTTCCTTATCGAGGGGCGCGCCGGCCGGCAGGCCCAGCAGCGGGCGGATGGCCTGGCCCAGCAGCGCGGGCAGCTGCGCCGCGGCGGTGGGCCGAAAAATATCGTCGTAGCGCAGGCGGCGGCCGGTGCGCAGGTCGTAGCTGGCGGTTCGGGTGCCATTCATACCGTGGGCCCCGCCCGAGTAGGTATAGCTGAAAAAAGCCAAACTCAGCAAGTTGCCCTGCTGGTAGAGCACGTAGGTGGCCGCCTGGTCGGCGTAGTTGAGGGTGGCTGAGGGGCGCTCGTCGGCGCTGGTAGTAGCCAGTACGTCGGCTATGTCTGCGCGGTATTCTTTGTAAAACGTATCGCGCTGCTGCTTGATAAGCGCGGGTAGCGCCGGTACCGGCAGCGTGCCGAGCGTATCGCCGCGCAAGTCGCGCAAGATGCTGGCCTCCAGTGCTTGGCGCGCCGTAGCCGCGCCGCCCACCGGCACCAGCGCCTGCCGGCTAAAGCGGGCTTTGGGTGATGTTGGGGCTTTCGGATACGCGGCCAGCGAGTCGGCCAGGTAGCGCACGGCAAACGTGAGGCTGCCGGCCGGCGGGGCCACCGGCCGCAGGCGCACGGCCTGGCCCGCCACTACGCCGGCCAGGCCGCCGCCGGGCTGCCGCCGCAGGTGCCAGAGCGGGCTGGGGCTGGTGGGGCTGGCCCCGTGCTCCAGGCTGAGGTCGGCCAGCACCAGGCTGTCGGGGGCGCTGGGCTGGCTTTGCAGCTCGTAGGGGTGGCCATCGGTGCCGTAGTAGCTGCCGTGGTGGCTGGGGCCCGGCGCATCGTAGAGGGGCTGCGGGGCCGTGACGAGGTGCAGCGTGCTGCTGTCGGCCTGGCCGGGCAGCAGGCCGCGATACACCTGGTAGGCGGTGCCGGGCGAGCTGCTAACCACTGGGGCCGCTGTCGGCGCCTGGCCGGCCGGGGCGGTCGCATTAGTGGCTGGGGTAGAGGTAGTAGGCGGGTTGCAGGCGGCCAGGCCGAGCAGCCCGGCCATAGCCAGAGAAAGGCGTTTCATGCCACAAATGAAGGAAGTAGCCCGTGGCTTTCCGCGCGCTGCCGGCGCAGGTGCGGGTGGAAACCAGCGGTCGTTAGCGAATGTCAGCCAGGCTGCTAGCCGGTTTCCTACAAAATTTAGGCATTGCTAATCCTTCTTTTTAACCTGGACGTAAGCATAAGACATTCTCGTTCACGCTCATTCCTTTTCTCTCCTATGAACTTCATCAAAGCAGGCAGCGACGCTGCCGGAAAACCCATCGAAATCAATTACGTCGACTATGGCCAGGGCAAGCCGGTAGTGCTTATCCACGGCTGGCCGCTCGACTTGCAGTCCTGGGAATACCAGCTGGCGGAGCTGCCGCTGCACGGCGTGCGCGTAGTTGCCTACGACCGTCGCGGCTTCGGCAAGTCGTCGAAGCCCTGGGATGGCTACAACTACGACACCTTCGCCGATGACCTCAAGGCCGTGCTCGACGAGCTAAACCTGCAGGACGTGACGCTGGTAGGCTTCTCGATGGGCGGCGGCGAAGTAGCCCGCTACATGAGCCGCCACCAGGGCGCGCGCGTGAGCAAAGTAGTGTTTATCAGCGCCGTAACGCCTTATTTGCTGAAGACCGACGACAACCCCGAGGGCGTAGACAAGTCGGCCTTCGACCAGATGATTGAGGGCGCGGGCAAGGACCGCCCCGGCTTCTTCGCCGACTTCGGCAAGGGCTTCTACGGCGTGGGCGTGCTGAGCCACCCGGTGAGCCAGCCCACTCTGGACTGGAGCCAGAGCATTGCGCTGCAATCGACGCCCCGCGCCACCACCGAGTGCGTTAAAGCCTTTAGCGCCACCGACTTTCGCCAGGATTTGCAAGGTATTAAGGTGCCCGCGCTCTTCATCCACGGCGACGCCGACAAAACGGTGCCGTTTGAAAACAGCGGCCAGCGCGCCGCCAAGCTGGTGCCCGGTGCCCAGCTGGTGGTGTACGCCGGTGAGCCCCACGGCCTCAACGTGACCGCCAAGGACCGCCTCAACCGCGACCTGCTCACCTTCCTCAGCGGGCAGCCCGTGCCGGATGATTTCGACAGCAACGGGGCCGAGGCGCTGCCCCGCCGCAACGAAAACGGCGTAACCGCGGTAACGTATTAATTGACTGCTAGTTAACCAAAAAGGGCTTCCCGCTACGTAGCGGGAAGCCCTTTTTGCGTTGCGGCTACCTTAGCCCAGGTAGGCGTGCCAGTTTTGGTCCAGGGTGCCGGCCGAGAGCTTGAGAAAGCCCGCCAGCGTGGGCTTTTTGGGCTGGGTGCGCAGCGGCATGTTGGCCTCAGAGGGCGTGCGCTGGCCCTTGGCGTGGTTGCAGCGCGAGCAGGCCGCCACGAGGTTGGTCCAGCCCGAGTCGCCGCCGCGCGAGCGGGGCATTACGTGGTCGAGGGTCAGGGTTTTGGTCGAGCCGCAGTACTGGCACTCGTACTGGTCGCGCTTGAAAATATTGTGGCGGCTGAGGGCAATGCCCTTGTAGGGCACCCGCACGTAGCGCGCCAGCCGGATAATGCTGGGCTTGGGAAAGGCCTGCGAAATCGTGCGCAAAACGCCGTGTTCCGACTTGGCCACCATTTCTGCTTTATCCAAGAATAATAATACAAAAGCCTTCTGCACGCTGCATAAGGTGATGGCGGTGTAGTCGCCATTGAGTACGAGCACTTTCTGGTCCATATACGATAGCGAGAACTAGCAGGCTGCAAGCTACTAGGTTTCACGCATATCAACAAAAAACCCCGGCCGAATAATTCATTCCAAAAATTTAGAATTGGGAAGGAGGAATGAAGAATTAATGGATGCTAATTCTTCATTCCTCCTTCCCAATTCTAAATTAATCAATGGTGCGAAACAGGCGGCCCCAGCGCACCTTGTGCCAGGCATCGCCGAAGGGGTCGAGCGAGAGCCAGATGAGCACGGCCTTGCCCACCACGTGGTCTTCGGGCACGAAGCCCCAGAAGCGCGAGTCTTCCGAGTTGTGGCGGTTGTCGCCCATCATAAAATAATAGTTCTGCTTGATGGTGTAGCTGGTCAGCGGCTGGCCGTTTTGCTGAATCATGCCGTCCTTCCAGCTGATGCCCGCGTTGTGCTCGTACTGGCTCACTATTTTGTAGTAAATGGCGGCATTGGCCGGCGTGAGGGCGATAGTCTGGCCCTTTTTGGGTACCGGCAGCGGGCCGTAGCTGTCGAGCTGCCACTTGCGCTGCACCGCGCTCATGGCCCCCGAGCCGTGGAAGTCGGCCACGTCGGGAAACAGCTGCACGCCGGGCGCGGTCACGGTCAGCGACTTCACGTAGGGCTGCTTTTTGAAGTATTCAGCCGTGGCAGCCGGGCAGCTGATGAAGTAACCGAGCTTGCCGGTTTCGGGGTCGGTGCCGGCTCCGGGGATGCCGTCGGGCTGGTCGTAGTCTACCACGCCCTGGTCGTGCAGGGCCTGGCGCACTTCGTCGTTGGGCGTTTCCACCTCCATGAAATAGGTGGTTTGGGGCGCGCCGCCAATGGCGCCGGGCTTGCCATTGAGGAAAATCTCCCCGTTGCGGATTTGCAGCGTGTCGCCCGCAATGGCAATGCAGCGCTTGATGTAGTTGGTGCGCAGGTCGGCCGGATACTGCAGCTCGTGCGGCACGTGAAACACTACCACGTCGTTGCGCTTAATGGAGCTAAAGCCCGGCAGGCGGTAGGTGGGCAGCTGAATAAGCTCGGAGTAGCTCTTGATATTGAGTATCGGCACCGTTTGGTGCGTGAGGGGCACCTGCAGCGGCGTTTGGGGCGTGATGGGGCCGTAGTGCAACTTGCTCACAAACAGGTAGTCGCCCACCAGCAGCGAGTGCTCCATGCTCGGCGACGGGATAACGTAGGCCTCAAACGTGGCCCAACGAATGAGCGTGGCCGCGATAACCGCAAACAGCAGGGAATCAACCCACTCGCGGCCTTTGGTTTTGGGCGGCTTGGGTGGGGCAGTAGGGTCAACTTTGCGAAGGAGCATGAAACGGGCAGGAGAGTGGGCGCTCCCCAATAGAATATCCGGCAAATTAACAACATGTGGTTCTACCAATTGCCCAAAAGGCAGGGTAGAACCAATTGGCTGAACGAGGTAGGGGAAGCCGTCGTTCAAAAAGCAGTAAATCGGCCGTTCGACAAAGTGGTGCTAGCCAGCTTTTTAGGTCATTGGCAAAACCACTTTCCGGCTGCGCTACAAACCCAGCAGCTCCTTCATGCCAAACACGCCGTGGCGGCCGGGCAGCCACTCGGCGGCCAGCAGCGCGCCCAGCGCAAAGCCCGCGCGTGAGTGGGCCTCGTGGCGCAGCTCAATGGTGTCGGCGCTCGATACGTAGCGCACCTCGTGGGTGCCTACCACCTCGCCGCGCCGCTCGCTGAGTACCGCCAGCTCGTGCGGCGCCTGGGCGGGGGCGTTGCGCCAGGTGGTTTTGGCCGGAAAGTTTTCCAGGATGCCGTGGGCCGCCGTGAGGGCCGTGCCGCTGGGCTGGTCCACCTTGTGAATGTGGTGAATCTCCGTTAGTTGCACATCGTAGCCGGCCGCAAACTGGTTCATCTTGGCCGCGATGTACGCGTTGAAGTGGAAAAACAGGTTGACGCCCACGCTGTAGTTGGAGGCGTAAAACAGCGCGCCCTGGGTAGCCTGCACCAACTGGCTGGCCTCGTCAAACTGGTGCAGCCAGCCCGTGGAGCCGCACACCACCGGCAGGCCCTGGCGCAGGCAGGCCGCCACGTTGGCAAACGCCGCCTCGGGGTGAGTAAACTCGATAGCTACGTCGACCTGCGCCGGGGTAAAGTCCTCGATGCGCTGGCTGCCCGCCTGGTGGTCCACAATGCCCGCGATGGCGTGGCCCCGGCTGGCGGCCAGGCCGGCGATAGTCTGGCCCATTTTACCGTAGCCGATGAGAAGAATTTTCATGCTAACTACTTGTTAAGCAACAAGTTATTTTAGGCGTAAGGTCAAGGCCACGCCGCCGGCGGGAATTACCTGGCCGGGCACCGGCAGCAGCGTGGGCTGCCAGTTCAGCGAGAGGTTATCGCTCACGTCGAAGTCATGCAGATGCGCATCTACCACGGCATCAAGTATTTGCAGTGAGTAGCCCAGCGCGCTGATGAGAATGGCTAAATCGCGGTAGCTGCGGTAGCCAGTGAAGCTATTGTAGATGTTAGGTAAGGAAACTTCCTGTTTGGCCAAGTCTCCCAAGGTAGGGTCTCCTAGCTTCTTTTTTCCTTCCAGAACATCATGGTACGCATCTCTATACTGCGCATAATACCGTTGCTGGTAGAACACCCAGTAGCCCAGGCCACCCACCATACCATACACGATTGGCAACTTCCAGTAGCGCTTATTATAAATTTGCCCACCGCTGGGAATAAGTGCCAGCAAGCCAGCCTTTTGGGGGCGCGTCACGTGCAGGCCAAACAGCCGCTCGGTGCGCTTGGCCGAGTCGGCGGCGGCCAGGGCGCGCCGCTCTTTGCGGGTGGGCTTGCGGCGGATGGTGGCCGTATCGGGGCGTACCACCACGGGCGCGGCGGGGTTAAGTTCCTGCGGGCTGGTAGCGGTAGGAATTTGGGCCAGAGCCGGGCGCGCCCCGGCCACTACCAACACGAGGCTCAGCAGCCAGCCGAAGCGGCCCAGCCTGCGGGCTGGCAAAAGCAAAGAGTTTTTCATAAGCAAGCCGCTAACGCCAACCGGCGACTGGTAGTGCGGTACCTATGCAGGTTGCAGAATGTGCAGGATGCGTTGCATGTCCTCCACCGAATCGAAGGAAATCTTGATTTCGCCGCGGCCCTGGGCACCGGGCCGCAGCTGCACCTTCGAGCCAAAGTGGTCGGTGAGCTGGCGCTCGGTGCGGCGCAGCTCGGCCACGGGCACCACGGGCGTGGGCTGGGGCTTGGGGCTGGCGGGGTTAGGCGCCTCAGTGCGGCCGAAGCCGTTGCGCACCAGCTCCTCAATGCGGCGCACCGAAAGGTCCTCGGCCACAATGCGGCGGTAGAGGTCCACCTGCTGCTGCGGGTCCTCGATGCTGATGAGGGCGCGGGCGTGGCCCATGCCGATGACCGAGTCGCGCAGGCCAATCTGGATGCTGGGCGGCAGCTTGAGCAGGCGCAGGTAGTTGGTCACGGTTGAGCGGTTTTTGCCTACGCGCTCACCCAGGTCCTCCTGGCGCAGGCTGCACTCGGAGAGCAGGCGCTGGTAGCTGAGCGCGATTTCAATCGCGTTCAGATTTTCGCGCTGAATGTTCTCAATCAGCGCCATTTCCAGCATCTGCTGGTCGTCGG
>CAXTFI010000182.1:0-10094 GCA_964243255.1 uncultured Hymenobacter sp.
TTTGGAGAGGGGGCTATGCCCCACAGGGGTCTCGTGAGGTAGCCGCGGAGGGCGATGGATACCTATTGCTTAACCACTTGAACCGTAGCGCTTTGCGCGCCGCTAGCCACCCGCACCACGTACAGCCCGGCCGGTAATTGGCTCATATCCAGGGCATACTCGGCCCGCAAAGCCGGCGCGACACGCACCACGGCCCCCAGCGTATTAATAACGGAAACCGTACCGCCCACCAGTTCGGGGGCCAGGCGCAGCGTGAGGGCGCTGCCGGTGGGGTTGGGGTAGGCCTGCAGGGCGGCCGGGCTAGGGCCGGCGGCCGGGCGGCTGGCCAGGGCGGAAGTGGGCATGCCGTACACGATGCCGCGGCCGGCGGTGCTCATATACACGCGGCCGTAGGTGTTGAGGTCGCCCATTACGAACTGGCCGTTGCCGGGGCCGCCGTACTCGTGGGCTTCGTCGTTGATGCGTATCCAGCTGGCGCCCTGGTCGTTGGAGCGGTAGATGCCCACCACGCCGCCCACGGTGCCGTAGATGTAGAGGGCCTCGTAGCTGGCCCCCGGCGCGGCCTTGCCGAAGCCCACCGCGTCGCAGCGCGTCACGTTGGCCAGCTTGATGAAGGTGGTGCCCGAGTTGACGGAGCGCGCCAGGCCGCCGTTGTAGAGGGCCACCCACAGGTGCCCTTCGCGGCCCTGCACCGCCCGGATGATTTTTGACCCGCCGGTGGCCCCCACGTTGCCGGCCACGGCAAACGACACGCCGCCGTCGGTGCTCACCAGCATATCGCCGGTATTGGTGTTGTGGAGGTAGAACTTGCTGGCATTCACCGCATCAGCCACGGGGCGGGCGCTGGTGAGGGTGGTGGGCACGCCGGTGGCGGTGGTCCAGGTGGCGCCGTTGTCGGTGCTGCGGTACACGAGGGTATTGTCGGCGACCGGGAAGCTGCTGGAGGCGCCATTGGTGGGGGTGTGCAGCAGCACGCGGCCATCGGCCGAGAGGGCCAGCTGCCCGCCCGAGCCGTTCATGGTGGCCGTGCGCGTCCAGTTCAGGCCCTGGTCGGTAGAGTAATACAGCACCGAAGCGGCGGTGGCGGCGCTGCGCGTGCCCACCCGCACCACGTTGCCGGGGGCCAGCTTGGCAAAATCCAGCCCAATAGTGGTGCCCACGCGCGGCTGGTAGATGGGCGCATACTGCGTCACGTCGGTGTGCCGGAAGCCGTCGTAGTCGCCGATGGTAGAAAGCAGCGGCCCGCCGCTAGGCAAGCTCACTACGTTCTGAGGCACCGTTTCTTCCAGGCCTTTCACAAAGAACTTCCACACCCCGGTCGTAGCCGTGATGTCGTCATTCGCATAGATGCCGTTGCCGGACACCACCAGCACCCGGTTGGGCACGAAGGGGTCAAACTCGATGCTGGCGGCCCAGTGGATGGACTGCCCTGGTATCCAGGTGATGCCGTTGGGGTCGAGGGTGAAGCCGCGGGCCACCACGTCGGTCCAGGTGGTGCCGCCGTCGGTGGTCAGGAAAAACCGGTCGCCGTAGGGGCTGCTCGATGTGGGCCCCTGCTGCAGGTAGCTGTTGCAGGTCGAGATGATGATGCGGTCGGCATTATTCCGGTCCACGCTGATGCCGCCAAAGGCCCGGTTGGTGCCGGTGGTGGGCGTGAGGTTGGTCCAGGTGCCGGCGGCGATATTGTACTTCCAGATTTGGCCCGCGTCGTAGGGCTCGGCCGAGGCCGGCAGGGTGCCGCTGGCGGCAAACGAAGTGCCGTAGGGCCCCGAGCCGTTGCCGTAGCTGATAAACAGGTTGCCACCCACCTGCACGGCGCGCTGCGGCATCAGGGTGGCGGGCAGGTTGGGGTTGGCCACGGCCGTGAAGGTGGCCCCGGCGTCGTCGCTGCGGTAGAAGTTGGCGCCCGCGCCGGTATTGCGCGACACGCCCGCAAACACCCGCTGCGACGACCCGCCCACCGTGCTGGTATTATCTATCAGCACGAAGCTCAGGCCGTTGCCGTTGGGCGTCAGCGTCACGGGCAGGCTGGCGAGGTTGGTCCAAGTCGAGCCCGAGTTGGTGCTTTTCCAGATGCCGCTGTAGCGGGTGCCGCAGTAAAGCGTGGCGCTGTTGCTGGGGTCTACCTGCAGCTTTTCGCCGTTGCCGCGGCCCATGCCATTGCCGTGCGCCTTGAACTGCGCCGTCACGTCGATGGCCGTAAACGTGGCCCCGTAGTCGGTGGAGCGCAGGATAAACGAGCGCCCGTTATTAAAGTAGCTGATGCCGCAAAAGGCGTAGAGCGTGGCGGAGTTCTGCGGGTCGAGCGCCAGCGACTCTACCCCAAACATGCCCTGCTCCAGGTCGGAGGCCCCGTCCATGAGCGGCACCCACTTGGCGGCGGCCACATCGTAGCGGTAGGCCCCGCCCACGTCGGTGCGGGCGTACATGAGGCCGCTTTGGGTCTTGCTCGTCACCAGGCCCGACACGAACCCGCCGCCGCCAATGGCGATGCTATTCCAGCTATAGGCTTCGGTGGTTTGACCCTGGGCGCTGGGTAGCCCCAACAGGCAGGCCAGCAAGGCGATAAGCAGTTTGGGGAACCAGCAGCTAGTAATAGTAACTCGCTTTACAGGCTTTACAGTACGAAGAGGACGCATACGGGGGTGGGAATTTGTGGAAAGATGGAGAGCAGGGTAAGGCAGAGGTAGCTGGTGCAGCCCCACCCCCAGCCCACGCCGCTTGATGCGCGGAATCCTGCATGGGGAGGGGCCGGGGGTGAGGCTGCACGTACTGGGAGTGGGGCTACACTACGCCAACTACGCAGCCGCCCTGGCTACTTTGGGAGCCCTAAAAGTACTGGCAGCACGCGCGGCGCAAGGGGGGATTTTCAGCCGAAAACCGGGGGGTGGCCCGTCGCTGGCCCTCTCGCTGGCCCGGCGGCGCTATCACTTTTTCAACTTACTTTGTGAAGAGGCTAAAGCACACGCATACTTCCTGTTAACTTGAAAGCAACTCAACTTTCGGTGGCTGCCAGCGGTAGCCGGCCGCCGCGTGGGAATGGAGAAGCAGCCGGGCTATCCCGGTGCCGGCCTGGGGCCTGGGGCCGGGCGCTGGCCGCCTGCCTGTGGCTGCTGGTACTAGCGGCACAGGCCACGCCAGCGCAGTTGCCAGCAACGGGCCGCCCAGCCTCTCGCTTCGAGCATCTTACTGTTAATCAAGGCCTTTCGCATTCCGATGCGCTGGCCGTGGCCCAGGACCGCGCCGGCTTTCTCTGGATTGGCACCAACAAGGGCATCGACCGCTACGACGGCTACGGGCTGCGCAACTACGCCCTGCCCAGCAACTCCCTCAATGGTATGCCCGCCAGCCGGGTGCGGGTGTTGCACCTGGGGCCCGATGGCACCCTCTGGGCCGGGGTAGAGAGCGCCGGCCTGAGCCGCTACGACGCCGACCACAACCGCTTTGCCTTCGTAGGAGCAGGGGCGGGCGGGGCCGCGCGGGTGCTGGCAATGGCCACGGTGGTGGCCATTGCCGGCGGGGCGGGCGGCCAGCTCTGGGTGGGCACCGAAGCCAACGGCCTGTTTGCCCTGCGCCTCGACGGGCAGGGCCGCCTGCTGGCCCTGCGCCGAGTGCCGCTGCCGGGCCCCCGGCCGCGGCTCAACTACCACGCCCGCGCCCTGGCCCTGGCCCCCGATGGCCGCCTCTGGCTGGGCACCATCGGGGCGGGCTTGTTCGCCCTCGACACCCGCCTGCCCAGCCCGGCCGCCCGGCCGGTGCCGCTGGGCACGGCCGCCATTCGGGCGCTGTGCCTCGACCGCCGCGGCGACCTTTGGGTGGGCACCGACCGCCAGGTGCTGTGGCTAAGCCGGGCCGCCCAGCGCGCGCCCGGCGGCCCCGTGGCCCAGGCGCTGCCCCAGCCCTACGCCGACCTGGAGTCGGTGCTGCTCGACTCGTTTGGGCGCTTGTGGGTGGCTACCACCTACGGCCTGCACCTGTGGGAGGCGGCCGCACCCACCCCCGGCGGCCCGCCCCTGCGCCTCGACCGGCCCACCGAGTTTTTGCCCACCGACAACGACCCCACCAGTCTCAACTCTGACCGGGTACAGCAGGTGTTCGAGGACCGCAGCCAGGTGCTGTGGCTGGCCGCCTCGGCCGGTGGCCTCAACAAAGTGGACCTGCGCCAGAAGCCGTTTGTCAATTTGCAGCGCCAGGTATCGGCCCAGGGCCAGGCCACGCTGGCCAACGGCTTCGTCAACGCTATTTACAAGGAAGAAGCGCGCCACCGCCTCTGGATTGGCACGCGCAACGGCCTCTCGTGCTACAACTTAGCTAATCACACCTACCGCAACTACCTGGTGCCCGCCCAACCGGGCAAATCTACCGGCACCGACGTGTCGGCCCTGCTCCAAACGGCCGACAGCACCCTGTGGGTAGCCACCATCAACCGGGGCTTGTGGCGGCTGCGCTTCGCCGGCGGGCACGCCGCCCTCACGCCCTGCCCTGGCGGCGAAGCTATTGCTTATCTCGAAAGCCTGACCCAGGACCGGTTTGGCACCGTGTGGGCGGCTTCCATGCAGGGCCTCAGCCGCTTTGGGGCCGATGGCCGGCTGCGGCACCTCTACCGGGGCCGCGAGCTGCCCAGCACCCAGTTTACCTACCTGCTCTACGACCGCCGCACCGACGTGCTGTGGGCCAGCACCCGCGACGCGGGCCTGCTCAAGCTGCAGGTCACCCCCGATTCGCTGGTGCTGCTACGGCAGTTTCGGGCCAACCCGGCGGGCGCTACTGGTCTGGCCGTAAGCTTTTTATGGCCACTGCTGCTCGATGCGCAGGGCACGCTCTGGATTGGCACCATCGGCGGTGGGCTGCACCGGCTGGTGCGCAACGCCCAGGGCCAGGAAGTGGTGGAGCGCTACGGCCGCTGGCTGCCCGAAAGTGACGTCGAAAGCATCCTGGCTGATGAAGATGGCAACCTCTGGCTGGGCGGTACCGGCCTCTACCGCTTCAACCCGCGCACCCGCCAGCACCTGCGCTACGACGTGGCCGACGGCCTGCAAAGCAATTCCTTTAAGGTGGGCGCCGCCTGGCACGCGCCCGATGGCACGCTCTACTTCGGCGGTATTAATGGGCTGACTTATTTCCAGCCCCGCGCCATTCAGGCCAATCCGTTTGCGCCGGTGGTGCAGCTCACCGGCCTGCGCCTGGCCAACAAGCCGGTGGCCGTGGGCGAAGTCGTGCACGGCCGCGTGCTGCTGCAAAAAGGCTTCGCCACCCCGCAACGCATCGTCATCAAAGCCACCGAAAACGACTTCTCTATCGAGTTTGTGGCTCTCAACTACGCCAACCCTCACAAGCACCGCTACGCCTACCAGCTGGTGGGCTATAATACGGACTGGGTGGCGGCTGCCCCCGGCCAGCGCTCGGCCAGCTTCGCCAACCTCGACCCCGGCGACTACACCTTTCTGGTGAAAGCCAGCAACGGCGAAGGCCTGTGGTCGGCCCGGCCTGCCGCGCTGCGCATCACGGTGCTGTCGCCCTGGTGGCGCACCTGGTGGGCCTACGGGCTCTACGGTTTGGCTGCGCTGTCTGCGGTGGCCCTGTACCGCCGCGTGGAAATGGCCCAGCAAAAGCTCAAAAACCAGCTCGTGCTGGAAGAGTACCGGGTGGCGAAAGAAAAAGAGCTGACCGACCTGAAGCTCAGCTTCTTCACCAACGTCAGCCACGAGCTGCGCACCCCGCTTACCCTCATCCTGGGGCCGATGGAGGAGCTGGTGAGCAACCCCGCCCAACTAAGCGGAGCCGGCGAAAAGCTGCGCCTCATGCATAAACAAACCCGCAAGCTGCTCGACCTGGTAAACCAGCTGCTCGACTTCCGCCAGGCCGAAAGCGGCCACGTACCCCTGCGCGTGACCCACGGCGACATCGTGGGCTTCCTGACTGAGATTTTCCTGATTTTCAAGCTAAAAGCCGAAGAAAAAGGCATCGCCTACTCCCTCGAAGCGCCCACCGAAGCCGTGCCGCTCTACTTTGACCGCAACAAGCTCGAAATTATCCTCACCAACCTGCTCGCCAATGCCTTCAAGTACACGGCCACCGGCGGGCGCGTGCGCCTGGCCGTGGCCGCCGTGGGCAGCCCCGCCGCCCCCGCCGCGTGGCGCAAGGGCAAGCTGTTCGCTAACTACCTGGAAATAAAGGTTATCGACGAAGGCATCGGCATGGCCCCTGACGACCTGCACCGCATTTTTGACCCCTATTTCCGGGTGGCTGCGGCCCGCAACCAGCCCGTGCCGGGCACCGGCATTGGGCTGGCCCTGGTGAAGCAGGCCGTGGAGCGGCACGCCGGCGAGATAGCCGTGGCCAGCGCCCCCGGCGCCGGCACCACCTTTACGCTGCGCCTGCCGTTTGGGCGGGCGCATTTGGCTGACAGCGAGTTAGCAGTAGCACCTCCCGACGATGAGCTGGCCCCCGCCCCCCCGTCGGCGCTGCCCGCCAGCCCCGCGCCGGCCGCTGAGGCCGCCCTGCCCACGCCCGCTAGCCCGGCGCTGCTGCTCATTGTGGAAGACAACGACGAGGTGCGCCAGTACCTGCACCAGCTCTTCGCCCCCGATTTTGAGGTGGCCCTGGCCGCCGATGGCGTCGAGGGCTGGGACAAGGCCCTGGCCCTGCTGCCCGACCTGGTTATTTCCGACGTGATGATGCCGCGCCGCGACGGCCTGGAGCTGTGCCGCCAGCTCAAGCAGCACCCCAAAACGGCGCACATTCCGGTGATGCTGCTCACGGCCCGCACCGCCGCCATGCACGAGCTGGCCGGCCTCGAAACCGGCGCCGACGACTACAGCCCCAAGCCCTTCAACCCCCAGGTGCTGCACGCCAAGGCCGTGGCCCTACTGCACAACCGCCGCCAGCTGCGCGAGTACTACCAGCGCCAGCTGCTGCTCGAGCCCACCCCGGTCACCATCCCCGAAGCCGAAAAGCTGCTGCTCGAAAGCGCCATGCGCATCGTGGAAGCCCACCTCGAAGACCCCGATTTTGGCGTGCCCATGCTGGTGAAGGAAATGGGCATGAGCCAGTCGGTGTTCTACCGCCGCATCAAAGGCATCACCGGGCAATCGGTGGCCGAGTTTATCCGCGACGTGCGCATGAAGCGCGCTGCCCAGCTGCTAGCTAGCTCCCCGCTGCGCATCTCCGAAATCGCCTACCAGGTCGGCTTTGAGGACATCAAGCACTTCCGCGAGGCCTTCCGCAAGATTTACAGCCTCTCACCCTCCGAATATGCCAAGCAGCACCGCCCGGTGAGCAAGGGCACGGCGGCGGACCTATAAGACTGTGAGAGAGTTAGTTGTTCTAAAAAGTAGTGATAATCGTGCCTAAGATAAGTATTGTCTAGCTCGGGCTATTATTCTACTAAGCTACTACTGGCTCTCGTGCGGAAAAGAAACATGGTAAGCAAAGTGCTTCCTAGAAAACACATAAAAAGAAGCAGTGCCCTACGGGGACAAATTGGTAGGAAATAGAATGAGGATAGCAAAGCCAACCCTACGAGTGGAATATTGAAGTAGTAATCTTTCTCCACCCTGATGGTAATGCTGTTCTGAATGATAATTATGAGCACGTAAGATACCATAATCATTGCTACTGAAATCCCAGTGGAAACAGACCCATAATGGACACTGGAAAGTTGGTATACAACTTTCATAGCTAGTTCGCATGAAAGCCAGCAAACAGTTAATTGAAAAATTATTCTCGCCAACGATTTTATAAATAGTGCTCTCATTGATAAAGTAATATCCTAAGGATGGCTGGCTTTTCCTTTTGCTTACGGGCCTGGGTGGCAGGGTTGCAACTAAGCTTCACGCTGGCGCCGGGCTAGTACTGCGCGCAGGGCCACGATTTCCGGGTTTTTATCATTTTCAGCGCGGAGCTTTCGAAAAAACTCGCTGACTTCCCGTTCTTCGCTTTCGGTGTAGGGCTGCGAGACAATAGGCGTTAAGTCGATGCCCTTGGGTTCTATGCCCAACTTGCGGCGGGGTCGGCGGGTGGTGGTAGCCATAACGCTAAGATGAAAAGCAATCAGGGTAATACTAACCGTTAGGACATTGGGGCAAAGCGCTATGGTCCTTTGTGCTGAATTTTTATAATGCGCAGGCTGGTATCAGGAGTTTTATAGAAACCGAGTGTAGCCGCGTAGATGCCGGCTGGCAAATCAATTTTGATAAAATCGAAATAGTCACTGTTCATCGGTGCTTGTGTGGAGGGAAACAATAAGAAACCCTTGTCGGAACACGTAACAGTGCAATTAGTGTCGTGGAAGAGGCTGTCTGGCAGAACGTTAACGAATGCTTGATAAGCCGGTTCTTCTTCGGGCAGGTAAAGCCAGGTTAGGACATAGCCGCCAGTAAAAGTTTCAGCTGCTATCCAGTACAAGGCAGGGATTTCATCGCCGAAGAGTAGGGCTTGGCCCGAGCCGATAGGAATGGTGTTCACATATTCATCAGCTAGGTCGCAAGCTCGGTCGTAATCAACATGGGGGCCGTCAGGTGCATTCAGGTAAAAATCAGCTTCCACGACTCGGCCACCGCTAGGCTCGTTAATACCCTCCCACTGGCTGGCAATCTCCGTCGGGCACAGTAGCATGGGAACTCCCGAACTTTCCGCGCACAAAATGGGAAGATACTCATTCATCTGCTCGTGCTCAGGTATTTATCGCCGTTTAGCTCGGGGTCGTTGAAGTAGTCCATGTTTGGTTAGCTTGAATAGCGGACTTTCGAAGCGAATAAAATACTAGACCGTATATAAATCCATTAATTGCTGCATTAGCAAATATTAGGCGGTGTTTTGGATAAGACAAATCGAGTCCGCTCAACCAATGTAATGCCGGAATGAAAATTACAAGGCCGTAAGTCGCTAACAATAAGGCAAAAACGACCTGCGGCATTTTGCAAATTAATTTGTCGGCCAGTGACTTGAGTGGAAAAACGAAAACTGCGCTTCCAATCAATGAAAGTAGAGGAGAGATAATGACCATTATCCATAAGTAAAAGGCATCAGCTTCTGGAAACCCAAATAGTAAGTAGTAGCTGAATAGATAGACTATTATTGCGGCTAGCCAGCCGCTGAATAGCGAAGTTGCCCAAGCTGATGAATACGTTTTCATAGACTAATCTACCTCAACTCCAGCAGCACCACATTCTCCACGTGGTGGGTGTGCGGAAACATATCCACCGGCTGTACGCGGGTCACTTTATACACCTCGTCCAGCAATTCTAAGTCGCGGGCCTGGGTGGCGGGGTTGCAGCTGATGTAGACGAGGCGGGGCGTGCGCAACTCCGCGAGGCGCTTGACCACGTCTTCGTGCATGCCGGCGCGGGGCGGGTCGGTGATGATAACGTCGGGGTGGCCGTGGTGGCTGGTGAAGGCCTCGGTGAGCAGGTCCTTCATATCGCCGGCGAAGAACTCGGTGTTGGTCACGCCGTTGATGGCGGAGTTTACGCGGGCGTCGGCCACGGCCTGCTCCACGTACTCAACGCCCACCACCCGGCGGGCCTTGCCCGCCACGAAATTGGCGATGGTGCCGGCGCCGGTGTAGAGGTCGTACACGAGGTCGGTGGGCTTGATTTCGGCAAACTCGCGGGCCACTTTGTAGAGGTTGTAGGCGCCGGCCGAGTTGGTTTGGTAAAACGACTTGGGGCCGATGCGGAAGCGCAGGCCTTCCATGTCTTCCTCGATGTAGGGCTTGCCCTGGTAGCACACCACCTCCAGGTCGTGGAAGGTTTCGTTGCCCTTGTTGTTGAGCACGTAGTTGAGCGACGTGATGGCCGGAAACTTGGCGTACACCGCGTCGAGCAGCGGCAGCAGGGCCTCATCGGCGTGGTAGCACTGCAAAATCACCATCGTTTCGCCGGTGCTTTCGGCGGTGCGGATGATGAGGTTGCGCAGCAGGCCGGTTTGCTTCACCATGTCGCCGAAAGGTAGGCGGTGCTGGCGCGCATAGTCGCGGATGAAAATTCGTATTTCGTTGCTCGGCTCGGGCTGGAGCCAGCAGTGCTCCACGTCCAATATCTTATCGAAGCGGCCGGGCGTGTGGAAGCCCAGCACGCGGCGGTCGTAGTGCG
>CAXTFI010000183.1:0-10088 GCA_964243255.1 uncultured Hymenobacter sp.
ATCTCGCGGGCCACGTACACCATCTCATCCAAGGAGGGCGTAATGAGGCCGCTCAAGCCAATGATATCGGCGCCCTGCTTCTGGGCTTCGTCCAAAATACGCTCGAGCGGCACCATCACGCCCAGGTCCACGATTTCGAAGTTGTTGCAGGCCAGCACCACGCCCACGATGTTCTTACCGATGTCGTGCACGTCGCCTTTCACGGTGGCCAGCAGGATTTTACCGGCCGTTTGGCGGGCCGCACCTTCCTTTTCGGCTTCGAGGTAGGGCTGCAGGTAGGCCACGGCCTTCTTCATCACCCGCGCCGACTTCACCACCTGCGGCAGAAACATTTTGCCGGCCCCGAAGAGGTCGCCCACCACGTTCATGCCGGCCATCAGCGGGCCCTCAATCACGTCGAGCGGGCGGCCCACTTGCTGGCGCACCTCCTCGGTATCCTGGTCGATAAACTCGGTGATGCCGCGCACCAGGGCGTGTTGCAGGCGCTCGGCCACGGGCAGGCTGCGCCAGGCGTCGGCCACTACCTCTACTTTGCCCTTTTGCTTCACGGTTTCGGCAAAATCCACGAGGCGCTCGGTAGCGTCGGCGCGGCGGTTAAGCAGCACATCCTCACAGAGTTCGAGCAGGTCCTTGGGCACGTCGTCGTACACGGCCAGCTGGCCCGCATTCACGATGCCCATATCCAGCCCCGCCCGAATGGCGTGGTAGAGGAAGGCCGCGTGCATGGCCTCGCGCACCACGTCGTTGCCCCGAAACGAGAAGCTAATGTTGCTCACGCCGCCGCTGGTGCGCACGCCGGGCAGGTTTTGCTTTATCCAGCGCACGGCGTCGATGAAGTCGACCGCGTAGTTGCGGTGCTCATCAAGGCCGGTGCCCACGGTAAGGATGTTGGGGTCGAAGATAATATCCTCGGCCGGGAAGTCAACTTCTTCCGTGAGAATACGATAGCAGCGCTGGCAGATTTCGATGCGCCGCGCGTAGCTGTCGGCCTGGCCGTCTTCGTCGAACGCCATCACCACCACCGCCGCGCCGTACTGGCGCACCAGCCGCGCGTGGCGCCGGAAGGCATCCTCCCCCTCTTTCAGGGAGATGGAGTTGACGATGCTCTTGCCCTGCACGCACTTGAGGCCCGCCTCAATGACGCTCCACTTCGAGGAGTCAATCATCAGGGGCAAGCGGGCGATGTCGGGCTCCGAGGCGATGAGGTGCAGGAAGGTCGTCATCACGGCCTCCGAGTCGAGCATGCCCTCATCCATGTTGATGTCGAGCACCTGCGCGCCGCCCTCCACCTGGGCGCGGGCCACGGCCAGGGCCGCCTCGTAGTCGCCCGAGCGGATGAGCCGCGCAAAGGCCCGCGAGCCCGTCACGTTGCAGCGCTCGCCAATGTTGACAAACAGGCTGGCCGGCGTGATGTTAAAGGGCTCCAGGCCGGCTAAGCTTAATGAAGAATGAGGAATGAGGAGTGAAGAATTGCTCAGAGCCTCGTCAACTAATAATTCCTCCTTCTTCATTCCTAATTCCACATTGCGGAGCTGCGGCAACTGGCGAGTAGCGTAGCGACCAGCCAGTTGCCGCAGCTCCGCAATGTGCTGGGGCGTGGTGCCGCAGCAGCCACCCACCACGTTGAGCAAGCCTTCCTTGAGGTAATCCTCCACCAGCGCGGCAAACTCCTGGGCACTCTCGTCGTAGCCGCCGAAGGCGTTGGGCAGGCCCGCGTTGGGGTAGGCCGACACGGGCACGTCGGCCAGGCGGGCCAGCTCGCGCACGTAGGTGCGGAGCTGGTCGGCCCCGAGGGCGCAGTTGAGGCCCACGCTCAGCAAGGGCAAGTGCTTGATGCTGTGCCAGAAAGCTTCCACCGTCTGCCCGCTCAGGGTGCGGCCCGAGGCGTCGGTAATGGTGCCCGAAATCATGACGGGCACCACCCGGCCGCCGTCGTTGAAGAATTGCTGCACCGCAAAGAGCGCGGCCTTGGCATTAAGCGTATCGAAGATGGTTTCGATGAGCAGCGCGTCCACGCCGCCGTCCACGAGGCCGCGGGTTTGCTCGAGGTAGGCGGTGGCCAGCTCGTCAAAAGTCACGGCGCGGTAGCCGGGGCGGTTCACGTCGGGCGAGAGCGAGGCGGTGCGGTTGGTGGGGCCAATGGCCCCGGCCACGAAGCGCGGCTGGTCAGGGGTTTGCTGCGAAAACTCGTCGGCCACTTCGCGGGCCAGCCGGGCCGACTCATAATTAAGCTCATACACCACGTGCTCCAGGGCGTAGTCGGCCTGCGCAATGGTGGTCCCGCTAAAGGTGTTGGTTTCGACCATGTCGGCCCCCGCCGCAAAATACTCGGCGTGAATGGCCCGGATGATATCGGGCCGCGTGAGGCTGAGCAGGTCATTGTTGCCGCGCAGCGGGCGCGGGTGGTCGGCAAAGCGCAGGCCCCGGAAGTCTTCTTCTTCCAGCGGGTAGCGCTGAATCATGGTGCCCATCGCGCCGTCCAGAATCAGCAGGCGCTGGCGCAGCAGGGCGGGCAGGGGCGAAATACAGGCGGGGTCGGTGGCGGTGGGGGCCACGAGCGTGGTAGCGGGCATAGCTTTCGAAGAATAAGGGCGGCAACGCGCTGTTATCCAGAAAGAAAGCCGCGCCCGGTGGCGCAGGTTCCGGCTGATATCTTCTTCGACCTAAAGTGGTGGCCGAACAGGAGTTGGCACCTACTCGCGGTAGGTTGCCAAGACGTCATCGGGCCTGGTCCCTCGGTCTTTCTGGATAGCAGCGGGTACGAAGATACAACGGCAGGCCCTAAAAAAAAGCGCTTTCCCGGTGGGGAAAGCGCTTTTTACTTGGCAGGCCCTGGGGCACTTACGGCAGCAGCACGCCGCGGTAGGTATTGGGGTCTACGTTGGGGATAGTCGAGCCGTAGTAGCCGTTGATAACCCGAATCCACTCGTTGGCCACCAAGGCGTAGCCGCGGGGCGTGGGGTGCACGCCGTCGAGCGAGAAGATGTTGCCGCTGGCAAACGTGGCCGTGTTATTTACGCCGTTGGTATAAATGCCACGGGCGGCTACCGAAGCGAAGAACGTGTTCATATCAACCGCCGCCACCTTAAAGCGCGCGGCCTCATTGGCGATGATGTTGTTTATCTGAGTAGTACGGGTAACCACTTCGGTTTGCTCGATGGGGTCGAGCACGTAATCACTCGGAATGGCAGCGGTAGGCGAAGTGCCCCGGCCGGGGTTAGCAGCGATGTAAGCCTGAGCCGTGAGCGTCAGCAGGTCAGTGGCGGTGGCCACGCGGGCAGCCGTAACAGTAGTCGTAGCCGCGGTACGAGCCTGCACGTAGATGGCCGTAATGGGCACGCCCGCGGCTTTGTAGGAGGCCAGCACTGCCGCCACCGTTACCGTATTGAAATACGGGATGGTGGTGACGTTGGGGATGTTAGCTACCGCGCCTTTCACCGTGCCGCTCTTGGTGAGCGTAGTCATCACGTCGCGGTAGCCGCGGCGGAAGCTGGCGGTATCCGTCAGGCCGCTGAAGGGGTTGGTAGCCACGGCTACCCCGCCAGCAGCGGCATAGGTTAGCACGTCGTTATTACCCAGCCAGCAGGTGAAGAACGTCGGCGTTTTCTGGCCGATGTAGGTCACGTAGTCCTTGGTGCCGCGGTCGGCGGCGGGCAGCAGGCGCTGGTAAAAGTTATTGAGCACGCCGTAGGCTTTGGCAGCTCCGGCTATCTGTGGCACCAGCGAGGCTTTGGCGCTGGCACTCAGTATCGAGATGCCGGGCACGCCCAGGTTATCGGGCTGCGGGCCACTGTAAGCCTCCAGCTCGGTGGGCAGCGCGGGGTTGGCACCCGTGTAGGCTACCTGCTCGCCCAAAAACTGATTGGCTGTGCTGGGCTGCACCGGGGCCAGGGCGCCGTTCACTACTTGCAGTTTAATGTAGCCCGAGCCATCTTTCTTAGCTGCCGAAAACGCCGGCTGCACAAAGCTGGCCGGGCCCTTGCCGGTAGTGCCAAACTGCTGAGCCAGCAGGGCGGGGTACGACGCGGCCTGCACTTCATTATAGAGGCCACCGTCGCTGTAACCCGCCGTGAGCGAGTTGCCCACGGCCACGTAGCTCGTAAAGTCCAGGGTGCCGGGCGAGGCGGCGGGAGGCGCGTCAATGTTGGTCTGGCAACCGGCCAGCCCGGCAAGGCCCAGGCCCAGCAGCGCGAGCGCCGGGCGGGCAGTTTTAACGGTAGAGAATAAAGTCGTCATTGGGTAGGAGTAAAGACAGGCTTAGAATTTCACGTACAGCTGCACGCCGGGCACATAAATAGTCGTTTTGTAGGTGCCGGCCACGCGGTCGGCGGTGCCGTTGCTGATGAGGTCGTCCTGGCTCTGGCTGCGCTTCCTGAAGTCTTCGAACAGAAAGGAGGCGTCGATGCCGAAGCGCTGGGCAAACTCGTAGCTCAGGCCGGCCGTTACGCCAATGCGGTCAGCATCAGGGGTTTCGGGCGTTACGAAGCCATCGCGCACGGCCGAGAAATCGTAGAACGTGCCGGCGCGCACCGTGAAATTATCGGTCACCTTGTACTGCCCACCAATGCGGAAAGCCAGGGCATCCTGGTACTGGCGCTTGGACGACGACGAGGCGTTGCCGCCCAGCACGCCGTTGGTGTACTTAAAATCCAGCGACTGGTAGCGGCTCCAGCCCACGAGGTTGGCGTCGAAAGCCAGCAGCAGCTTATCGGTGGGGCGCACGCCCACGCCGAAGCTGTACACGTCGGGCAGGGGCAGCGTTACGTCAAACTTGGTGGCCGTGAAGCTGCCGGCCGCCGAGGCGGGCAGGCCGGTCAGCTTAATATCGCCGTCGGCCACGTGGGCATTCACGGCCGAGCGGTAGCTGATACCCACGCTCAGCTTGTCGCTGGGCTTAAACATCACGCCCAGGTTGTAGCCCACTTTGTGTTCGGCCTTGCCGGTGAGCTGCGCGTGCGCCGGGGCCGTGTTGCCCTGGGCCTGCACCGGAATGTCGCGCTGCAGGTCCACGTCGCCATACACCAGCGAGGTGACGCCCCCGCCAATGCTAAACTGCGGCGTGATGGCGTAGGCCACCGTAGCCTGGGCCGTTACCGAGCGCAAGTTGATGTCGGTGAGCGAGTAGCGGCCTTCCCAGCCCTGCTGGTAGTGCAGCTCGCTGCCGAAGGGTGTGTACACGCCCAGGCCCAGGCGCCACTTGCCTTCCTTGGGGCCAAAGCCGATGAACCCGCTAAAGGGGAACACATTGGTATTCTGCAAGTTACGCTGGCCCTGGTCGGCATCGCCGGGCCGAAACGAGATGCGCGGAATGGCGATGTTGCCGCCTATCTGAAAGCCGGTGGGCGCAAAGGCAAAAGCGCCCGGATTGAAGAACTGCGAAGCCTGGTCGAGGTAGAGGCCGGTGCCGGTGCCGCCCATACCGACGTTCTTCGCGCCGGTGAGCCCGACCTGAAAGCCACTAGCCAAAGCCCCCGAAGAAGCGGCGAGCAATGCCCCCCCCGTGAGGAGTAGAGATTTTACCTGCATAAAATGCAAAAATATTAGGTGGGTGGATTGAGGAGCTAAATGTACCGCCAATTTTTAAATAGTTAGTAGGCTTGCCGACTACTTGGGCCCGCGCAACCCCAAATTACGTTCCGCGCCTTTCGGGGCGCGGGTGAGACACTTGGCTAAAGCCGTTCATTTAGAAACATTAAGGCAACATGGGTTTCGGCCGCGCCGGGGTTAATTTTGTTTACTAATAGCCGCTCTTTTCCCTTTCGATTTCGAATTTTTTACTTCTCGCATGACAAGAAAACTCCTCTCCTTCGGTTGGGCCAGCGTGCTGGCGATGGCCACACTGGGGGCCCAGGCCCAGGCCACGCTCAGCACCAGCCCCTACACCGAGAATTTTAACGGCCTGGCGGGCGGCTTGCCCACGGGCTTTAGCGTATATACCAACGCCTCGGCTACCAGCCTGGGCACGGCGCCTACGGCGGCGCAGCTTATCCTCACGCCCGGCACCACCACAGCCTGGACGGCCACGGGCGGCGGCTTCAAAAACTTTGCCTCGGCCACGGGCCTGCACAGCCCTGCTACGGTGGCAGTCCAAACGGCCGCCACCAACCGGGCCCTGGGCATCCGCCAGACCGGCTCCTTTGGCGATGGAAACAGCACCGCCACGCCACCCACTGGGGCGGGCCCGGCCTTCGTTTTTCAGGCCGCCAATACCACTGGCAAAACGGATTTTTCGCTCAGCTTCAAGCTGCAATCGCTGGATAGCACCTCGACCCGCACGGCTACCTGGCAGGTAGACTACGGCCTGGGCACCGCGCCCACCACGTTTACCACGATAGGCACGGGCGCCGCTACCGGCAACGCCATTTTTTCTAATAACACGGTAACGGTTACGTTTGGCACCGCCCTGGACAACCAGAGCGGCCCGGTCACCATCCGCATTGCGGCCCTCAACTCTACCACTGGGGCCAGCAACCGGCCCAGCTCGGCCATCGACGATTTTTCGCTGAGCTGGAACACGCCCACGGCTTCGACGCCCAACCTGGCGGTAACGCCCAGCTCGCTGGCCTTTGGCAGCCAGAACATTGGCACTACTTCGGCGGCCCAGACCTACTCGCTGACGGGCACCAACCTCACCGACGCCACCACCGTGACGGCCACCGGCCCGTTTACCCTTTCGAAGGATAATACCACGGCCTTTACTACCACGCTGAGCTACACGGCCGCCGAGCTGGCCACCGCCAAAACGGTGTATGTGAAGTTTACGCCCACCGCCACCGGCGCTTCGACGGGCAGCATCACCAACGTGAGCGCCGGCGCCGTAACGCGTACCGTGGCCCTCACCGGCAACGGGGCCGACCCCAGCCAAACGACGTTTAACTTCAACACCTGCGCCACGGCCCTCTCCGACGGCTGGAGCCAGGTGAGCGTGACCGGCCCGCAGGTGTGGGCCTGCACCACGTTTGGCCGCGACCCCCAGGCGCCGGCCGGCACGGCCGCCGCGCCCTACGGCGTGCAAATGAACGGCTACGCCAGCGGCAACATCGCCAACGAGGACTGGTTTATCTCGCCGGCTTTCGACCTCAGCACCTATAATTTCCCGCTGTTTTCGTTCTGGAGCCGCACGGCCTTCAGCGGCCCCGGCCTGAAGCTCATGGCATCGACTAACTACAGCGGCACCGGGGCCCCCGGCGCAGCCACCTGGACCGACCTGAACGCGCAGTTTCCGGGCGCTGGCTCCGATACCTGGACCCAAACGGCCGGTATCAACCTCTCGGCTTTTAAGGGCCCGAAGGTGTACCTAGCCTTCGTGTATACCTCCACGGCGGCGGGCGCGGCCCGGTGGACCCTAGACGACATTACACTCACCAACTCGACTACGGCCCCGGCGCCCAGCTTCTTTACCGATGTAAACACCCTGGCCTTCGGCTACCAGGCCGTGGGCACCAGCGGCACCCGCACGCTCAACGTAACGGGCGCCAACCTGACCGGCGGCGTAACCCTGACTTCGTCGAACGCGGCGTTTACGCTCTCGAAAGACGGCACCGCTTTCGCCAGCACCGTTACCCTGACGCAGGCTGAAGCCAACGGCACCGTGAAGCCCGTAACGGTGCGCTTTACTCCTGCCGTGGCCTCGACCAACTACTCGGCTACGCTGGCGGTGGCCTCGGCCGGCGCCGCCAACCAGACCGTAGCCGTGACCGGCAACACCTACGACGTGGCCAAAACCCTGGAGCTGGTGAACTGGAACATGGAGTGGTTTGGCTCGGCCGATGCTACCCTTGGGCCGGCTGACAAAAACCTGCAATACACCAACGCCTTCACCGTGCTAAGCGCCCTGAAAGCCGACGTGTACGCCCTCGAAGAAGTAGTGGACACCGTGCGCCTGCGCACCCTGACCACCCAGCTTTCGACCGCCAACGGCGTTACCTACGCGTATAAGATTTCGGAATTTGGCTCGTACGCCGACGATAAGCTGGACCCGGACTACGTTGGCGCGCAGAAGCTGGCCTTCATCTACCGCACGGACATGGTGAAAAACCCCTTGTTCCGCGGGCTACTACGCTGCTCGCAGGCAACGGCTTGCGCGGGCTTCACGCCCTGGGCGTCGGGCCGCTTCCCTTACCTGATGCGCGCCGACGTAACCATCGACGGCGTAACCAAGAAGGTAAACTTCATCGTGATTCATGCCAAGGCCAACGCCACTGCTACCTCGGCCAACGACTACGCCCGCCGCAAAACCGGGGCCGACCTGCTCAAGGCCGAGCTGGAAGCCAACTACGCCAATGATAACACCGTTATCGTGGGCGACTACAACGATGTGCTCGAAGGCACCATCGCCACGGGCGTAACCCCGGCCATTACTTCGTACTCGGCCTTCACCCAGGATGCCAACTACTTGTCTGTCACGCTGCCGCTGGCTCAATCCGGCCAGCGCTCTACGGCGGGCTTCCCCACAGTGATTGACAACGTTATTGCCAACAAAGGCATGGCGCAGTACTACATCGCCGGCACGGCCGCCATCCGTACCGACGTGACGGCCCCGATTGCCAACTACGCCAACACTACTTCCGACCACTACCCGGTGTTCACGCGCTACTCGTTTACGGGTACCGCGCTGGCTACCCAGGGTGCCCGCACGGCCTCGCTGGGCCTTTACCCCAACCCGGCCACCAACAGCGTGCGCTTCGACGTGCCCGAAACCGGCAAAGACCTGAGCCTGAGCGTGTACACCACCACCGGCAGCCTGGTGCTGCGCGGCACGGGCACCGTGGAGCAGCTCAACCAGCAGCTGAGCCAGCGTGTGGCGGGCCTCGCCGCCGGCCTCTACGTGGTGCGCGTAGTGGGCGCCCAGCAGACCTACACCGACCGCTTCGAGAAGCGCTAGCTGAAGAATTAGGAAGGAAGAATTAGGAAGGAAGAATTAAAGTTTTGGATGCCGAATTCTTCCTTCCTAATTCCTAATTCTTCATTTTAAAAAAGGGTCCCGACCAGCAGGTCGGGACCCTTTTTTGTGCCTGGTTTTTGCCGTCCGGTCCACCGCCCGCCGCAGGCGTGCAACAGTGGCCGCGCCGGGCGCTACCTTGTGCGAGTTGTGCCATCACCCTGAGCTTATGCGTGTTTCTACTTTTTTGCCCTGCTTCCGGCTAACCCTGGGTTGGCTGCCGCTGCTGGCCAGCCTGCCCGCGCTGGCCGCGCCACCTGCGCCGCTGCCCTACTTCTCGGAGCCGGCCGTATCGCCCGACCGCCAGGAAATCGCCTTCGTCTCGGGTGGCGATGTGTGGACGGTGCCGGCCAGCGGCGGCGAGGCCCGGCTGCTGGTGGCCCACCCCGCCACCGAGAGCCGCCCGCTCTACGCGCCCGATGGCAAGTCGCTGGCTTTCATTTCCACGCGCAGCGGCAACGGCGACATCTACCTGCTGAATTTTGCCTCGGGCGAGCTGAAACGGCTGACTTTTGACGACGGGCTGGACCAGCTCGATGGCTGGAGCGCCGATGGCAAGTACCTCTATTTTTCGAGCACCAGCCGCGACATCGCGGGCATGAACGACATCTACCGCGTGCCGGTGGGCGGCGGCACGCCCACCGCCGTATCGGCCGACCGCTACGCCAACGAGTTCTTCGCCGCGCCCAGCCCCGACGGCCGCACGCTGGCCTTCGCGGCGCGGGGCGTGGCCTCGGCGCAGTGGTGGCGCCACGGCCACAGCCACCTCGATGAGTCCGAAATCTGGCTGCGCCGGGAGGGCAAAACCGGGCCCACCTACACCGGCCTCACCAGCGGCGGCAGCAAGGCGCTGTGGCCCATGTGGGGGCCGGGCGGCCAAAAGCTGTTTTACACCAGCGACCAGGGCGGGCCCGAAAACATCTGGACTATCGGCCTGAATAATGCAGCGCCTCAGCAGGTTACCAAATTTAAGGATGGCCGCGTGCTGTGGCCCAGCGCCTCGGCCGATGGCAAGCTCCTTGTGTTTGAGCGCGACTTCGCCATCTGGACGCTGAACACCGAGAATGGCCAGGTGCAGCCCGTGCCCATCAGGCGGCGGGGCGCGCCGGCCAGCCCCACCGTGGAGCGCCAGCGCTTCACCGACCGC
>CAXTFI010000184.1:0-10054 GCA_964243255.1 uncultured Hymenobacter sp.
CGCGCAACGTGTTTGTGTCGGCCCTCAAAAACCCGCGCGTGGGCTCGGCCGATTTGGCCAGCCTGCTTTTCAACTTTGACGAGCAGCTGCACTTCAGCCAGCACATCCGCGAGGCCAAGCACATGCGCGTGCTGCTGCTGGTGCACTACTCGGCCATCTTGTACCACATCGGGCAGGTGTGCCGGGCCAAGGGCCTCAAGCAGCTGCCGCGCCACGTGAGTTTCAGTGGCAAGGGCAGCACGTATCTGCGCCTGCTTGACTTGAACGCTAACTTGACTACTATCAAGCGGTTAGCGCAGCGGGTAATGGAGTTTGCCAGCGGCCTGCAGGTGCCCGACGACTTCGAGCTGACCCTGGTACCCGATGCTAAGGAGGCCACCGCCAACGGCAGCGCCATGCGCTGGGAAGCCGAAGGCGGCCTCGACCTGCAGCGCACCATGAGCCAGGCCAGCCGCGAAAAAGGCCTGGAGCTGGGCGAAATGCTCGAAAAAATGGCGTTTATCCTGCCCGGCGACGTGCAGTATGGCCCACCTACTGAGGAAGGCACGGCGACTGACACCCAGTCGGACCTAACCGCCACGCCCGCCGCGAAACCCGCCGCGCCGGCCCGCCCCACCCTGGCCCAGGCCGGCGACCTGCGCGAGGCCGTGCTCGCCAACGCCCGCCACTTGCTGCACTTCCTCACCCACGGCGAAGACCCCGGCGTGCAGGATTTACTGGCTAAGCTGAATATTGAGATGGACCCCGACTGGCTCGAAAGCTTCCTGGGCAGCCGCTTTAAAGACAGCCTCAACGCGGGCTACAACGCCCTGGTGGCCGCCAGCCGCCGCCCCGAAGACAAGCTGCCCGAGTCCCTGTTTTTCTTCGCCTTCCGCGACGCGCTGTTCCGCTTGTCGCAGGAGCTTTACAAAAAGTACTATGCCCCGCAAACTGTTTAAGCAGCGCCAGTTGCGGCGCCTGGCAGCCGTGGGCGCGCTGGTGCTGGCCGCCGGCACGGCGCACGCCCAGGAGGCAGTGGCGGCTGGCATGTGGGCCGCCACCGCGCGCTACGTCTACGCCGACGACCCGAATTTGAAGCCCCTGGTAGCGAAGCTAAACGCTGAGCTGGGCCAGCCCCAAACGCTGGGCGAGTTTGAGCAAAAGCTCTCGGCGGCCGCCACCGAAGCCGCCGCGGCCAGCAAAACGCCGAATATCAAGGTGTTGCAGCGGCAGTTTCAGAACATGCGCAGCCAGAATGCCGCCGAGCTCTCGATGAGCCTGGCCGACAGCCTGGGCAAGATGCCCGCCCGCGGCCAGGGCGAAAGAAAGCAGAAGCTGAGCGCCTTGGAAAAACAATTGCTGGCTATGGCCCAAAGCAAGAGTGAGGCCGGGGCCGCCGCTCCCGCTGCCCCCGAGGCGGCGGCTGCCGGGCCCGCTGTTGCCGCCACCAGCAGTTTGCCCCAACCCGCCGCGCCCGCTACCAGCCCGCTGCTGTGGGCGGCGCTGGCCATGTCGGGGCTGAGTTTGCTGGGTGTCATCCGGCTGCTGACGCGCCGACGCTCCCGCCATTCCTCAGCTGCTTCCGGCTCTTTGGAAATGCACTCGGGCAGTCAGTCAACCTCTCTCAACCAGCCGCTGAGCCCCGAGCAACACCGGGAAGTAAGTAGCATGATAGCCAAGGCGTTAGCCAGCCGCTCCGAAAAGCCGGCCGCGCCTGCTCTCAGCGCTGGCCCTGCGGCCACCGCGCCGGCACCGGTCAGGCAGGCACCCGCCCCGAATGTCAAGCAAAAGCTCGTTTCTAACTCCCCTAAACCCGTGCGTCCACCCATTGAACCCTCCTCGGCGCCGCTGCCGTCGCTGGCTTCCGTTGCCGGGGCCGAGCCAGTTCCTAGTTCGCCGGTAACCCCGGCCGCCGCGCCGGCGGAACCAACGCCCGTGCCCGCCGCCGTGGAGCCCGGCACGTCCGTGGAGCTGGACGTGACGCCGGCGGCCGCCCCGCCCGAGCCTGCGCCTCGCTTGCAGTTTGTGAATGAGGCACCGTTCAACAACACGTTTGCCGCCCGCACGCTGTCCGACACCCTGGCACCATACAGCATTTACGAAGTATTAGGCCGCGAGCAAACACCTGACCAGGCGCAGTTTAGAGTAGTGGGCAATATGGTGAGTCACATCAGCAACCACCGCAACATCCTGGAGCCGGTGTGCGAGTACGTGGCCTACCCGCAGGGCGGCGAAACGCGCATCATCACCGAGCAGCCCGGTGAGGTGCGCCGCCGCGGGGCCGATTGGGAAATCGTGCGCCGGGCCCGCATCCGGTTTGAGTAGCAGCTAGCTGTTGCCAGCTGTTAGGAAGGAATTATATAAGCACGTCATGCTGCACTGCGTTCAGCATGACGTGCTTATACAATTACAATATCTTCCACCGGCCCCACGCTAACTTGCCATAATGAGCTTTCTCACCCTTTTTACGGCGCTGCTGGAGCTGCTGGCCGTGGCGCTGATTTTATGGCAGCAATTCCGATTTTACCAGCAAACCCAGGCGCAGCTCGACAGCCTGCGGGCGCTGTTTCCGCCCGCGCAAGCGCTGGGCCTCCACCGAACTACCGACCCCACCACCGGCCAGCAAGCAGACCTGCTGACCGCGCCGCCCGCGGCCAGCGCTACCTTCCAACGCATTGTAAATGACACCAATGCGTACCTGCTAAAGAACAAAGGCACGGCCGATTTCAACATCCTCACCAGCATCACCGAGCGGGCCGTGGCGGCGCTCGATGCCGACTTGCAGGCGGGTATTTCGACGCCGCTCTACATCGGGCTCATGGGCACGTTTGGCGGGGCCATTCTGGGGCTGCTGAGCTTGGGGCTGGTGGGTGGCGGGCAGTTTGACGAGGCGGCCATTCAGGCGTTTTTGCGGGGCGTGCTCATTGCCATGCTCGGCAGCCTGTGCGGCCTGGGGCTCACGCTGCGCAACAATGCCGCCTACAAGGAGGCTAGCCGCCAGGCCGAGCAGCGCCGCAACGACTACTACACGTTTTTGCAGGTGCAGCTGCTGCCGATTCTGCACTCCGACATGGCTGGCAGCCTGGGCAACCTCAAGTCGGTGCTCGATGCGTTTAATGAGGAGTTCTTAAGCAAGATTTTCGAGTTTGGCCCCATCGTGCGGGCCCTCAATGAAAACATCAGCACCCAAAAAGATTTCCTGCAGGAGCTGCAAAAAGTGGGCTACACCCAAATGGCCGACGCCAGCATCCGGGTGTTCGATAAAGTAGCCGAGAGCGCGCACCACTTCGAGCATTTCCTGGCTTACCAGCAGGAGCTCAACGAGATGCTGCGCAACGGCCAGGCCGTGGGTACCACCCTCACCGACTTGCTCGGCCGCCTGCGCGGCCTGGAGGCGGGCCTCAACCAGGTGCCCGCGCTGGTGCAGCAGCACGAGGGCGTGGTGCAGGAGCAGCTGCGGTTTTTTCAGCAGCACCAGCAGGCGATGGGCGCGGCGGCCAGCCAAACCGAGCGCTTTTTTGACGAACAGTACCACCAGCTGGCCGCCACCATGCGGGCCCGCATGGGCGTGTTTCAAAAAGAGGCGGCGGCGGCCGAAAACATCTGGCAAGAGCATTTTCGGGTGCTAAACCAGGATAATATTTACGCCCGCATCGTGCAGTATATGAGCCCGTTCAGCGAGCTGCCGGCCCAGCAAAAAGCCCTGAACGCCCTGCAGGAGCGCCAAGCCGCCCAAACTGCCCAGGCGCTGCAAGCCCTGCAGGCCCGCCTGGCGGCCGACACCGCGCTGCAACAGCAGCTGCTAGCCCAGGTAACGCGCACCAACAACGTGCTGGAGCGCCTGGAGCAGCGCAACTGGCTGCAGCGCCTGGTGGGCACCAAGTAGCCAGCAGGGCGCCTCTCCCGCTCAGCAGAGACAGGCCAAAAAATCCGTGCCGCCCAAATCTGCGAAATCACAAAAATCAGCGTAAATCTGCGATTATGGACCGCAAAGACTTCTTCTGGCCCAGCTACGTGGACCTGATGACGGCCCTCTTCCTGGTGATGCTGGTGCTGTTTGTGCTCAGCTATAAGCGCTTCCAGGACAAGCAAGCCGGCCTGGAGCAAGCCAAAGCCCGGCTTGAAGTGCAGCTAAAAGAGAAGAAAAAGCTCGACGAAATCCGGGCCGCCCTGGCGCGCCTCGAAGACCCGCGCTATTTTGTTTATAATCAACAGTTTAAGCGCTACGAGCTGAGCTTCAACATCTCCTTCGCCGCCAACAGCTCAGATTTGCCGGAAGCTGATAAGCCGCGCCTGCTGGCGGCCGGCCGCTTTTTGCTGACGAAGCTGAGCGCGCTGGGCACGGCGGATAACATTCAGTACCTGGTAGTTATTGAGGGGCGCACGGCGCGTTTTATTCAGCGCCTGCCCGGTGGCGGGTACTCCTATGACGACCCACGCAACTTCGATGGCACTATCACGCGCCAAATCAGCTACTTGCGGGCGCTGGCCGTGTACCGGCTGTGGCGCGAGGCCGGCATCGAGTTTCCGGCCCCGCGCTACGAGGTGATGCCCGCCGGCAGCGGCTTTGGCGGCGTGGGCCGCTACCAGGGCGCGCAAGAGGATTTGAATCGCCGCTTCATCATCCAGATTCAGCCCAAAATCGGCTCGCTGGGCCGCTAGCTGGGCCGGGCGCTACTCAAACTTGCTTTCCAGCAGGCGCTCTTGCCGCAGGTACACAATCTTGTAGTTTTTGTCGAAGCGCACCCGCACCTGGGCCCGCAGCCGCTGGTAGCCCTGGCGCGAGGGGTGGTACACGCGGCTAGCCTCCACGAAGGTGGCCATGCGGCTGCCATCGGCCACGGGCGCGCTCACGCGCAGCGTGCCCGGCTCAACGCGCAGCACGGCCTGCTTGTTATCGGGAAAGAAGTTTTGCCGGAAGTTGGCGTCGATGTCGGCCGGCGTCAGGTTTTGCTGAATGTAGAGGCGCTGCACGCGCGGCGCAAAGTGCTGGGCCGCCGTGAAGGGCGGGGCCAGCATATCGGCGTAGTAGGCCGCCATGGCGGTGCGCACGCTGGTAGCCGCCTCATTATCACCCGTTTCGGGGGCCGGGGGCACGGGCTGCGGCGCGGGGCTAGGCAGCGGGCCTCCGTCGTCGCTGGCGGTGGCTAGCCTGGCGGACTTCGCCACGCTCACGGGCTTGGCAGCGGCTACCACTGGCTGCGGGGCCACTGCCGCCGGCTCGCTGCCGTCTTGAGAATCGGGCTCCGGGACGGTGGTTTCGGTTACTGGCTGCGGCTGCGGGGTGGCTTTGGCCTTTTTGGCCCGGCTGGCTTTGGTCGAGCGCTTGCGCTTGCGCGAGCTTTTAGCCGCCACCGGCGCGGGCGCGGTAGGCGCGGCGGTTTCGGTGGGCTGGCGCGGGGTGGTTAGCTGCTCATCGGGGTGCGAGCCCGCCACCTGCCAGTACACCAGCAGCAAAAGCCCCAGCACCCCGAGTACGCCCAGCACCTTTGGCCAGATACGCGGGGCCGCCGGCGCTACGGGCGTGGGCTTTTGAACTTTAGCGGCTGGCTCGGCGGGGCTGGTTAGCTGGTCGTAGGCATCGGCGGGCCGGGGGCTGGGCACCGCCGGGGCCGGCGCGGCACTAACGGGCAGGCTCACGGGCTGCCCGGCAACTGGCGGGGCCTCCGCTCGGGGCGGCGCTTCTACCTTAGGCAGCGCTGCCTGGGTTGCAGCTGGGTAAAACGCTGGCATCGGCGCGGGGCTGGGTGCCGGCATAGGCGTTGGCGCGGCGGTAGCCACGGGCGGCACCTGAGTTACTGGCGGGGCCGGAGCTACAGCTACGGGCGGGGGCTCCACAAAAAAGGAAGCCAGCGGCGGCAGCTCGCCGGGCGTCGTTTCCGCGGCATCTGGCTCTTCAACCTCTTCTTGCTCAATTGCTTGCGCTAAGTCGCTCGTAACGGGGGCGGCTTCGGTCAGCAGCTTTTCTTTGGCCAAGGCGAAGAGCGCTGGAGTTATAAGGCCCGCGTCCAGGGCCGCCGTCAGCTGTTCGAGCTCAGTGCGGGGCGGGTGGCGAGGAAAAAATTCGACCGGGTTTGGGTTGTCGGCCATAGCAACGAAGACGTTGGCGCGGGGCCTTCGCCATAACAAGTTAGAATTATGGCAAGTTAAAAGAGAAACCCCTACGGGTTGCCCCCGCCTATGCACCTGCTCCTTCGTTTTCCCGTGGGCCAGCCGCCCGCCGTAGTAGCGGCCGGCTTCACCCGCGAGCTGTTTGTGGCCCTGGCCCCGCCCTTTCCCAAGCTAAACCTCCTCCGCTACGACGGCAGCCACACCGGCGACACGGTCATCATTGAGTTGCAAGCCGGCCCCAAGCGCTGGCGCTGGACCTCCCTCATCACTGATAACGGCGCGCTGCCCGACGGCACCCACTACTTTGTGGATGAAGGCCAAATCGTGCCCGCGCCATTGCGGCAGTGGCGGCACCGCCACCTCATTGAGCCCGCCCCCGGCGGCGGCAGTGTTATCGTGGAGGATATCACCTTCAGTACCGGCCGCCGCTGGCTCGACTTCCTCATTTACCCCGCCATGTGGGCGCAGTTCCGGCTGCGCGGGCCCGTGTATCGCAAGGTTTTCAACTGATTAATGGTCAATGATTAATGATTAAGTGCCCTCATTTAGAGATGCGCTTTTGAAGGCAAGACCGCCGACTCACCGCGTTTCCAATGCACGCACAGTAGACCTTTGTGCTAATTAATCATTAATCACTACCCATTAATCGCTAGCTCATGCCCGCCACCATCGTCCTCAAAAACGGAAAAGACCACTCCCTGCGCCGTCGCCACCCCTGGGTATTTTCGGGGGCCATTGCCCGCGTGCAGGGCGAGCCGGCCGAGGGCGCGGCCGTGCGCGTCGAAACCCAGGCGGGCGAATTGCTGGGCGTGGGCCACTACTCGGGCAGCGGCTCCATTGCGGTGCGCATGCTCGATTTTGGGCCGGAAGCCGAGCTGCCCACCGCCGATTTTTGGGTGAAGCGACTGGCCAATGCCTACGCCCTGCGCCAGCGCCTGGCTCTCACGGGCACGGCCGACACCAACGTATTCCGGCTGGTGCACGCCGAGGGCGACGGCCTGCCCGGCCTCATCATCGACGTGTATGGCGATGTGGCCGTGGTGCAGGCGCACAGCGTGGGCATGTACCGCGCCCGCCCCGAAATAGCTAGCGCCCTGCAAGTTGTATTTGGCGACCGGCTGCGCGCCATCTACGACAAGAGCGCCGAAACTACGCCCGGCCACGCCGTGGGCGAGGGCAAAAACGGCTACCTCTTTGGCGAAAGCACCGGCCGCGAGCACCTGGTGCACGAAAACGGCCACCAGTTTGCCGTCGATTGGGAAACGGGCCAGAAAACCGGCTTCTTCATCGACCAGCGCGACAACCGTGCCCTACTGGCCCGCTACTCGCCCGGCCGCCGCGTGCTCAACACGTTTTGCTACACCGGCGGCTTCTCGGTATACGCCCTCGAAGCCGGGGCCGAGCTGGTACACTCCGTCGATAGCAGCAAGAAAGCCATTGCGTTAACCGAACGCAACGCCGAGCTTTCGCAGCACGCCGAGCGCCACGCCGCCTACCCCGACGACGTACTGACGTTCCTCAAGAGCCACTCGGCCGAGTACGACCTGCTGGTGCTCGACCCGCCGGCCTTTGCCAAGCACCTCAGCGCCCGCCACGCCGCCCTCATGGGCTACAAGCGCCTCAACGCGGCCGGCATCGCGCACCTGGCGCCGGGCGGGCTACTGTTCACCTTCTCTTGCTCGCAAGTAGTTAGCCCTGAGCTATTTGAAGGGGCCGTGCTCGCCGCGGCCATCGAGGCCGGGCGGCCGGCGCGCATTCTGCACCGCCTCACCCAGCCCGCCGACCACCCGGTGAGCTTGTTTCACCCCGAGGGCGCCTATTTGAAGGGCCTGGTGCTGGCGGTGGAATAGTAGCGCGGACTTTGTAGGCCGCGCCTGAACGACTTAGTGGCGCGGAGACGCAGACTACAAAGTCCGCGCTACATCTACCGGCCTAATCGGCGTGGGGCGGCGCTGGTCGTCCACGGCCACGAACGTGAACGAGCCGGTGACGGCTAGCAGCCGCCCCTCGGCGTACATCTGCTCTACGTATAGCTCGACGCGCACTTGCAGGCTGGTGCGGCCCACATGGGTCACATTGCCAATGAGTTCGACCAGCGTGCCGCCGGGTATAGGGTGCGTAAAATCCACTTTATCCGACGATACCGTTACCATTTTGAGGCGCGAGAAGCGGGTGGCTGTGATGAAGGCCACCTCATCCATGAGCATGAGCGTAGTTCCGCCAAAGAGCGTGTCGTAGTGGTTGGTGGTGTTCGGAAAAACGGCTTTGAAGATGCGCGTTTCGGCGCGGGCAATCTGGTCGGCGAGGGGTAGCATGGGGCTGAAAAGAAAAGGTAAGGATGGCGCGCCGCCCGTTTTTCACCCTCCCTCCTACGCCTAACTCACCCACTCAGACCTAGCTACGCCTGCGCCGGCCGCTGCGCACGCAGAAGCCGGCCGCCGACATTGTCAAACCTGATGCGAAGCCTCAAAGCGCGGAGGAAGCATCAAATGGCGGCCGGCAGGTCTCCTGACTTTGTGCCGGCCGGCAGCCCGGCCTTCTCAGCCGGCCCGCGGGCTGGCCAATGGCACACGGGGAGCTGCGGCTGCAGTGGCACGCACAGTAGCGCGTCTGTGCGGGAGTTTCACCCGCTTCCCGTTGAATTTTGGCCCCTTGGCAAGAGGCCGAAAACCGTCCGCTGGTTGACTTAAAAAATCGAAGCAGCTGTAAACCGCCGCGAAGGTAACCCGTATTTTGGGCGGGCCGGGGCAAACTTATCCCCCGGCCCCGGCGGTTAGCAGCGTAGTGTTTACAAAAAAGAAACTTTCGCCCTCGCGCCAGCCCGTGGCCATCATTGGGGCGGGCGTGGCGGGGCTAGCGGCCGCCGCCCGGCTGGCGGTAGCCGGGCACCCCGTCACGGTATTCGAGGCCAGCGGCTCGTTTGGGGGCAAAATGCACCAATTTGACCTGCCCGGCGGCTACCGCTTCGATGCCGGCCCGTCGCTCTTCACGCTGCCGCAGCTGGTAGATGATATTTTTCGGCTGGCCCACCGCCGGCCCGAAGACTACTTTCGCTACGAGCGGCTCGACCCCATCACCAACTACTTTTTTGCCGACGGCACGCGCCTCACCGCCTGGGCCGACGCGGCGAAGTTTGCCGCCGAGGTTGAGCAGAAGCTGGGCGTGCCGGCCGCCGACGTGTCGCAGTTTCTCGCGCGCAGTGGCCGGGCCTACGACGCCACGGCGGGTACTTTCCTGCATAAGTCGCTGCACAAAGCCGGCACCTACCTCAGCCCCGAAACGCTGAAGGCCGTGGCCGCTCTGCCCAGCCTGGGCCTCACGGGCACCATGCACGCGCGCCACGAAAAGGCCTTTGGCCAGGATGCGCGCCTGGTGCAACTCTTTGACCGCTACGCTACTTACAACGGCTCTGACCCCTACCAGGCGCCGGCCACGCTCTCACTCATTCCGCACCTGGAGCACGGCATCGGCGCGTTTTACCCCGCGGGCGGCATCTACGCCATTGCCCAGAGCCTGCACCGGCTGGCCGAAGAATTTGGGGTGAAGTTTCGATTTAACGAGCCGGTGCGCGAGATTCTGACGGCCGGCAACCTCCTCACCGGCCTGCGCACCGACCTCGATATCTACGATTTCACCCAAGTAGTGAGCAACATGGATGTGGTGCCCACCTACCGCCACCTGCTGCCCGGCCAGCCCGCGCCCGAGCGCACGCTGAGCCAGCCGCGCTCCTCGTCGGCGCTCATTTTTTACTGGGGCGTGGCCCGCGAGTTTGCCGAGCTAGACCTGCACAACATCTTCTTTTCGGCCGATTACAAGGCCGAGTTCGACGCCATTTTTCAGCAGAAAACCGTGGCCGATGACGTGACGGTGTACGTCAACATCACCTCCAAAAAAACGCCCACTGACGCGCCGCCCGGCCACGAAAACTGGTTTGTGATGGTGAACGTGCCCCACGACGAAGGCC